>JAJZHK010000055.1 GCA_021804565.1 Pseudomonadota bacterium | reverse complement strand
GTTTCAGCGTGTCAACCTGATCTGGCGACGGCTGCCCATGCCGGTCATCGCCCTGGTGCACGGCCACTGCTACGGCGCCGGCATGCAACTCGCCCTCGGCGCCGACATCAGTTTCGTGCACGAGCAGGCGCAACTGTCCCTCATGGAAAGCAAGTGGGGTATGATTCCTGATATGGGCGCCCTGCTGACCCTGCGCGGACGGGTGGCCCCTGACCTCGCCAAGGAACTGATCTTCACCGCCCGCGTCATCGACGCCAGGCAAGCTCAGGCCCTGGGCCTGATCAGCCACTGCAGCGCCGATCCACAGCAGGATGTCGAAGCTTTGCTGGCCGAGCTGCGTTTGCGTTCGCCTGACGCCCTGGCCGCCGCCAAGAAGCTGGTCGATGGCACCTTGTTCAGGCGACCCTGGCGCATACTGCTCGGTGAAAGGCTGTGGCAGCTGCGCCTCATCCTCGGGCGCAACCATCGTATCGCCATTGAGCGCAATCGCAAATCTACGGATCGTCCCTACGCCGCACGCAGCATCAGCTAAGGAGCTCATCATGTCTCTCGAACTCGTCATCGGTAACAAGCGCTACTCGAGTTGGTCTTTACGTGCCTGGTTGCTGCTCAGCGTCAATCAGCTGAGCTTCGTCGAGCGTCATATCGACCTGGCCTCGGCGAACTACAAAGAGCAGCTGCGCGCGCTCAGCCCCAACGCCCAGGTGCCCCTGCTCATCGATGCCGGCCTGACGGTCTTCGATACCCTGGCCATCGCTGAATACCTGGCCGAAAACTATGATCTCGCCTACGGCTGGCCGCAGGACCCGCAACGGCGCGCCCAGGCCCGTTCTTACTGCGCAATGATGCACAGTGGCTACAGCGCCTTGCGCAGCGAGTGTCCGATGAATGTCGCACGCACCCCGACACCGTATCCGATCAGCGACAAGGCACAAGCCGACATCGCCTTGCTCGAGCAGTGTCTGGGCGGCCTGTTGCGCACCCATGGCGGCCCCTTCCTGCTCGGCGCGATGGGCATCATCGACACCTACTATGCGCCGGTGATGGTCCGCCTGGACCGCTACGGTCTCGCCAGCCAGGTTTCCAGCGAGCTGCGTGCCTATATAGCGCGCATCCTCGCCCTGCCGGCGATGCAAGCCTGGGTGGAGGCCGGGCGCCAGGAAGCCGTGTGGAGCAAGCTCGAACGATGATAGGACTGATCGGTCTGGGCCTGATGGGGCGTCCCATCGGGCTGCGCCTGCTGGCGGCAGGTCACCCGCTGATGGTCTGGAATCGTAGCCCGGAGAAGGCCTTGCCGCTGATCCGCGAGGGGGCCCGGGCGGCCACCGATCTCGCCGAGATCGGCCAGCACTGCCAGCTCATCCTGCTCTGTCTGAGCGATGCAGAAGCGGTGCGTGCGGTGGTTCTCGGGGCGACCGGGCTGGGAGTTTTGCAGCCTCAGCAACTGATCGTTGATCTGTCTTCCATCAGTCCTGAGCAAACCCGAGCCATCGCCGCCCAGACCGCGGCGCACTGGGTCGACGCCCCGGTGAGCGGCGGGGTGCGTGGCGCTGAGAACGGCAGCCTGGTGGTGATGGCGGGCGGCCAGGAACAGGATATCGATCGCTTGCGTCCCATCGCCCAGGCCTTTTCACAAAGGCTCACCGCCATGGGTGGACTCGGTTGTGGTCAAGTCAGCAAGCTTTGCAACCAGCTCATCGTCGCCGCCAACAGCCTGCTCATCGCTGAGGCGATCGCTCTGGCCGAAGCGGCCGGCGTCGATGCCACCCGGCTGCCGAGCGCGCTGGCCGGGGGCTACGCCGACTCGCTGCCCTTTCAAACCTTGGCGCCGCGCATGGCCTCTCACCAGCACGAACCGGTGCAATGGAAGGTCGCCACCTTGCGCAAGGATCTGGCCAATGTTCTGCAATGCGCCGCGACCGAGGGTCTGCCACTGAAACTGGCGGCCCTGGCGCTGCAGCAGCTGGATCAGGCGATGCATGCCGGCTGGCAAGAGGACGACCTCAGCCGCATCATCGATCTGTACGGGGTGAAGCTGTGCTGAAGCTGTCCGCCAACCTGTCCATGCTGTTCACCGAACTGCCCTGGCAGGCGCGCATCGATGCTGCGGCACGCGCCGGCTTCGCCGCTGTCGAGATCCAATTTCCCTATGACTGGGAGCGCGCCCGCCTCAAACAGCAGTTGGCACAAGCCGGCTTGCCGCTGGTGCTCATCAACCTGCCGGCCGGCGACCTCATGCAGGGAGGCGCCGGTCTTGCCGCCGTGCCCGAGCGCCGCCGTGACTACCGTGCGGCGCTGTCCGAGGCGCGCCGCTGGGCGGAGGACCTGCACGTCCCCTGCGTCAACGTCCTCGCCGGACGCAGCCTGCCCCAGCATCCGCCGCAGGCACAGTGGGACTGCCTGGTCGAGAATCTGCGCCTGACCTGCCGCAGCCTCAGCGAACTCGGCATCAGCACCTGCGTGGAGGCCATCAACATCTACGACATGCCGGGCTTTTTGATGCATCAGGTGTCACAGCTGCAAGACCTGATCGCTGAGGTCGGCGAAGACTCCCTGAAAATGCAGATCGACATCTACCACCTGTTGCGCATGGGCGGAGAGATCGCCTCGACCTTGCGCGAGAACATCGCCCATCTGGGCCACCTGCAGTTTGCCGACCTGCCCGGGCGTGGTGCACCCGGCAGCGGCAAGATCGACTGGCCGGCCTTCTTCGCCCTGATCGAAGAACTGCCCTACCATGGCTATTGTGGGGCCGAGTACCGCGTCAACGGCGACACCTTCGCCTCGCTGACCGCCCTGCAGAAGCACCTGCGACCACGGCACTGACTCACCAGACGATCGAGGTGTCGCTGCTGGAGGACTTGACCAGGCACATCGTCTCCCGCACCGATTGCAAAAAGTCCTCATAGGACTGCTGGCTATGCGGCACCATGCTGGTGATGCCGATGTCGACATGCAGGAGTCCATCGGCTTCGGCCTGGTGCTCGATCGCCAGATCATGCACGGCGTCTTCGATACGCTCCTGCACCTTGCGCGCGCCGGCGGCCGGGGTATTGGGGAGCAACAGCAGGAGTTCGGCATTGTGCAGACGTGCGGCCAGATCGATATGCCGCTTCATCACCGCCTCAAGCACACGCGCCAAGGCCGCCAGGCAGCAATCTCCGGCCGCATACCCATAGAACTCGTTGAAACGCTGAAAATGACGCGTGTCGATTAGCAAAAGTGACAGAGGCTCCTGCTCCCGCCGGGCACGCTCCCACTCGCGGGCCAGCAGTTCGGTGAAATAGTGCTCGTTGAGCAGACCGGTCAGCCGATCGACACGAGCCCGTCCATCCAGGTCCATGGCCATACGCGACAACTGTTCGGCCTCGATCGTCAGCAGCCGTGACTGAAGAAAAATCTGCCGATCGCGGTACTCCAGCAGGGCACCGAGCACGGCACCGAACAGGCTGGCCATGCCGAAAGACTGCCCCAGCTGTATCCATCCCGGCAATCGACCGAGCAGCAGACCTATCCCCAAGGCGACCAGGGCAGCGCTTTGTACGAGGAAAAAAGCCGGCAGCAGTCGCTGTCGACTGAAGCCATACACCACCAGCAAGATCATGGTCACCAGATAGCCGGCCAGGTTGGCAAAATAGCGGTTGTCGATGCTCCAGGTCGCCAGCAGGATGGTCAGCACCCCCACAAAGCTGGCCAAAGCCCGGACCGGCACGAAGTACGGCGCCCAGGCTTCAATCACCGCGCACAAGAGGACGGCGCCGAGGGCCGCCATGATGATCCAGAAACCCAAGGTCCAGACGACCAGGTCATGGACGAGGTCGAGCGGAGGACTCAGGCGCCAGAGGACAAAACCCTGAGCAACGCCGATCATCGCCGCAAAAAGCATCAAGGCCATGGCGCCGCGCCGCAGGAGCAGGCGGGTGTCCAGATCATGCTGGGCGGTAAAAGCACTTTCCAGAGGCTCAGGGAAGCTCAGGCGACCACCGCCGCTCATGAGGTCGCGCAACTGCGCCTGCTCACGCATACCCTGCTCTTGCAACACCGACGCCATGCTGGCCCCCTGGCTAGGAAGATGATGCCGAGTATGCCACTGCCGGATGCTCGGCGACAGGGGCAGACACGGATGGACTCAAAGCGCCGCCAAGGCGGCGGCCAAGGTGCGCACAGCGAAGACCTGCAAGCCCTCGATCGGCTGCCGCGGCGCATTGGCTTCGGCGATGATGGCCCGCCGGAAGCCGTGCTTGCGTGCTTCACGCAAGCGCTCCTGCCCATTAGGCACCGGCCGGATCTCGCCGGACAGACCCACTTCACCAAAAACCACCAGGTCGTGCGGCAAGGCTTGCGAGCGCAGCGAGGACACGATGGCCACCAGCACCGCCAGATCGGAGCCGGTTTCCAGCACCTTGACGCCACCGACGACGTTGACAAACACATCCTGACCGACCGAGGACACACCGCCATGACGATGCAACACGGCCAGCAGCATCCCCAGGCGATTGGCATCCAGGCCCACCGCGACACGCCGTGGATGGCCGTAAGCCTCATCCACCAAAGCCTGTACTTCGACCAGCAGTGGCCGTGTGCCGTCGCGGGTCACCATCACCAGACTGCCAGGGATGGCCTCGGCGAAGCGCGACAAAAAAATCGCCGACGGGTTGGCCACCTCGCGCAGCCCTTTGTCGGTCATCGCGAAGACACCGAGTTCATTGACGGCGCCAAAACGATTCTTGATGGCACGGATCATGCGGTAGCGCGAGTCCGCCTCGCCCTCGAAATAGAGCACGGCATCGACCATGTGTTCGAGGATGCGTGGCCCGGCCAGGGCGCCTTCCTTGGTGACATGACCGATCAAAAACAAGGCCGTGTGCGTCTCCTTGGCATAGCGGGTCAGTATCGCCGCACTTTCACGCACCTGCGAGACCCCGCCCGGCGCCGAGCTGATCTGCTCGGTATAGAGGGTCTGTATCGAATCGATGACCATCACCTTCGGCTGCAACTGCCGCGCCGTCGCCAAAATATCCTCGACACGGACCTCGGCCATGACCATCAGGGCATCAAGAGGAAGATCGAGTCGCCGGCCGCGCATGGCCACCTGCGCCAGAGACTCCTCGCCGGTGACGTAAAGCGCCGGCAGATCGCGTGCCAGGCCGGTCAGGCATTGCAGCAGCAGGGTCGACTTGCCGATGCCCGGGTCACCGCCGATGAGCACCACCGAGCCGGCCACCAGTCCGCCGCCTAAAACCCGGTCGAGTTCACCGATGCCCGTCGCATGACGCAGCTCCTGGCCCATCTGCACCGACTCGAGCTTTTGCACCTGCGCCACCTGTCCGCTGTAGCCACCCTGACGCACGCCGGGGCGGGCGGCAGCTGGAGTGCGCACTTCGCTCAGGCTGTTCCAGGCGCCACAGTCGGCACACTGCCCGGCCCACTGCCGGGTGATCGCTCCGCATTGCTGACAGGCGTACTCAGGGCGTGACTTGGCCATATCGAGTCCTCAAAGATGATGTCTATGGGCACGCTGGGTCAAACGGCAAAACAGCTCATAAGACAAGGTGCCGGCACAGGCGGCGACCTCATCGGCAGCTATCGTCGGCCCCCACAGCTCAACTTCATCACCGAGCTCGACCTCATCGTTACCGACATCGATCGCCAGCATGTCCATGGAAACACGCCCCGCCAAACGATAGCGGCGACCCCGCAAGGCCACCGGTGCGGCCTGCGCCGTTCGCGGATAGCCATCACCATAGCCGATGCCCACGATGGCGATACGACCGTCGCGCGGGGCTCGCCAGCTGGCGCCGTAACCGACCTCGTCACCGGCACGCAGGCGCTGCACGGCGATGACCCGCGAACTCAGGCGCATCACCGCTCGCAGCTGGAGCTCAGCGGCTGTCTGGCCAAGCAGGGGACTGGCACCGTAGAGCATCAGGCCAGGTCGTACCCAACTGCACTCCTGCCCGGGCCGCGCCAGGATGAGGGCACTGTTGGCCACCGAGGTGTCCTGCTCGGCCCAGCCGGCAGCGGCCTCAGCAAAACAGCGCAGCTGATGGTCGGTACGCGGGTCTTGCCGGTCATCGGCACAGGCCAGATGCGTCAGCAAGCCGAGCTCGCCGATACCGCCGCGCTGCTGCAGGGCGGAACGCACCGCCGCCACCTCATCGACAGCAAAACCCAGGCGATGCATGCCGGTATTGATCTTGATCCACACCTTGCCGATCTGCCCAGGCCATTGCAGGAGGGCTTGCAGCTGCTCGTGCTGGTGGACGACGAGCTGCAGGCTGAGCTGCGCAACGGTGTCGAGGGCCTCATGGGCCACCAGCCCTTCGAGCAGGGCGATCGGGAGGGTGATGCCGGCGTCGCGCAACTGCACCGCCTCGTCCAGATGCGCCACACCGAGAGCATCGCTGCCGGCGGCTGCGAGGATGCGCGCGACCGCCACCGCACCGTGGCCATAGGCTTGCGCCTTGACCATGGCCAGGACCTTGGCCGCTGGCCGGCACTGGCGCACGCGCTGCAGATTATGGCGTAAAGCCGAGCTGTCGATGCTGACACGGCTCTCGGACATGATAAAAACTACTCCTGGTAACGATCGAGCTGCTGATAGTCGGGAGCCAGATCCTCAAAGCGGCTATAAATACCACGAAAAGCCAGACGCACCGTCCCGATAGGACCATTACGCTGTTTCACGATGATGATCTCGGCGGTGCCCTTGTCGGGAGACTCTTCGTTGTAGACCTCATCACGGTAGATGCACATGATGACGTCCGCATCCTGCTCGATGGCCCCTGATTCACGCAGATCCGACATCACCGGGCGCCGGTTGGGTCGACTTTCGACCGCTCGCGACAACTGCGACAAGGCGATCAGGGGGCAGTTCATCTCTTTGGCCAGGGCCTTGAGCGAGCGGGAGATCTCGGAGATTTCATTGACGCGATTATTGGCCGCCTCAGGAACCCGCATCAGCTGCAGATAATCGACCATGATGGCGCCGAGCTGGCCGCCATGATCGCGGGCGACCCGGCGCGCCCGCGAGCGCACATCGGTCGGGGTCAAAGCCGGGGAGTCGTCGATCAGCAGCTTGCGTGCATTGAGCAGATTCACCGCCGAGGTCAGACGCGACCAGTCCTCATCCTGCAGTTTGCCATTGCGCAAACGGGTCTGGTCGATGCGACCTATCGAGGCGATCATACGCGTGACGATCTGCGCTGCCGGCATTTCCATGGAAAAGACCAGGACCGGCAGCTCCTGACGGAGCAGAACATTTTCGACCAGATTCATGGCAAAGGTCGTTTTGCCCATGGACGGACGTGCGGCGACGATCAGCAGATCACCACGCTGCATTCCCGACGTGCTCTCGTCGAGATCGGCAAAGCCGGTGGTGATACCGGTGATCGACTCGCCCGAGTGGTACAAATGGTCGATGCGGCGTACCGTCTGCTTGAGCAAAGTGGCCAGCGGCTGCGGCCCGCTGCCTTGCTCCTGCTGTTCAGCGATGGCAAATATCTGCGCTTCGGCATGATCGAGCAGCTCATCCGAGCTGCGCCCGCCAGGATGGTAAGCGCTGTCAGCGATCTCATGAGCCACCTTGGCCAGCTGGCGCAACACCGAGCGCTCATGGACGATCTCGGCATAGGCACGCAAATTGGCGGTGGAGGCCTGATTGGCGACCAGCTCGCCGAGATAGGCCACGCCGACCTGGTCGAGCTGACCGACACGCTGCAGCCAGTCGGCGACGGTGACCGCGTCACAGGCCTGTCCATCACTGCTCAGCGTGCGTATGGCCTGATAGATATAGCGATGATCCTTACGATAAAAATCCTGCTCGTTGAGGATTTCCGACACCTGCTCCCAGCTGTCGGAGTAGATCAGCAAGCCACCGAGGACGGCCTGCTCGGCTTCGATCGAATGGGGCGCCTGAAGTGGTGATGCTTTCGCCTCGCTCATACCTCGCCTCCTGCAAAAAAAAGACACTGCCCCTGCCAGTCAGGAACAGTGCCTCTTGTACGGCTTGACCCCGGTTTATTCGGGGATGACGTTGATTTTGACCTGAGCCATCACGTCATGATGCAGCTGCACGTCGACGACATATTCACCGATCATGCGCAGCGGACCATTGGGCAGGCGCACTTCCGCCTTCTCCAGGGCCTCGCCAGCACGCGTCACCGCTTCAGCGATATCGCGCGTTCCCACCGAGCCGAAGAGTTTGCCTTCGTCGCCCGCCTTGGAGACGATGTTGACGAGCAGAGCCGCCAAACGGTCACCACGGGCCTGGGCTGCTGCCAGCTGATCGGCGGCCGCTTTTTCAAGCTCGGCACGACGCACTTCGAAAGCGGCGATATTGGCCGCCGTCGCCGGAATGGCCTTGCCTTGGGGAATGAGAAAATTACGGCCATAACCGGCGCGCACGTTGACACGCGAACCGAGACCACCCAGTTTCTTGATGTTTTCCAGCAGGATGACGTCCATCTTGAACCTTAGCTCCAGCGAATGATTCCCAGGGAATCTCAGTTGTGGTTGTCGGTGTAGGGCAGCAAGGCCAGCAGGCGAGCCTGCTTGATGGCCAGCGACAGCTGACGCTGATAGCGAGCCTTGGTTCCCGTGATGCGGCTGGGGACGATCTTGCCGTTCTCGGTCACATACTGCTTGAGGGTTTCGAGATCCTTGTAGTCGATGTACTTGGTGTTCTCGGCGGTAAAGCGGCAAAACTTGCGACGACGATAATAACGCGCCATGTTTCTTACTCCTGATTCAATCGATGCACGGCCCAAGCGTAGATGATCAACTGCGCATCCTGGTGGCTTTGACGACCCAGATAACCCTGGATCTCGAGGGGCTCTCCTAGCGGCAGGTCCAGCAGCATGTCCAGATAAGGATCGCTGACTCGTACCCGCGCGACGAAGCGCACCTCTTTCCACCCGGTTCCATCCGGTTGACGCGATCTGTGCTCGATCTTGAGATCACAGAGGCGCACACCTGCTGGACTGCTGCGTACTTCATCACGGCCTACCATCTTGCCACTGACGTGTACGCGGTTGTACTCCACACTTCAGCCTCGGTTTCGTTCCAGCCTTATTCCGCGGCGTCAAAGCTGCCGATAGACTCGGCTTCGCCTTCACCGCGAACCTTGCGGCTACGCTTCTCTTCGGCGCTCTTGGCCAGCGGCGATTCCTCGGTGATGGCTTCGTCACGGCGGATGAAGAGGTTACGGATCACCGCATCATTGTAGCGGAAGGCGTCTTCCAGCGAACGCAAGGTGGCCTGATCGCACTCGATGTTCATGAGCACATAGTGCGCTTTGTGAATTTTATTGATGGGGTAAGCCAGCTGGCGACGGCCCCAGTCCTCGAGACGGTGGATCTGACCACCCGCCTCCTTGATCTGCGTGGTGTAGCGCTCGACCATAGCAGGCACCTGCTCGCTCTGGTCGGGGTGCACCAAAAAAACGACTTCATAATGACGCATCTTGAGTATGCTCCTCACGGTTTGAGCAGTCATGCCGAAACATGACAAGGAGTTGGGATCGAAATCCCGCCCTAAAAAAGGGGGGCCAAGTGTACAAAAAACCCAGCCCGCTGGCAAGGTCGTATATCGCCGCCCGTCGCAAAGCTCCAGGTTCGGCGGATGGCCGGCGTACACCCACGGACCGATGGCGCTTCGTCGGAAAAAAGGGTTGTGGGCTTGAGTCAGTTCCTTGATCAAGTTAACATTTGTACCGCTTCATCCATTAAAAAATAATTAAGAATCAGAAAAAGAGATGGGAGGGCGCCAGGGCAGGCGTCGGACACCTTAAAGCATCCGCAGGGAGGACCCCTCATGACATCAGCCCGACCACGCATCCTGCTTTGGATCTGCCTGGGCCTCAGCCTGGGTGCACTGTCATCGCTCAGCCGAGCCGAGCCCCTGATCAAGCAGGGACGGCCGCACCTTGAAAACTACGCCAGCTACGGCGAGTTTCTCGATGCGCTCAACGCCTGGCAGCGCAAGAAAAACCAGGCCAGCAAAACTTCCGCGGCGCCCGCAGGGGCCGTCAGCGAAGCCAAGCCCAGTAGCAAGCCCGCCAGCAAAACGACCGACAGCAGCTCGAGCGTCGCCAAGACGGGCCCGCACGAGCCGGAAAACATCGAAGCGGCGGTCAAGACCGCCGCCAAGCTCAATATCGACGACAGCACCGACGTCTCGCCGGACAGCGATCCCGATCTGACCCCGGCGCCGGCGCCGGCCTTGGCCAACACCGCCATCAGCGGCGGACTCAGCGCTCCTGCAGCGGGCAGCAATGCCGCCATCAGCGACAACAAGCTGCGCTCCAATGTCGATCTGCTGACCAATCTCAGCGACATCAGCAATGCCGATCACGGCCAAAGCCCGGTGCAAGCCCAGCAGCCGCCGAGCACCTACGTCTTCACCATTCCCGACGCCTCGTCGAGTTCAGCGGCAGCGGTGAACGTGCAGATCCGTACCCCGCCGACGGCCACGGTCAACTACATCAAGTAGGCGGGTTGCGCCGCTGGCGCAGCGCCTCGAACAAGGCCACGCCAGCGGCCACCGACACATTGAGACTCTCGATGTGTCGTTGCATGGGAATGTGCGCCAGCTGGTCACAACGCTCACGGGTCAGCCTGCGCATGCCCTCGCCCTCACCGCCGAGAACCAGCGCCAAGGGTCCGCGCAGATCGCTGTCATAGATGGCCGGGCCGGCCTCATCAGCGGCGAGGCCAACGATGAAGAGGCCGCGCTCGGCCAACAGCCCCATGCAGCGCGCCAGATTGGTCACCTGAATGAAGGGCAGCACCTCGGTGGCACCCACCGCCACCTTGCGCACCACCGCCGTCAAACCGACGGCGCGATCGCGAGGTGCAACCACCGCATGAACCCCGGCCGCCGCTGCGCTACGCAGGCAGGCGCCGAGGTTGTGCGGATCGGTGACGCCATCGAGCAGCAGCAGAAAAGGCGGCTCCTGCAGCGCATCGAGGATATCCCAGAGGTCGTTTTCACTGGCCGCAGGGCGCTCGCGGATACGCGCCGCCAGACCTTGATGCTGGCCTCCCTCGCACAGCTTGTCGAGTTGCTCGCGGGTACGCCAGTGCACCGCCAGACCGAGCAGTTCGGCTTGCGCCAGCAGGGCCTGCAGACGCGCATCCCGGCGATCTTCGAGGGCAAACAGCTCAAGAACATGTTCAGGCTGCTGATCGAGCAAGGACTGCAAGGCATGCAGCCCAAAGACGATGGTGGTCGCCATCAATCCCCCCGCGCGCGCTGACGGCTACGCTTCTGTCGCCGCGAGCTGCCGTTGGTCAAAAGCTGAAAATCGATCTTGCGCTGATCGAGGTCGACCCCGGCGACACGCACCTGGACGTGATCGCCGAGAGCGTAGGTCTGACCTGAGTTCTCGCCGCGCAGACTCTGCGTGCGGACGTCGAAGACGTAGTAATCGGCCCCCAAGTGGCTGATGTGCGCCATGCCTTCGACGAAAACATCGCTCAGTTCGATGAACATACCGAAGGCGGTGACACCGGTGATCACGCCGTCGAAGTCTTCGCCGACATGAGCGCTCATGTACTCGCACTTGAGCCAGGCCATGACGTCTCGGGTCGCCTCGTCGGCACGCCTTTCCGTCATCGAGCAATGCTCACCCCAGGCCGGCATATGCGCCGTCATGGCGGACAACACCGTCGGCTCAGCCTGTGCATGGGCACGCAGGGCGCGATGCAGGAGCAGATCCGGATAGCGACGTATCGGCGAGGTAAAGTGGGCGTAGGCCAGGTAATTCAGGCCAAAGTGGCCGAGATTTTCCGGGCCATAAAAGGCTTGTGACAGGGAGCGCAAGAGCATGGTTTCGATGACCTGACGGTCGGGACGCTCGCGAATCTGCTCCAGCAGGCCATGAAAATCCTGCGGGCGTGGCTGCTCGCTGATCGGCAAACTCAAGCCCAAAGGACCGAGGAAAGCGCGCAAACGCGTCAGCTTTTCATCGCGCGGCCCCTGGTGGTTGCGATAGAGCACGGGCAGTTTGTGCTTCAAGGCCCAGGCAGCGGCGCAGACATTGGCCGCCAGCATGCACTCCTCGATCAACTTGTGCGCGTCGTGACGCAGCACCGGCATAATGCGCTCGATCTTGCGATCCGCCGAAAAAAGGATGCGCGTCTCGGGGGCGTCGAAATCGAGAGCCCCACGCTTTTCGCGGGCAGCACGGAGGATGCCGTAGAGGTCCCGCAAGACATGCAGACCCGGCACCAGATCCTTCCACTCGCGCCGGAAAGGCAGCGCCTCAGGACTCTCCGGGGCGTGCAGGAGCGCCTCCACCTGGTTGTAGGTCAGCCGAGCCCGCGAGTGCATGACCGCCGCATAGAAGCGGTAAGCGGTCACCCGCCCGGAGCGCGAGATGTTCATGTCGCAGACCATGCACAGACGATCGACCTGCGGCTTTAAGGAACACAGACCATTCGACAGGATCTCCGGCAACATGGGCACCACGTGGCCAGGAAAATAGACCGAGGTGCCGCGCTGCAAGGCCTGTGCATCAAGCGCCATCCCCGGGCGGACGTAGTGAGAGACGTCGGCGATGGCGACCACCAGACGGTAGCCGGCGCCGAAACGACGCTTGCTGGCGTAAACGGCGTCATCGAAGTCCTTGGCGTCCTCGCCATCGATGGTGACCAGCGGCAGATCGCGCAAGTCGACACGCCCCTTGATATCAGCCGGGCGCACCTGCTCATCCCAGTGCGCCACCTCCGCTTCGACTTCTGCCGGCCAGACATGTGGGATGGCAAAGGTGCGCAGAGCGATATCGATCTCCATGCCCGGCGCCATATAGTCGCCGAGCACCTCACGGATGCGGCCGGCTGGAGGCTCGCGGTGGGTCGGCTGACGGAGGATCTCCACCTCGACGAACTGGCCGTGCTCGGCGTCTAGCGTATCCCCCTCGATCGAGACCTCATGCAGCAGTCGCTTGTGATCGGGAACGACGAAGCCGCGGCCCTCTTCCTCATAGTAGCGGCCGACCAAAGACCGGGTGCGGTGCTCGATCACGCGCAGGATGACGGCCTCGCGGCGGCCCTTATGGTCGTAGCCCCCCTCGCGCGCCTCAACCCGGTCACCATCGAAGACCTGGCGCATCTCCCGCGAGGTGAGCAGCATATCCTCGCCGCCCTGATCAAGCTGCAGAAACCCGAAACCATCGGGATGCGCCCTGACCGTCCCGCACAGGCGCTCTGAGGCCGGCAAGGGAATGTAGGAGCCGCGGCGATTGCTTAGCAGCTGGCCATCACGCGCCATGGCGATCAGGCGGCGTCTGATCGCCTCGCGTGCTGCTTCATCCTCATCCAGGCCAAAGTGACGGCAGACCTGCTCATGGGTCAAACCCTGCCCCGAGGCTTCCAGCACCTGCATGATCAGCTCGCGACTGGGCACAGGACTGTCATACTTCGCCGCCTCG
>JAJZHK010000054.1 GCA_021804565.1 Pseudomonadota bacterium | reverse complement strand
ATCGAGCCACAGGCAGGACAAGACCACTCACGCACCGACAGCGACAAGGCTTCGAGCTTGTGACCGCAATTCGAACACGTCTTGCTGCTGGGATACCAGCGGTCGGCCACAACGATCATTACGCCACGCTGCACCGCTTTGTACTCCAGTTGCCGCCGGAACTCGAAGAAGCCCATATCCGCCACGGCGCGCGACAAATGCCGGTTCTTGACCATGCCGCGCACGTTCAAATCCTCAATGCCGATGGTGTGAAACCGGCGCGTCAGATCGGTCGTGAGTTGATGCAGGGCATCCTTGCGAATGTCACTAATTCTGGCGTGCAGCCTTGCCAGTTTCAGCTTCGCCTTCTTTCGGTTTTCGGAGCCTTTAACTTTGCGCGACAGGCTGCGCGATAGCCGTTGCAACCTGGACAGCAAAGCCTTGTGCGCCTTCGGTCCCGCAATGCTTTCTCCCGTCGAGAGCGTTGCCAGTGCCAATACGCCCAAATCCACACCCACCGCGCCTTGGTTTTCGGCTTTGGGCAGGGGAGGACTATCCGGGGTATCGACGGTGATACTGACAAACCAGCGGTCGGCCACACGGGAGACGGTGGCCGACATGATCTTGCCGGTAAAACGCAACGTCTCACGCATACGCACCCAGCCCAGATTGGGGATGCGTATGCGTGAACCATCGACACTAAACTGATCGTTGGTCAGGCTGAACCGATCGTGCAGACCTTTCTTGCGGAACTTCGGGTGCTTGGCGCGACCCGCGAAGAAATTCTTGAATGCCTGCCCAAGTTGGATGATCGCCATCTGTGGCGCGTTCTTGGTGACTTCACGCATCCATGGGAACTGCTCGGCCTTGATGCCGTTGAGTTGGCGGCGCAGCGCCATTTGTGAAGGCTTGGGCAAAGAAGGATCAGCTTTGCAAGCCTCGTACTGGCGTTGCCATTCGGCAAGCGCCCAGTTGTAGGCAAAACGCGCCGTCCCGACCGCACGGTCGAAGTAGGTCGCCTGCGCGTTGTTTGGGTCGAGCGCGATCTTATGTGCAATCAGCATGACGCAGCCTCAACAGCCTGCTTCACGCCATCGAGTAGTTTTTGGTTCTTGCGCGAGCGGCTACCGTACAGCCGCGCTGAAAAGACTGTGATGATTTCCAGCACGTCTTTCGCCAAATCTTCCTCAAAGGTCGTGTCCACGCCTTTGTTGATGATGAGCACCTCCACGTCTTTCGCTTCGCAAATCGCAAACACCAGTTCAGCACCAAAGCGTAACAGGCGGTCTTTGTGGGCAATGACCAGACGCCCAACACGGCCTTCGATGATCTCGTCGAGCAGCCGCTTTAAGCCTTTTTTGTTGTAGTTCATGCCGGAGCCAAGGTCTGCGATCACCTCGAACGTCCAGCCCTGTTTGGCGCAATACAGTTCGAGCACCTGTTTTTGCCGCTCCAGATCGTCCTTCTGGTCGTGGCTGGAAACGCGGGCATAGGCAATCGTTTTGCGGTCTTGTGGCATCGCATGAAACAACTCTGGCTTGAGCTTGGCAAGGTCGTACCGCCGCTGCCGCCCCACGGTGCGCTCCGGTATCAGCTTGCCTTCTGCCTCCCAGCGTCGCAGTGTCGTGATCGACACGCCCAACGCTTCGGAGGCTTCGCCTATCGCTACATATCTATCCATAACGGGCAGAATAGATTAGATATGGACAGATTGCAAGCAAACTGTTTGAACCCCTGCACTAACAGCGCCTACAAGCTACAAAGACGGTCGGGCCCAGAGCGGCGTGCCGCCAGGCGTGCGGCGTCCAGGCGCATGAGCAGATCGTCGACGCCCTCCTGGCCCTGCAGGCAGGTCATACCGGCACTGAAGGTACAGAAAAAGTCCTGCAAGGATGGATGC
This sequence comes from Pseudomonadota bacterium, assembly GCA_021804565.1. Taxonomy (GTDB): domain Bacteria; phylum Pseudomonadota; class Gammaproteobacteria; order Pseudomonadales; family Moraxellaceae; genus JAJZHK01. The sequence continues at coordinate 11,562 of JAJZHK010000054.1, read as the reverse complement.
AGGCTCAAGGTGGAAAATTTCTGTCGCAGGTCCTCCAGCAGGATCTGGGCGTGAGCGGCCGGACAGTCGGTCAGCAGGATCATGAAGCTCGCGCTGCCATAACGCCCCAGCAAATCGGTACGGCGCACACGATTGCGCAAAAGATGGGCGAGTGTACGCAAGACCATATCGCCGATCAGATGACCGTAGGTGGCCTGTATATCCTCAAAATGATCGATTTCGAGCAGCGCCACCGCCAGCGGCTTGCCGGTACGCACACTGCGCTCGATCTCGGTGCCCAGACGGTTCCTGATTTCGACCTGGGTGAGCAAACCGGTCAGGCCATCACGGGTCAAAGCCTGGGTGAGCATGCGCGAACGGCGCGCCTGGCTACGCACACAGGTCAAGAGCATGGCCGCATCGATATCAGCATACAAAACCTGGTCGGCATGTTGCCATACGGCCGGACTGGCGCTCGCCCTGTCGACATAAAACAGCACCGGCACTTGCCGCCAGGCATCCTGCAAGCGCACCAGCCGGACCCAGTCCAGCGCCTTATCGATATCAGCGGCGTCAACCAGCAAAAGCTCGGGATGCAAAGAGGACAGACCGGCCAGCAGGGTGTCGGGGTCATTCGCCCATTGCACCTGCAGATCGCCAGCCTGCTGCAGCTGAGGAAAAGTGCGTGTCGAGGCAACCTGCAAAATCTGCAGCCGCGAGATCTGCCCAGGTTCGCTGGCGAGCAACTGTGTCAGTCGCTGGTACAGGCCGGCCATATGCACCGGCCGGATGAAGTGGCCCTGCACACCGGCGCGCACCGCCTGCAGCTGAGCGCTCACACACTCATCGTGATCGATCAGGATGCAGGGCAAGGACCCGGTCTCTGTCTGCAGCCAGTCGAGGGCCTGCTGACGCTCAGCCGGCGCCGGGCCCAGGATGAGGATGTCGGGCCGCCGCCGCAGGGTTGAGACCTGCAGGGCATCCAGGCGGATAAAGACCTGCACTCTATAACCCATGCCGCGCAACTGCTGATAGAGATGCTGACCATGACCGGTGTCGGCATCCTGCAGATAAACCAGGGGCTCCTCGACGGCACGCAACATCGGGCTGCCATCATCAAGATGTGGGATCACGTCAGCCAGCTCATCGAGCAGATTGGCCAGCACCGTGGTTTGCGGCGGCGGCGCATCACCGGCACGGCGGCCTGCCCAGGGCTCGAGCTGATGCAGCAGCTCAGCGCGTCCCGGCCATTCACAGGACTGCAAAGGCTGCAGGATCGCCAGCAGGCGCAGACTGAGATCCTGCTGGGTATGGCTGTTGAGGTGATGCAGACAGGCGACATATTCACGCAAGGCATCGAGACGCAGGCTCAGCGCCTGACGGTCAAAATTCTCGGACGGCACCTTCATAGCCCGGCTCCCTAGGCTGTGCAATCAACGTTTGATGACCATGCCCTGTCCGGTCGGCAAAGGCCACACCCGGTAGCCGCGCTGACTGAACCAGGGGTCTTCCTGCATTTTCTGCGGTCTATAGATCATCGCCCATTCATAGTCATCGAGCATGATGATGCCGCCGCTGACGACGCGATCGAAGAGCACCTCAAGAACAGCAATCTCCGGCTCTGCCTGGTTGAGATCGATGTGCAGGTAGGCGATCTTCTCGGGAGCCTCAGCCAGCGACTCTGGCAGCAGCCCGCGGATCAGACGCACCTGCGGATACTCGGCAAAGCGCTGACAGACCTGCTCGTAGAGCCCAGACTCCTGACCGGCAAAAACATGCCCCTGGGGATTGTAGTCAAAGACATCGTAGCCCCAGAAACGGCGGTCAAAGTTCTCCTGACCCCAATAATCGATGACCGTCTTGATACCGCTGCCCAAATAGACGCCACACTCGACGAAATCACCCTCCATGGGCCAGACATGGCAAGCCGCGCAGACCAGCAGGTAGCGCCGCCAGGCGATCGACTGGTCGGCCGAGTTCTGCACATTGCTGAACCAGGCCTGACGAAAACGCTCATCGTCGAGCAGCGAGTTATTCCGCCCCCAGGTAAACAGATTATCACCCAGGTAGTAGCCTGGCTCGACCAGGGTTTTGGCCTCATTGATCAGCGCAAAAAAGCGTTCCGGATCACGTATACCCCAGCTTTGCTGACCATCAAAATTGTAGATGAGCTCGGCGCGGGCCGGACTGAGCGCGGGCAAGGGACGGGTTTTCACATCACACCTCTATCTTGGTGGGTCGTATCAGGCTGCTCAAGCACGGCAAATGAGCTCAGGGCCTGCCCACTCAGGCGCCGCTCGTGCATCGCCAGAAAGGCCGCTTCGAGTTCACGGGTACGCGCCCGGCTGCCAAAAACACGTTCGCGCAGCTGCGCTTGCGCCAAATGCTGCCTGATCGTGGCACGATACTCAGGCTCATGCGCCAAGGTGATGGCGATATCCTTATAGGCCTGCAGATCGGCAGCCACCAGCATGGGCAGCTCAGCGGCATGGAGCAGACTGGCCGCCATGCGGCCGGCGAAAGTATCGCCCAGGCAGGTCACCAGCGGCAGTCCACACCACAGTGCATCACTGCTGGTGGTACCGCCGTTGAAGGGCAGGCTGTCAAGAGCAATGTCGGCACAAGCCAAGCGGGTCAGATGATCGGGATAAGCGATGGAGTAGGCAAAGCGCAGGCGGTGCGGGTCGACGCCCTGCGCCTCGGCGTAAGCACAGAGACGTTGCATCACGTCGGTGCTATCGGCAAGCAGCCAGAGCAAAGACCCAGGGCAGGCGTTCAGAATTTGCATCCACAGCGCAAACATCACCGGATTCATCTTGTAGACGCCGTTGAAGGAACAAAACAGCAGGGCGTCCTCGGGCAGGCCGAGCTCAGCACGCGTCCGCGCCTGCGGCAGCGGTCGCGCATCGTCATTGATCTGAAAGGTGCGCGGCAAATAGACCACATGCTCGCTGTAATCCTGCAAACGCTCCGGCGGAATGAGCGTGCGATCGGCGATGATGTAGTCGTGGTAGGGCGAGCCCATGCTGGCCGGATAACCGAGGTAGTTGACCTGCACAGGCGCCAGACCGCCGGCGAACAAGGATGTGCGCTCCCCGACCGTATGGCCGTTGAGATCGATGGCGATGTCGATATCGTGCTCGCGCGCCAAAGCCCAGACCTGCTCATCGCGGCACAGGCTGATGTCGACAAAGTGGTCGGCGGCACGCCGCAGGCGTTGCTGCATGGTGTCGTCGGGGCTGTTGCGCGTCGAATAGAGAAACACCTCAAACTGCTGGCGGTCATGCAGTTCATAGAGGCTGGCGCTGAGCAAGGAGACGGCGTGCTGACAAAAGTCGGAGGAGACGTAAGCCAGACGTACTCGCCCAGGCCGGCGGCTTGGCCAGCTCGACGGCCGGTGGCCAGGGCGGCGGTCCTCGACATAGATGCGTGCGGCTTGTGTCTGCTGCGCCGCGGTCGCCGGCATCGCCAGCAAAGGCAGCAGGATGGTCGCCTTCTGACCGGCATCCACCTTGGCCAATATCGACTCTATGGCCTCGAGCATGCCGTCCCACTTGGCCTGAAACATCCGCGTGAACAGCCAGGTTCCCTGCAGGTAGTGGGTGTCAGGCGCCAGCCTGAGCGCCTTCTCCGCATAAAGTTCGGCCTGCGGCCAGTTTCTATGCATCACATAAATATTGGCGGCATTGAGATAGGCCAGGGGGTAGTCCGGCTGCGCCGTCCAGCAGTTTTTGTAAGCCGCCAACGCCGCCTCGTAATGCCCGGTCTCCTGCAAGATCAAACCCCGGTTGTAGTGCAGGTCCGCGCCGCCAGGCTGCAGCGACAGCGCCTGGTCGATACACTGCAGAGCCTGTCCATGCTCCTGCAGGGCCACCCAGACATTGCTGAGGTTATTGAGGATGTCGACGCTGTTGGGGCATAGCGCATGCGCCTGCTGCAAAACCTGCAAAGCCTCGTGCAGACGCCGATGCTTGAGCAAATAGACGCCCCAGGCATTGCGCGCTTGGGCGGCCTCCGCCGGGGGCTGGTCAAAGCCGTGCAGGATGCGCTGGGCTTCAGCCTCGTCCCCGAACTCGAGCAGCAGGATGATCAGATTGGTCCGGACCTGCGCCTGATCCTGAAACAGGGCGTAAGAACGCCGATAGCAGGACAGCGCCCAAGCACGATCACCGGCCGCCAGGGCAGCATCGCCCTGCTGGCAGAGAGCGAGAACATCCTGCAGCTCGCTGAGGCGTGCGCGCCCCCCGGGAGAAGCCTGGCGACGCCGGGGCGGTCTCATGGGTTTGTCCCCTCGGTACGCTGGATCTGGTATTTGCGCATCTTCTCGACCAGCGTGGTGCGTCGTATGCGCAGTTTCTCGGCGGCACGGGCGACGACGCCATTGCAGTCATCGAGCGCCTGGGTGATGAAGGTTTTTTCCAGATTGTCCAGGTAGTCTTTGAGGTCGAGGCCATGGACCGGCAAATTGGCCGCCGGCAGGTCATGAGCCAGTTGCATGGACGGCCGTGGTGGCGCGGTTTCCTCGCTGGCATCCGCCACCACACCCTCGGCTTGATCGCCTAAATGTCGATAGCGCTTGGGCAGATCCTGGGCGTTGACCAGCCCGTAGGGATGGGTGATGACCAGCCGCTCGATCAGATTGGCCAGCTCCCGCACATTGCCAAACCACTCGTGGCGGGTCAAGGACATGATGGCGCTGGAGGAGAACTGCAAGGAACCTCGCTTTTCACGCTCCAGCCTTTCAATGAGTTCATTGATGAGCAGCGGGATATCCTCGGTACGCTCACGCAAAGGCGGCATCTCGATGGGAAAAACGTTGAGCCGGTAGTAAAGGTCTTCGCGAAAGCGCCCTTCCTGGATCAGCTCTTCGAGCTGGCGATGGGTCGCTGCGATGATGCGAACGTCAGCTTTGAAGGTTTTGCTGCCGCCAACACGCTCGAAGGTGCGCTCCTGGAGAACGCGCAAGAGTTTGACCTGCATGTGCAGCGGCATGTCACCGATTTCATCGAGAAAGAGTGTGCCCCCCTGGGCCAGCTCAAAACGCCCTGGGCGGGTGCTGATCGCTCCGGTAAAAGCGCCTTTTTCATGGCCGAAGAGCTCGCTTTCAAGCAGCTCTGGCGGAATCGCACCGCAATTGACCGGCACAAACGGACCATCACGGCGGGTCGACTGGTAGTGCAGGTTACGGGCCACCACCTCCTTGCCGGTTCCTGATTCGCCCAGGATCAAAACGGTGACGTCTTTATCGGCCACCTGTGCCATCAGCCGGCGCACTTCACAGACGGCACGGCTGGCGCCGACCAGAGAGCGAAAAAGCTCGGCATCGCGCCGGTAGATGCGGGTCGGATCGCTTTGCAACTGATCCTTGTAGACCTGCGCCCGACGCAGACTATCGATCCACTGGGCATGGCTGGGCGGGTAATCGACCCGCCCGATGATCTGCTGGCGGAACTTTTCATCGCTGCGTTTGGGCTCGGGCAAGGACTCGCCCAGGACCAGCATGGGCAAGGTTTTGTCCCACACCGCAAGCTCCTCGATGATACCGACCGCCCGTTCTGGCGGGGATACATCGACAAAAGCAACAAAGAAATCACCCAGCTTATGGCCTTCTGCGCTCAAGGATTCCAGCCACCCCTGGGAAGGGGCGAGCACCAGCTCCTCACCGATGAACTCAAGGATGACGCGCAGGTCATGACGCCTTTGCCCATCGTCCTCGATCAACAGCACCTTGGAGTCATGCGACATCATCGACACCGTCTTGTACCTAAGGCTACCTATCGTGGCCCTCAGTTAAGCAGGTGATCGCCAACAGTCAAATACTTGGCGCACAAAAGGGGACAAATTGCGATTTAAAGCGCACCGCCACCGAGACGCAGACCGGCATCCTTGATGAAGGCGCGCATGGCACTCAGCTGACCGGAGCCCTGCTGCATCTTTTGCGCCCGCAGGGCAGCCAAGGTCTCGATGCCCTGGCGATAGCCCTCATGCGCCTGTTCCGCCCAGCTTGCAAGATCGGCCGTGAGCGGCTGCACCGCAAACCATGCGCGCAGCTCAGCATCGATACGTTCCAGCCGCGCCAGATCAGCGTCGCCGCAAGCGGCACGCAGTTCGCCGAGCAGGCGCTGCAAGGCTTCAGGCATCGGCGATACCATCCCAGCCCTCCTTGACCGTCTGCATCAGCGACTCGACTTCGTCGAGCGCCACCTTGTCACGGTGGCTGTTGGCATCAAACAGGCGACGCAACATATAGGCATAAAGACGGTTGAGATTCGCCGCCACCTCGCCACCGTCTTTGAGGTTCAGGCATTCGCGCAGATAAGAGATCATCTCCACCGAACGGTTGATCTGGTGGGTACGCCCAGCGACGTCGTCGTATTCCATGCAGCCACGCGCCTTGTTCAAGGCGTCGAGCACGCCCTGCATCAGCATCTGGACCAGGCGATGCGGGTTGGCATCGGTGACCATACCGGTGGCATGAACTTGGTGATAGCTCTTCATGGCAAGGCTGGCATTCATAAAATCGACTCCTCTACGCGTTCGATGATGATCACATCCTTCCACTATAGCGACCCACCTCACCCAAGCTTGAGCGGCAAAAGCGGCAAATCTCTGGCGGCAAAAATTTTCCTAAAGCTTTTGACAGCGGGGACGCTAGCTAGGGTAAGCGACCACGGCAGCCCATGAAAGCCTCGTCGTTGCCTTAGAACCCAAGGAGCACACACCATGTCACTGATCATCAGCAACAACCTGAACTCCCTGATGGTTCAGACCAACCTGAGCGCCAACCAGAGCCAGCTGTCGACTGCCATGCAACGCCTGTCTTCAGGCCTGCGCATCAACAGCGCCGCTGACGACGCCGCCGGTCTCGCCATCGCCACCAACCTCAATGCCCAAGCCAACGGCGACGGCCAGGCCATACAGAACGCCAACAGCGCCAATTCGCTGGCTCAGATCGCCGACGGCGCCCTGGCCAACATCACCAATGATCTGCAGACCCTCAACACCCTCGCCGTCGAGTCCGCCAACGGCACCAACTCGGCGAGCAACCGTGCGGCTCTGCAAACCCAGGCCAGCGCCCTCATCGCTGACATCCAGCATATCTCATCGACCACCAATTACAACGGGGTCAATCTGCTCGACGGCAGCTTCAAGTCGGCCTTCCAGATCGGCGCGACAGCCGGTCAGACCATCGGCCTGAGCATCGCCAACTCGCAGACCGCCGTGCTCGGCTCCGGCCAGGGCAACGGTGTCGCCGCCCAGGGCAGCAGCACCGCCATCGCCGCCGGCGACCTGGTCATCAACGGGGTCGCCGTCGGTGCCTCGCTGGCCAGCTCCGACACCGCCTCCTACACCAACGCCAGCTCCAGCGCCATCGCCAAGGTCGCCGCCATCAACGCGGTGAGCTCGCAGACCGGCGTCACCGCCTCGGTGAATGCCAACGTCGCGCAGGGCAGCGCCATGACGGCCGGCGGTGGTGCCTCGGTCACCGGGGTGCTCACCCTCAACGGGGTGGCCATCACCTTGACCACCGTGACCAACAACACCTCGGCGACCCGTCAGGCTGAAGTGTCCGCCATCAACGCGGTCAGCGGCCAAACCGGCGTCACCGCCACGGACACCGGCAGCGACACCACCGGGGTGACCCTGTCGGCCGCTGATGGCCGCAACATCTCGGTCGTGGCCGGCGCGGCGACACTGACGGCCGCCCTGACCGGTATAGGCCTGGCCGCCACCTCGACCACCCAGGTGAACACCTACGGCAGTTACAACCTGAGCTCCAACAACGGTGGCGCCATCACGATCGCCAGCGGCACCGGCACCTTGAGCGACTCCGGTCTGCAGGCAGGGACCTACCAGCCGAATACGGCCAGCGTCGCCTCGACCACCCTGGCGGTGGCCACCAGTGCCTCGACGGCCTCCGGCACCGCCGCCGGACTGTCCAGCGGTGACCTGGTCATCAACAGTGTCGCCATCGGCGCCACCACGGCGTCCTCGGACAACCTCTCCTACTCGAACAATGCCAGCAGTTCGATCGCCATCGCTGCCGCCATCAATGCCGTCAGCTCGAGCACCGGCGTCACCGCCACGGTCAACGCCAACACCATCTCGGGCACCACTGCCGGCTCGACCTCCGGTCATACCGGCACCCTGATGATCAACGGCGTCAACACAGCGCTCATCACCACCGGCAGCACCGCCACCAACACCGCCAACAACATCATCGCGGCGGTCAATAACATCGCCAGTCGCACCGGTGTCACCGCCTCGCTGAACGCCGCGGGTAACGGTGTCAACCTGACGGCAGCCGATGGGCGCAACATCTCGCTGGCACTGTCAACCGCTTCACAGACTCTCACCAACGCCGATCTCGGCATGACCACCAACGTCAATGCCACCGTCGGTGACATGAACACCACCTACGGCACCTACACCCTGACCTCGGGGAGCACCATCAAGGTGGGCAGCAACACGCTCAACGGCCAGGCCAATGCCGGACTTGCCGAAGGCAGCTACGGCGGCACCGCCTCAGGAGAGGCCTTGAGCAATCTTGACATCTCCACGGTCAGCGGCGCCAACGCGGCGATCACCGCCATCGGCAACGCCCTCAACACGGTGAACGCGATACGCGCCAATATCGGCGCCTTCGAAAACCGCATGTCGGCGACGGTGACCAACCTGCAATCGACACAGACCAACCTGATCTCGGCATCAACCGGTATCACCGGTGCGGACTTCGCCGCCACCACGGCTGAACTGTCACGCGCCCAGGTGATCCAGCAGGCCGGTATCGCGGTGCTGTCCCAGGCCAATGCGCAAAGCCAGCAGGTGCTCACCCTCCTGCGCTGATCGCAGCGTCCGTTCCGGAAGAAGCCCCGCCTCGCGCGGGGTTTTTTCTGTCTAAATTTTGACCTTTGCCTGAATTTTGCCGCCCTTCGGCAAGAGCCTGCCGTATTTCCGTCGCCTATTGCCGCTCCATGATCGCCCCTGCCCGCATCTTTTCAAAAAAAATTATCCGATCTATTTCAAATAGATAAGAGAATTTTTCAAAGAACATGGAAAAGTTGGAACGCTTTCTGCTTGGCATGGACTGACACAATCAAGCCCGTAGGCTTCATGGAGATACCTCATGTCCCTGGTCATCAGCAACAACATGAACTCATTGACAGTCCAGACCAATCTGGCTGCCAATCAGTCTTCCCTAGCGACCGCCATGCAGCGTCTCTCGTCCGGTTTGCGCATCAATAGCGCAGCGGACGATGCTGCGGGCTTGGCCATCGCCACGGGACTGAACTCGCAATCCGGCGGTGATGGCGTAGCCATCCAGAACGCCAACAATGCCAGCTCCCTGGCCCAGATCGCTGATGGCGCCTTGGGCTCGATCACCAACGATCTGCAGACCCTGCGCAATCTGGCGGTTGAATCAGCCAACGGCACCAACTCGGCGGTCGATCGAGCGGCCTTGAATATTCAGGCGCAACAGGTGATCGCCGACATCCAAAACACCGCCTCCACCAGCAACTACAATGGCGTCAACCTGCTCAACGGTGGCTTTGCCTCACAGTTCCAGATCGGCGCCAATGCCGGGCAGACCATCAATCTGAGCATCGCCAATGTCCAGACCGCTTCCCTCGGCGCAGGTCAGGGAACCGGCGTCAGTGCTCAAGGCCAGTACGGCGCCGGCACCACCCCCAATACCGTGCTGACGGCGATTTCGGCAGGCGACCTGGTGATCAACGGCGTCATCATCCCACAATCCCTGTCGACCTCGGACACGGCCTCGTTTTCCGGCACCGATGCCGGCGGCACCATCACCGCCAACGCTTCGACCGCCACCAGCGCCATCGCCAAAGCGGCCGCCATCAACTCGGTGAGCTCACAAACCGGTGTCACCGCCGTGGTCGACGCCAACGTGGTCGGTGGCAGCAGCATGAGCACCCCGGCCACCACCTCCACCGGCACCGTCTTCATCAACGGCATCGGCATCAGCCTGCAGACCAGCGCCAGCTTCACCAACGACGCCAACCGCAATGCCATCGTCACCGCCATCAATGCCTATGAAGGGCAAACCGGCGTCGTCGCCACCAACACCGGCAGCGACAGCACGGGCATCACCCTCACCGCCAAAGATGGCCGCAATGTCACCGTCGACTTCCCGACAGCCGGGGCCGGCGTCATCTCACCAAGCAGCACCGGCCTGTCCACCACCGGCACCTTCTCCGGGGGCTACACCTTGACCACCACCAGCGGTGGCTCGATCAAGATTCAGCAAGGCACAGGCACCCTGGCCAACTCCGGACTGCAGGCAGGCACCTACAATTCCAGCCAGGCGACGGTCTCTTCCTCCAGCCTTGGCAATGTCACGACCCTGACCGGTATGGCCTCGGGGGACATGGTCATCAATGGCGTCTCCATCCAGGCCAGCAATGCCGTCAATGACCAGCTGTCTTACGCCAAACAGGCCGACAGCGCCATCGCCATCGCTTATGCCATCAATCAGTCGACCTCACAGACCGGCGTCACCGCCACCGTCAATGACAACCTGATCCAGGGCAGCGCCTTCAACAGCAGCGCCGACGCGGGCAAATCCGCCACCTTGACCATCAACGGGGTGGCGACCACGGCATTGACCATGACCGGGATCACCTCGACCGATCTGACCAATGAAACCAATGCCATCAACGCCATCTCCGGGCGTACCGGTGTCGTCGCCAGCAACGACGGCTCCAACATCAAGCTGAGTGCCGCCGATGGACGCAATATCAGCATGTACTGGACCGGCAACCTGACCACCCCGAGCACCTCTTTGGGGATCGCTGCCACCTATCTCAGCGCGACCGCCGGTTCAGCAACGCAGATCACCACCGCCGGCTCCTACACCCTGAACTCGGCCGGCAGCATCAGCATCGGCAGTACCACCGGCAATATCGAGAAAAATGCCGGCATGCTGCCAGGGTCCTACGGCGGCATCACCAGCGGCACCTTCCTGTCGCAGGTGGATATCTCGACCGTCTCCGGGGCCAATCTGGCTTTGACCGCGGTCGACAACGCCCTGACCACGATCAACCAGATCCGCGCCAATATCGGGGCTTTCCAGAACCGCATGTCGGCCACCGTCTCCAATCTGCAATCACAGCAGACCAATCTGACCTCGGCGTACACGACGATCACCGGCGCTGACTTTGCCAAGGAGTCGGCGAATATGTCGCGCGCCCAGGTGCTGCAACAGGCCGGCATCGCCGTTTTGGCCCAGGCCAATGCGCAAAGCCAGCAGGTCCTCAGTCTGCTACGCTAAAAAAATTAAGAAAATAGTTCTAAAGTTTGCTGCACCGGGGTCGCTAAGAAAAGGGAGGCGGAAGTTCGCCTCCCGACTTTTTCCAAAGTCCTGGCGATAGGACCGGAGAACATGACCATGAGCCAGATCGAAAGCGTTGGAGCACCGCTACCGCCCCTGACACTCGCGGCGACCGTGGCGATTGCCCCCGGCACGGTGACCAGCACGGCGGTGCTACCGGCCACCAGGGTGGATCTCACCTCGCTGCCTGCCGGTGCCTTGGCGCCGTCCGCCCAGACGCAGCCGCCGGC
>JAJZHK010000053.1 GCA_021804565.1 Pseudomonadota bacterium | reverse complement strand
CTTGCTGCAAGGCGGCGGGGTGGCGGCAGGCCAGGCTGTGGCCGACTTTTGTCGTCGTTATGCGGCGCATCCTTTGGTGATCGACATGGCCTACGCCGAGCGCGTACGTGCCGCCCCGGCGGATCCTGACGCTATCGCCGCCCTGCTTGCCGAGCCCGGCTTTGACTGGGCGCACCCGAATCGTGTGCGTAGCGTGCTGATGACCTGGGCGCTGCAACGCATGGACATCCTGCATCAGCCGGATGGCCGTGCTTACACGATGTATCTGCAGGCTTTGGCGCGTATCGATCGACTCAATCCGCAGCTGGCCGCGCGCTTGATGGGGGCATTGGCCGCGGTCTCGTCGATGTCACCGGTGCTGCGCGCTTGTGCCCGCCAGCATCTGGCCCGACCTGAGCTTGATCGTCTCTCCAGCGAGGTTCAGGAAATGCGCGCCAATATATTGACGTCTTTGTCTTGACGAGGTGGTCCGGCCTCGAAGGGCGTTCATTTTTTGGCCTAACGCGTCAGCGACCGATGCAATAGGCCTAAATTATATTTTTTCTTTATTCTCGACTAGGCTAACCTTGTCCGACGTCTTCTGTTCGGACAACGACAGTTCGTCGTCCGGGTCATGACGGCGTTCTTGGCATCCATAATAAACATAGACCAGGGAGTGCTCGCATGTCCTCATTTTTGCCTACCAGGCCCGCTCGTCGATCGCGCCGACCTCAAGTTTGGGTCCTGTCGGTATCGGTACTGTCGCAGGCGGTATGGGCGACCCATTTTGATTTCAATGAAGACTGGTCCGTTGATTCGACCACGAGCCTCTCTTACGGTACCGGCTGGCGTATGGAACAGCCGGCTAATGTGTTGCAGACCATGCCTCTCACCGGTCTGAACAAGGATCAGGGGCTGAGCAGTTTTGATAACACCAGCACCCCGTTCACCCAGGTCTACATGATCAATGAGGACCTCTCCCTCAAGTACAAGAACCGTTTTGGCGCCGAGTTCAGTGGCCTCGCCTTTTATGATGCCAGCATCATGGACAACAAGCCGCAGGGGCCGGGCACCTTCTATCAGTCGGCGGCCGGCTGTAATGCGCAGATCACGCCGGCGGCACAACTGTCGGCCTGCGGATTTCCACAAGCCTCCCGTGAGTTCGATGGTCGCCGTATTCGCGGCTATGACGCTTACCTCTGGGGCAACTTCAACCCCATGGACATGCCTTTGAACGTGCGCCTGGGTTATCAGGTGGTCAACTGGGGTGAAGCGCTTTTCATTCCTGGCGGGATCAGTAACGCCAACCCGCTGTCGCTGGCAGCGCTGGAGATGCCGGGCACACAGCTCAAGGATGTCATGCTGCCTTTGCCCATGGTCTATTTCAACCTGGGCCTCAATGACTACTACTCTCTGGAAGGTTATGGCGAGTTCGGCTGGCACTTCTCGGAAGCCCCCGGCATGGGCACCAATTACTCCGTGAATAACTCTTTTGGCGGCTACGGCGCCGAACGCATCCTGGTGGATATGACCGCTGCACCGCGCTTGACGCCGGGTCAGATCCAGCCGGGCCAGCTGACCCCGGCACAGTTGGCGCAGGCCTACAACGCCGCGGTGTATGGCAATCCATCGACGGTGTTGACCAATAAATGGACCGGCGATGTGCCGACCAATCTGCACGACCAGTACGGCCTGGCTTTGCGTATCACGCCTTATGACGGCTTTGAGTACGCCCTCTATGCTGAAAATTACAGCAGCCATCTGCCGGTGGCCCAGTTCACCACGGGTCAGGCCTTTGGTACGGCGCAAAATGCGCAGGTGGCGCTGGCGGCGCAAAATGCCTTGATGCAAGAGCTGGGGATTAGCCAGCAGCTGGCCCAGCAAGTGACCTCGCAGGTTACCGCTGCCGAGAAGTCCTATATGGCGCACCCCACGGGAGCGCAAAGCTCGGTACTCGGCCTGCTCGGCGCTGCATCAGCGGCCTGCGGTGCCAACTGCAATGGCGTCAGCGCGGCGACCACCGTGGCCGGTATCAATGCCATGAACGCCGTCGACACCACGACCTACAACATGGTCTATCCGAATAATATCCATCTTTTCGGGACCAGCTTTTCGACCAATGTCCAAGGGGTCTCGCTGGCGGGCGAGCTCTCCTATCGTCCCAATCTGCCGGTATTGCGCGAATTGGGTGACAACCTTGTCGCTGAAAATGCGGCCTGGGCGCAGGTGTTAGCCAATGGCGGTACGGCCAACCTGGCTGGCAGCATGCAGGGTATGAGCGTAGGGCCGCAACAGACCATCCAGGATTGGGCGCAAGTCGAAGAGTACACGGCGGATCTGTCGGCGGTGTTCAATATGAACAGCCTGTGGCACTCCGACGGCGCCATGGCGATCGTCGAGCTGGGCGGGGTGCACTACGCCAATTATGACCGCTCCCAGCACTATGCATCGACCAAGGCCTTGCTCAACACCATGGTGCCCAACACCATCAATCCTTTGAGTCTGACGCCGACCTCTTACTTGAATGCTTCTGAAGGCGCTCTGGGTGACTACATGACCCCCACCTCCTGGGGCTACCGGCTGGCCATGTCGATGACCTATGACGACGTCTTCCCTTCGGTCAACATGTCGCCACAGCTGCACTTTGGCCAGGATGTGCAGGGTAACTCGGACTATACGGGCCCCTTCATGCAGGGACGCAAGTCAGCCATGATCGGGGTGAATACCATCTACAATCAGGCGTGGGAGGTGGATGTGGCCTACAATGCTTTCTGGGGAGGGGGTCCTGCCAACTTGATGGATCAGCTCAATAGTTTAACACTGGTTCTCAAATATACCTTCTAAACTATGATGATCATGCTGCAGGGCCGGCTGAACTGTCGGTCAGGGGTCCTGCAATGGATGTTCCTGAGGAGAGGATGAGATGAGACTGAAGTATCTGGCCGCCGGGGCACTGGTGTGTAGCGCTCTTGCAGCACCTCTGGCGGCTTATGCCGTCAGTGCTGCGGATCTAGGGCAAAGCCTGACGCCGCTGGGCGGCGAAAAGGCAGGTAATGGCAAGTCGGGATGGCAGGCCATTCCTGAGTGGACCGGGGGATTGACGGCGGCACAGGCGCCGCGCAACTATCGTCCGCCGCAGCACCATCCGGATCCTTTTGCCGGTGAGCGCCCCTTGCTGGTGGTCAATGCCTCCAATATGGCCCAGTACGCACAGTACCTGCCGCTTGGGGTGCAGGACCTGCTCAAGACCTACCCGCAGTCTTTCTACCTGAACGTCTATCCTTCACATCGCACCCTGGCGGTGCCTGAGCGCGTCGCTGAGAACACCAAGCGCTGTGCGACGACGGCGCATCTGCGTGGCTGGGCCATGGATGGTTGTGTCGGTGGCACACCTTTTCCTGTCCCCAGTGGATCGAGCAAGGACAAGGCTTTGCAGATCCTGTGGAACCATATCACCCGTTTCCGCGGTGTCTACGTGATACGGCGTGCTTCGGAAGCTGCGGTTCAGCGTAATGGGTCCTACTCACTGGCGACCAATGACCAGGAGCTTTACTTCAAGTATTACGACCCCAAGATCAAGACCCTGGCCGAATTGAACAATGTCTTGTTCTACTTCATGTCGGTGCAGCTGGCGCCGCCGCGCTTGGCCGGGGGAGCGGTTCTTGTTCGTGAGACTTTAGACCAGCGCGCCGAGCCGCGTGAGGCCTGGGGCTATAACGCCGGTCAAAGACGCGTACGTCAGGCCCCCAATCTGTCTTATGACACGCCGATTGCCGATGCCGACGGTCTGCGTACGGCCGATGACACCGATATATTCAACGGTGCTCCCGATCGCTATGACTGGAATTTGATCGGCAAAAAAGAGATGCTGATCCCCTACAATGACTACCAGCTCAGCTCGCCGACGATCAAATACCGCGATCTGCTGACTCGCGATGTGCTCAATCCCAAGCCCCAGCGCTGGGAAATGCACCGTGTCTGGATCATCGAGGGGACTTTGCGCCCGGGCAAGCGCCATATTTACTCCAAGCGTCGCTTCTATATCGATGAGGACAGCTGGCAAATCGTTGCCGCAGATCAGTACGACAACCGCGGGGCGCTGTGGCGCGTCAGCCTGGCATTCCCCAAAGAGTACTGGGAAGTGCCGATGATGTGGTCGACGCTTGATGCCTTCTTCGACCTGCAAGCGCATCGTTATCACGTGATGGGTCTGACCAACGAAGAGCCGACGGAGTTCGACGCGACCAAGCCGGCACCGCCTGATGAGTATTTTTCACCCCAGGCCTTGCGCCGTCGCGGCATACGCTAAACCGGCGTAGATAAGGGCCGGCCCGAGGGGCTGGCCTGCGATCCACAGGGGGAGGTGAGGGCCACCCCCAGCCTATCCAGCATCACGGGAGTTATAAGATGATGCCCACAGTTTTTAATAATCGCTGCTTGAGCCTGGCTGTGACACTCGCCCTGAGCCTTGCCGCGGGTGCGGCGCCTGATCTGTCCCCGGCAGCCACCCCAGCCCTGATGACGCGTATGGCAGAGCATGCCTTGCTAGAGGGCATCGCCCAGTCCGGCTCGACCCTGCTGGCGGTCGGCGAGCATGGGGTCATTCTGCGCTCGGTCGATCGGGGGGCGCACTGGCAGCAGGTGCCATCGCCAAGCTCGGTCTTGCTGACCTCGGTGGTCTTTGTCGACGCGCAGCATGCCTGGGCAGTTGGCCATGATGGGGTGATCGTCGCCAGCGCCGATGGCGGGCAGAGCTGGCACTTACAGCATCGCGCCGATCCAGCGGGCAAGCACAAGGGCACGCCTTTGCTGGGCGTCTGGTTCCATGATGCCCAAAGCGGTCTGGCCATCGGGGCCTATGGCTATGTCTTGCGCACCGATGATGGTGGCAAGACCTGGATGGACATGGATGCCAGTTTTCCGGATCCGGATGGCTGGCATCTCAATGCCATCTGCGGCTCAGGACAGAGCGTTTTTGTGGTCGGCGAGAAGGGCCAGATCTTTCGCTCCGATGACGCCGGTCACCAGTGGGTCAAACTCAACTCACCGACGGATGCCTCCTTGTTTGCCGTGGCTGAGCCGGCCGCGCATGAGCTCTATGCCGCCGGACTCAGTGGCGGACTCTATCGCAGTGTCGATGAGGGGCAGACCTGGACAGCGCTGGCCAGTACGACCAACAGTGGTTTGCTCGGTATAGCGGGTCGCAGTGATGGTCAGGTGGTGATCGTCGGCAACGCCGGTACGGTCTTGATCAGCCAGGATCACGGTAACAGCTTTCATAAAATGACGCTGGCCAACCGCGATCATCTCCTGGCCGTGCAGCCAGAGCCTGGCAAGGACTGGATCGCTGTAGGCGAGAATGGCCTGCACACGATCCATCTTAAGCCTTAAGTCCAAGCGCCCCGGAGACCTTGACGATGAACCCATCCCCCTCCCGCTTTGAGCGAGCCATCTTTGCCGGACGCGGCTTGTTGATCGCCATTTTTGCCCTGATCTCGCTGGTGATGATCTTTGGTATCTCCCAGCTGCGTCTGGACACCGGTTTTAGTCGCATGGTGCCGCAAAACCATGAGTACATCCGCAATCTGATGCGCTTTAAGGATGAGCTGGGTTTAGGCAACGATGTCCATATCGTGCTCGCCCTCAAACCCGGTCAGCGCGGTGACATCTTCGATCCTCACTATCTGCAGGCACTCAAGCAGCTCAGCGATAGCGTCGCCAGCCTGCCTGGTGTCGACAAGTCGAAGATGAAGTCGCTGTGGACCCCCAATGTACGCTGGATCGACGTGACCAAAGACGGTTTCGTCGGCGGCGAGGTCATTCCCAACAGCTACGATGGCAGCGCCGACAGCCTTGACAAGCTCAAGAGCAATGTCCTGCGCTCCGGTCAGGTGGGCATGCTCGTCGCCGATGATTTTCGGTCGACGATGATCGTGGCGCCGCTGATTGAGGGACTGTTCAATTATCGGGATATCTCGCACCAGCTGGATGCCTTGCAAGCGCAGTACGGACAGGGACCCTACGAGCTTCATATCAATGGCGTCGTCAAGATCATCGGTGACCTCATCGATGGTGGCCAGCAGATCGCCATTTTCTTCCTGGTGGCGCTGGGCCTGACCTTTCTCCTGCTGCTCTGGGATTTTGGCGACATCGTCAGCGCACTGACGGTGATCTTTTGTGCCTTGATCACGGTGGTCTGGCAGCAGGGCGTCATGGGCTTGCTGGGTCTGGCCGGGATACATGGCTTTGGCCTTGATCCTTACTCGATGCTGGTTCCCTTCCTGGTCTTCGCCATCGCGGTCAGCCATAGTGTTCAGGTGGTGAACATGGTGGCGGTGCAGTACACCGAAGGTGACGCTGACTCCGAGCAAGCCGCCAGACATGCTTTTCGCGCCCTCATCAAGGCCGGAGCTTTGGGCCTGGCCATGGAAGCCTTGGGCTTTCTTACCCTGCTCATGATACGGATTCAGGTCATCCAGAGCCTGGCCATATCGGCGGCGATAGGGGTGACCCTGATCTTTTTGACGTCCTTCGTCCTCTTGCCCGTGCTGATGTCGTATTTTCGCATCAGCCCGCGCGCTATCGCGCGGGCACACGCCAAGCTGAGTGCGACAGGTCTATGGGGCTGGCTGGCGCATATGACACGCCGCCCACAGGCGCTGACGGCGATTTTGCTGTCGCTGCTCATGCTGGTCGCTGCCGTCATCGTCGGTCATGGTCTGAAAATTGGTGACTTGGATCGTGGCGCCCCTGAGCTCAAGGCCAACTCCCGCTACAACCTGGACGACAGCTATATCAGCCAGCACTATTCAATTTCCGCCGACGTGCTGGTGGTGATGATCAAGACCCCGGCGCAGCAGTGCACCAGCTTTGTCACCCTGGAGACCATCGACAGGCTGCAGTGGTACCTCGACAATGTGCCGGGTGTTCAGTCGGCCAAGTCGCTGGTGACCGGGACCAAACGTGTGCTGGTCGGTTTCAATGAAAGCAATCCGCGCTGGTCGACCATCGTCGCTGATGACCGGGTGCTCAATGATGCCACCAGTCAGTTGTCGGACCTGTACTCCGCCGATTGTGACCTTGTGCCGGTTTTTGTTTTCCTCAGCGATCACAAGGCCCAGACCTTGACCCGGGTGACCGATGCCGTCAAAGCCTTTCGCCGCCAGTACCAGCGTGATGATGTCCAGATTCTGCTGGCTTCCGGCAATGCTGGTATAGAGGCGGCATCGAACGATGTCATCGCCGCTTCCAAAAATCCGATGCTCGGGCTGGTGTACGGCGTCGTCATCGTGCTCAGCTTCATCGCCTTTCGTAGCTGGCGTCCGGTGGTCTGTATCGTCGTACCCCTGGTGTTGACCTCGA
This sequence comes from Pseudomonadota bacterium, assembly GCA_021804565.1. Taxonomy (GTDB): domain Bacteria; phylum Pseudomonadota; class Gammaproteobacteria; order Pseudomonadales; family Moraxellaceae; genus JAJZHK01. The sequence goes on along the minus strand of JAJZHK010000053.1, from coordinate 7,102 downwards.
TGCTCTGCGAAGCCTTGATGACGGTGCTGGGCATTGGTGTCAAGGTGGCCACCTTGCCGGTGATCGCGCTCGGTGTCGGGATAGGGGTCGATTACGGCATTTATATCTATGCCCGTCTGGAGAGCTATCTCAAGCAGGGTATGAAGCTCGATGCCGCCTATGAAGCGACGGTGGCCAGCACCGGCCGCGCGGTCAGTTTTACCGGCATGACCCTGGCCATAGGCGTGCTGACCTGGGTCTTTTCTCCGATCAAGTTCCAGGCTGATATGGGCTTGCTGCTGACCTTCATGTTTCTTTGGAATATGTTGGGGGCCCTGGTGCTGCTGCCTGCCCTGGCCCATTTCCTCACGCCCTACCGTAACCCTGGGGCGGGTCAGTAAACTCAGGGGGGAGCTTGCAGCATGGACGTGACAACTTCCCCCTGGCCCCATGATCGCGAGCGCCTTTTCGCTGAACTGGCGCGCCGGTCCTGGCATCTCGATGCCGAGGCGCAGGCCTTTGCCAGCCGTTTTTTCGATGCCCTGATGGAGCAGGAGCTGGAAAAGATCCGCCCTGAAGACCTCGCTGAAGACATCATGGCCTTGTACGTGTTTGTGCTCGGTGCGCAAGAACAGGGCCAAGGCCTGCATCTGCACCTGCGGCAGAGTGCGACGCGAACCTGCATCGATCTTTATGGCGAAGAAACGCCCTTTCTGCTCAATACCCTCAAACTTCATCTGCGTGCGGCGGGTCTGCCACCCCTGCTGGTCGTTGATCAGCCGCTGAGTGATGATCTGCAGGGACGCTATCGGGTGGCGCTGCACCTGCAGATCGAACAGCAGGACGCGGCGGCCTTGACCCGGCTTGAGCAGACCCTGCGTGAGGCCCTGATGGCCTTGCAGCGCTGCGTTGCGGATTTTGCCGCGATGCGAGAAGCCCTTCTGCGCGAGTCCATGGAAGCCTTGCGCCGTGTCGAAGGGGGGCAGGAGCGCGAGGCCCATCTGGAGTTTTACGCCCTGATCAGCTGGCTCTTGCAAGACAATATGCTCTTGCTCGGCATGGAGCGTCGTGGCGCTCAAGAACAGCGCCTGGGCTATCTGCTCGTCTGCCCGGAGTCGGTCCGTGACGAGCTATGGTCGACGCCAGGACAGTTTTTGCATGCCTCGCTAGGTTTTGCCCAGATCGCGCACCGTTCGCCCATCAATCATGCCGAGTTTTGTGACGTCATCATCATACGTTGCCGCGGTGATCAGGGTGAGGTCTGGTGTGAATGGCGACTGCTCGGGCTTTATACCTCACGCATGCGACAGATGAACCCGGGTACCATACCGGTCATGCGGGAAGCCCTCCTGCAACTGCGTGATCGGTGCGGCTATCATCCTTTGAGCGCTGATGCGCGTAATCTGGATAGAACCTTGCGCTGTTTGCCGCGTGAGCGCCTGTTCCTGGCACAACTGCAAGAGCTGGTTCCCTATTTGCGGCAGTTGGTCAATCGCCAGCAGCGACGACGTGTACGTTTCGTCTGGTGGAGCACCCCACCATCCCGCTTGCAGTATGTCTCCATTTTTTTGCCCAAAGACCAGCATGACGTGCCGATGGGGCAGGAGTATGCATGCCTCCTGCAACAAGCGCTGGCGGCCCAAGAGGTGCTTTGTACAACCCTGGTGTCTGAGTTTTTATGGGTCAGACTGGACTATGTGATCGTTAGCGGGCGTCTGCTTGAGGCATCCACGCGCCAAAAACTGGAGCAGGACTGGCAAGCCCTGGGCCTGCGCTTCATGAGCAAGCTGCTCAGCCTCCTGTCAGCTGATCCGGATCTGCTCAACCGGCATCACTGGATGCAGGTCTTCAACGACGACTATCGTGCCCAGCACAGCCCCGAAGAGGCGGCTGCCGATGCCCGGCTCTGGGATGCACTCAAGCTCGGTGATGCACTGCCGGTACGGGCGCAGATCCGTGATGCCGAAGCGCGGCAAGTGCGTATCAGTGTTTTGCGCGAGGCCCAGCCCCTCTGGCTGTCGACCATGCTGCCGGCCCTGGAAAGTCTGGGCCTGCAGGTGATCTCCGAGTGCAGTTACGCCCTGGGCCCGGGCGAGGGTGGGGCCTACCTTCATGAACTGCAAGTGCAGTGGCCACGCCACCCAGAGGCCTCAGACATGCCGGAGGTGGTGCGTCTGCTCAGTGACTGCTGGCAGCACAAGGCCTGGGTCGATGACTTCAATCGACTGATACTCGCGGTGGGCTTGCCGGGTGAGGCGGTGCGCGTCTTGCGCGCTTATGCCGCCTATATGCAGCAGATCCGGCAGCCTTACACCCAGGCCGGCCTGGCCACCTGCCTGCTCCGCTATCCCGGGCTGAGCCGGCTGCTATGGCAGATGTACCAGCAGCGCATGCAGGGTCAGCGCCTTGATCCTGCTGGGCCATGGCAGCAGGCCCTGGCACAGGTGCACACCTTGCATGAAGACAGTATCTTGCGTGCCGTGGCGGCGTTGATCGCTGCGACCTTGCGCACCCGTATCGATACGAACAGGGTCAGTTTCAAACTGTCCTGTCAGGGCTATCTCTGGCCACGGCCACGGCCATGGGTCGAGATTTTTGTGCATGGGCTCGATTTTGAGGGTGTGCACATGCGCTTTGGGCCGCTCGCCCGAGGCGGCATACGCTGGTCGGATCGTCGCGATGACTATCGTACCGAAGTGCTCGGTCTGGTGAAGGCCCAGCAGGTCAAAAATGCCTTGATCGTCCCGGTTGGGGCCAAAGGTGGTTACGTCTTGCGCCGCCAGATCGACGATGCTGGCGAGCGCCTGCAGGCCGGCACGCAAGCCTACGATGATTTCATCACGGCCTTGCTGGACCTCACCGACAGCGTGGAGCAGGGCGAGATCAAGCATCCCCAGCAGGTATATTGCCACGATGATGCGGACCCCTACCTGGTGGTGGCCGCCGATAAAGGGACGGCCGCTTACTCGGACCGAGCCAACGCCTTGAGCCTGGCCCGTCAATTCTGGCTGGGTGATGCTTTTGCTTCAGGTGGTGAGCACGGCTATGACCACAAAAAGCTAGGCATCACCGCGCGTGGCGCGATGCTGTCGTTGCAGCGTCATCTGCTCACGCTCGGGCGTCAGGGACAAAGCTATACCTGTTTGGGCATAGGTGACATGTCGGGTGATGTCTTCGGTAATGGCATGCTGCTGGATCCGCACATGCAGCTTCTGGCGGCTTTCAATCACGCCTACATCTTTATCGATCCGACACCCGGTCCGCAGGCCTTGCAGGAAAGACAAAGACTCTTCGCTTTGCCGCGATCAAACTGGAATGATTATCAAAGCTCTTGCCTGTCACCAGGGGGAGCCATCTATGCCCGCCAGGACAAGTCCTTGCAGTTGAGTCCGCAAGCTTGCGCCGCCCTGGGGCTGGAACAGGCGCTGATGAGCGCCGATGAACTGGTGCGGGCGCTGTTGTGCAGTCAGGTCGACGTCATCTGGAACGGTGGTATCGGCACCTATGTCAAAGCTTCCACGGAGCACCACGCCGAGGTCGGCGATCCTGCCAATGACGCCGTACGCGCCAATGCCTGTGACCTGCGTGCCCGCATCATCTGTGAAGGCGGCAACCTGGGCCTGACGCAGGCGGCCCGTGTCGAATTTGCCTTGGCCGGTGGCCTTTGCCATACCGACTTTATCGACAATTCGGCGGGTGTCGATTGCTCAGACCGCGAAGTCAATATCAAACTCTTTTTACAGGAATCGCTGCGTTCGGGCCGCCTGCAGATGGCCGAACGCAATGCCCTGCTGGCCTCCTGGCAGGATCAGGTGGCGGCACGGGTGTTGGCGGATAATCAAATCCAGGCCTTTTTGCTGGCGCTCGCGGCGCAACAGCAGGCCGCGCGTCATCATGAGTTTTTTGATTTTATCAGTCATCTGGAGCAGTATGCCGGCCTGGATCGGCAGATCGAAGCCCTGCCTGATCAGCGCCAGTGGCAGAAGCGCCTGCAGCAAGAGCAATGGCTGACGCGTCCGGAGCTGGCGCTGCTTTTGGCCTATGCCAAAAACAGCCTGAAGTCGTCTTTGGCCGAGCTCAAGCTGGCCGATGACGAGGTCTGCCGGCATGAGCTGATACGCGCCTTTCCTGCCGCACTCCATGAGCAGTATGGCGAGGCGCTTTTGCAGCACCCCCTGCGCCATGCCTTGGTGGCGACCGAGCTGGCCAATGACTGGGTGCACAAGCTGGGCATCACCAGCCTGCAAAGGTTACGGCAAAAGCGCGACGTTCAATTGACCCAGCAAGCACGTGCCTTCATCGTCGTGCGGCAAGGCTTTGCACTGGAGCCGATCTGGACCTATCTGCTCGATGGTGCGCCGATTCAAGCGGCTCTGCTGTGGGCCGGGCAAGCCCAGCACTATGCCCGGCGCGCTGTGCTTTGGATGATGGGGGAGGCCGAGATCAGCACCGCAGCCATCCCGGCCGAGCCCCTGCTCGATCTCTTGATCGCTGCCGATACCCGGGTCAGCGAGCGCTTCGCCTTCTGGCGGGCGCAGAGTCCATCGATGGCCCGCGCCATGCTGTCCCTGGAGCAGGCGGTTCAGCTTTTGGAGCTGAACAAATTGACCCAGCTGGCCCACGTCGAGGCGGATCAGGTCCTGTCGATCCAGCGTCAGCTGGAGTTGACCCTGGGCCTGGAGCCTTTGCTGGCGAAGATGCAGGCACAAGTCATACTCAACACCTGGCAGGCGCAGGCGCTGGAGTCCACCGTGGAGTCCTGGCGCATGCTACGCCGCCAGTTGATCTTGCAGGCTTTGCGCCGAGGCGGACTGCATCTCGATACGCATCGCTTGGCCGAGTGGCAGGGCCTGTGCTCGCGGCTGCGCACCGAGGACTACCAGCAGCAGGGTCTCTATACCGTGTTGACCCATCTGCTGCAAGGCTTCCTGAAGAACTGAAGGCGGGGGGGGGGCTGGTCTTCCCCAGGCTGTCGCTTCCCGAGGGCAGCCCCGCTCGGTGCTTCGACCTCCAGTTGCAGCAGCCGGTGAGTAGCAAAAGCGTCATTTCCCGGCGCCCATCGGCGTCGGAGCCCTTTTCAAGCAGTGCCTGAAGGGCGATGATGTCATGGCCCATCGTTCTTATCCTCACTCTGTTGAGTGGGCAAACCCAAGTCTAGCGAAGACGCGCCATGCCCCAGGGCTTCTTTCTGTGACACCCCTCCGAGACACGATCTTGATGCGCCAGCGAATTTCATTGGATCCAAGGGTGTGCTCTTGTAGGTAATGTAAAAACACCTTACAATTTGACTGAAAGTCAGGAGGACGCCAATGGCATCGCTTGCTGTGACAGTGAAGGGTCAGGTTACGCTCAAGCGTGACCTTCTCCAGCACCTGGGTGTTGAGCCAGGAGAGCGGATTGAGTTTGAAAAACTGCCGGGCGGCGAGCTGCGGATACGGGCAGCGCAACCAACAGGTACGATGGATGGTTTTTTCCATGCCCTGGACGGCAAGGTGAAGCTGAAGAAGCCACTGACGATTGAGGACATGAACGAGATCGCGGCAGCAGGCTGGGCTGGGCAGCAGAACGATAAATGAAGATCACCGCTGACACCAACGTGCTGGTCCGAGCCGTCCTGCAAGACGATGCCGCGCAATGCCGTTCGGCAAGGGAAATGCTCTTGAGCGCGACACTTATCGCCGTGTCGCTCCCATCGTTGTGCGAGTTGGTCTGGATATTGCGAAGGGGCGCCAAGCTGCCAAGGGAGGACATTCTAAGCGCCGTCCGGGCCTTGCTCAATGCTGGCAATGTCGTCATGAACCGACCCGCCGTAGAAGCGGGGCTGGCCATGTTGGATGCCGGGGGCGACTTCGCCGACGGCATCATGGCGTATGAAGGCAAATGGCTGGGCGGTGAAACCTTCGTATCGTTTGACAGACAGGCGGTCAAGCTGCTATCGGAGCAGGGAGAGCGTGCGCAATTGCTGACATAGAGGCAAGCGGCCATGCCTCCTGACCGGAGGCCCAAGGCAAGACATCCGGACCAACCCGAAACGGGTCGCCTTAAACCCACAGCGTGAGTCCGCGCTCAAGGTGTGTGGTGGCCTCATTTCTTCGGACACCTTGATGGGTGGGTAATCAGCACCCACGAGGAGTAGATCATGAAGAATCGCCGGACATTCGAGCCGATTTACAAGGCCGAAGTGGCTCCAATGATCGCAGACCAGGGACTCACTGTGGCGGGAGTCTATGGCAACCATCGCTTGCCTGCCACCGCTGTCAGGTGTCGCGCACCGAGGCTAGCCCCGGTCAGTGCTTCGACCTTCAGCTGCATCAGCCGGTGAGCAGCAAAAGCGTCATTTCTCGGCGCCCATCGGCTCAAGCAGCGCTGTCATGGCCCATCGTCCTTATCCTCGTTCTCTTGAGTGGGCAAACCCAAGTCTAGTGAAGACGCGCCATGCCTCATTCCTGAAGGACGGTATCACACCGCTGTCCAGGTGGTGGATAGGCTGTTCCGTCGTGCATAGCCTGTTATGATACAATCTTTCATTTCAGGTGTATGTTATGCCTGTGCGCAAGAGCCTGTCCGCCCATGAAAAGCACTTTGATCCCCCTTCGTGATCCGCAAAACCCGGCCCTGACAACCCGGCCTTTATGGCGCCTGGGGTTTCGCCCTTTTTACCTGCTGGCAGCAGCTTTTGCGGCATTTGCAGTGCCGTTTTGGCTACTCGGCTATAGCGGACAGCTGCATCTGCCGACAGCCCTGCCGCTGCCGCTTTGGCATGCCCATGAAATGATTTTTGGCTTCATCGTCGCGGTCATCACAGGCTTTCTATTCACCGCGGTACGCAACTGGACCGGCCAGCCGACACCCACAGGGCTGCCGCTGGCCCTGATCGCATTGCTCTGGGTGCTAGGACGGCTGGCGCTGCTCATGGGGTCTTTGCCGTATGCGATGTGGGTCGATATGAGTTTTTTGCCGGTGGTCGCCATCGCCGTGGCGCGGCCGCTGTGGCTGCGTCGTCAGCGACGCAACTACTTTGTGCCGCTTCTGTTGCTCGGGCTGGCGTTGATCAACGCCTGGTTTTATCGGCGCGTACTGGCCATCAGCCCGGGCTCCAGGGTGCAGCCGCTGCTGGCGGCTT
>JAJZHK010000017.1 GCA_021804565.1 Pseudomonadota bacterium | reverse complement strand
TCTGTCTGAGGTCAGCAGGTCAGCGGCATTGGCATCGGTACGCGCCAGCACGATGGTCGGCACATCAGCGACGTCAGCGGCCAGACGGGCCGCGGTCAGCTTCTGCACCGCTTCCTGGGTCGGCACCAGCACCTTGCCACCCATATGACCACACTTCTTGACCGAAGCCAGCTGGTCCTCAAAGTGAACGCCCGCAGCGCCGGCGGTGATCATGGCACGCATCAGCTCATAGGCATTGAGCACACCACCGAAGCCTGCTTCGGCATCGGCCACGATAGGCAGGAAATAGTCCACATAGCCCTTGTCACCGGCCTTGATGCCCTTCTGCCACTGGATCTGATCGGCACGGCGGAAGGAGTTGTTGATACGTTCAACAACAGCGGGCACCGAGTTGACCGGGTACAGGGACTGGTCCGGGTACATGGTCATGCCGGTGTTGTTGTCAGCGGCAACCTGCCAGCCGGACAGATAGATGCCTTGCACGCCAGCCTTGGCCTGCTGCACAGCCTGGCCACCGGTCAAGGCGCCCATGCAGTTGACGAAATCTTTTTCCGGACGGAAACTGGGCTTGGCCCCTTCCGAGAGCAGCTTCCACAGCTTTTCGGCACCGCGACGAGCCAGGGTGCTTTCGACCTTGAGGGAGCCACGCAGGCGTACGACGTCCTCGGCACTGTAGGTGCGGGTGACGCCCTTCCAGCGGGGATTTTCAGCCCAGTCTTTCTTCAGACGAGCGATTTCTTCGTCACGATTGTAATCACCGGTCGCCATAGTGCTTCTCCTCATCAGGTGGGTGGCGTGGAACGTAGAGCGATTGTAAGACTTGTGCCATAATTTATCCAATTTATGATGGTTATTTAGAATATAAGAACCATGAATATTGATCGTATCGATCTCAATCTTCTCGTTTATCTCGATGCCCTGCTGCGTGAACAAAGCGTCACCCGTGCCGCCTTACAGCTCGGCATCTCGCAACCGGCCATGTCCAATGGACTCAAGCGTTTGCGAGAGCTGTTCAACGACCCGCTGCTGATACGCTCACGGACAGGCATGACACCAACGGAGCGGGCCCGGGCGCTGATGCCCCAACTGCGCCATCTGCTGACTGACATGAACCGCCTGCTCGAACCTGTGCAGGAATTCCGTCCTTTCAACAGCCATCGCGTTTTCCGCATCATGGCTTCCGATTACGCCGAGGCCACCCTGATCCCGCCCCTGGTCAAAGCCATGCGCTCGGAAGCCCCCGGGGTGGTGCTCGACTTTCTCACCCCCTCGGACGTCTCCGCCCAGGATCTTGAGCAGGGCAAAGTCGACCTGGCGATCAACCGCTTTCTCGATCTGCCGCAGTCCTTCTACCAGACCTCGGTATGGAGTGACACCTTCTCCTGCCTTTTGCATCGCGATGCACCATTTGCGCAACGACTCAGCCTGAAAAACTACCTGCACGCCAATCATATCTGGGTCAGCAAAACCGGCATGGGCATGGGTTTTGGTATGGATCCCGACAAATCCGACGGTCTCGGCTGGATCGATCAGGCTCTCGAGCGCATCGGTCAAAAACGCAAGATCGTCATTTTCACCCGGCACTACCAGATGCCGGCCATGCTCGCGCTCAACAAGGATCTCATCGCCACCTTGCCGACCCGCGTCGCTCGCCTGCAAGCAGAAAACCCTCTGCTGGTGCTCAAACCCACCCCCTTCTTCATTCCCGAGTTCGAGCTGAAGATGGCCTGGAGTCCTCTGCTGCACACCCACCCCGCCCATAAATGGCTGCGCCAGCTCATCACCTTCGTCGCGCGTACCGTCCTCAAACAGGAAAAAGACAAGCCCGAGGAAACCTTTGCGGGCAGTTTTCCCGACGGCTGAACAGGGCTGCGGCCCTGAAAAAATGATCACCATCAAAGTCCTCCCAGCTTTCATCGGACCTAGGCTTGAGCGTGCTAGAATGGCCGTCCCGAAGAACGTCTATGGAGCCAAGGTGGGCAAGCTGAAAGCCTGGGTACTGAGTACCCTTTACTGGATATGCTGGGGGGGCGTACTTGGAGTTTTTCATGTCGCACAAGTCCTCGCGCTACATCTCCTCGGGGAGCCGGCGCGGCGGCGCGTTGCCGATGTGCTCAATGGCGCCCTGCTGCTTTGTCTGCGAATTCTGGCCATACGCCCCCGACTCGAGGTGCAGGCTTGGCCCCCGCAGGGGCGGCCCCTGATCGTCGTCGCCAACCATCAGAATCCGGTGGATATTTCCGGCATCTCCTGGTTACTGCGCGCCTATCAGCCGGCGTTTGTCGCCAAACAGGAGCTGGCACGCTCGCTGCCGAGCGTCTCCTACAATTTGCGCCACAGCGGCGCCGCGCTGATCGATCGCAAGGATGCTCGCCAGTCTTTACGTGAAATTGCCCGTCTCGGGCGACTGATCGCCGAGGAAAAACGTGCGGCGGTGATCTTTCCGGAAGGGACCCGTGCCAAAGACGGACAGATGAAAGCCTTCGCCGGTGCCGGCGTCAAAACCCTGCTCAAGAATGCCCCTGATGCTTTGCTCGTTCCCATCTGCATCGATGGTGCCTGGCGCATGAACGCCACCGGCCTCTTCCCTTTATGTCTGGGACACGACATCTGCTGGCGCCTGATGCCGGCCATCGATCCTGCCCAGGAAGGCGGGGCCGATGCCGCTTTGGAAAAAGCTGAGCGCGCCATTCGCAGCGCCCTCAGCACATCACGGACTTGATCTCAGCGCCAGGCAGCCTCAAGTATCGCGCGCAGGTCATTGAGATCTGCTTCGCGCGGATTGAACATGATGGAGCCGTCGTTGAGCGCACGCTCGGCAATCTGCGCCAGCTGATCACGTTGCACGCGGCCGGTTTCCTGCAGGGTACGGGGCAATTTGCAACGCTGGTAGAGTTCATCACGCATCTGGCGCAACACGCTGATCGCACGTTCAGGACGAGCCTCAGCCGGGGTCGCTGCGTAAACCTCGGCGCCGGCCAGCGGCAATAGCAACTCTGCCAGACGCGGGGCGATCTTTTCCCTGTTGTACTCCAGAACATAAGGCAGGAAGAGGTTCATGCACAGGCCATGCGGCAGATGGCAGGTGGCTCCCAAAGCATGTCCCAGCGAGTGCACCAGGCCCACCATGGCATTGGAAAAAGCAATACCCGCCATGGTCGAAGCTTGCGCCAGTTCGAGACGCCCCTCGGCATCCGTCGGCTTGTCCATCACCGCCAGCAGGTGGGTGGCTATCTTGCGCACCGCCGAGTAAGCGTAAACCTCGCTGATCGGATTGCTGGCGATACAGGTAAAGGACTCGACGGCGTGGGTCATCGCGTCCATGGCGGTCATGGCGGTCAGATGCGGCGGCAGGGTCAGGGTCATCCGTGGATCCAGCACAGCAGCATGCGGCATAAGGAAATAGGAGGTAAACGGCACCTTGACGTGCTTTTCCGTATCGGACACCACCGCCACCATGGTGACCTCCGAGCCGGTGCCGGCGGTGGTGGGGATGACAAAAAACGGCTTCAGGGGCCGGGTGAGATTGTGGGCACCGGCGTAGGCATACAGATCATCACCGCCTTCGGAGACGAGTATATTGACGCCTTTGCTGGTATCGATGACCGAGCCACCGCCGACCGCCAAAATAGCGTCGCAGGCATGCTCCCGATACAACGCAGCGGCTTGCTGTACCGCCTGCATGCTGCTATCGGCCGGCACGTCCTGAAAGACGGCCGCCGCCTGGAGCCCGGAAGCACTCAAAGCCTCCTCGACGTGACGCAAGAGCCCGACTTCGACGACGCCACGGTCGGTGATGATCATGGGACGCGAGGACTTCAAGGTCCCCAGCTCGAAGGGAATGTGCTCCAGGGCTTTGTGCCCTGCGATGACCTTGACCGGACAAAAAAATTCATAAAAAGAGTGGCTCACGCGTTTTACTCCCCACGGGTCATGTTGTAGGCAAGGCGACCATAGATACGGCCTGCGCCCTGCAGTTTGGCCAGCAGCGACATCGATGGATAACGCTTGATGGCAAGGTCGGCCACCATCTTCGGCAGGATCAGGGCTTCCATGCGTCCCAGGCAACGCACCAGGCGTATGGCCAGCGAAATGTCACCGGACACGTACATGCGATCATGGGCAAAAGCCTGCGCCGTACTTTCCTGAAAAGAGAAGACCAGAAAGGCGTGTGTCACATGCTTGAAGCATATTTGCAGGTCAGCATGCGACGGCTCTTGCCGGAGCAGATGAAAACGCTGCTTGCTGACCCGCAAGGCAAAGCTGGGCCCTAGCGGGAGCACTTTAAACTGCAGCACCATGCCCTCGGGAAAGCCTTGCACCTCACGCTGAACCTCGGCATCCTCCAAACTCGTCGCAACGAGTCCACGCGCGATGACCCCCATCATCAGTTCCACATAAGCCCGTACGGCTTTTGCTTGCAGCCTTTGCACCAGAACCATAGACTTGTCATCTCCATAGACCTAGAGTTTTTACTCTAGATGCAGCATAACGAACTTCACCGGGCGAAGGCAATGCCAGCACGATCAATATTCCCAACATCCCTGAACACATGACTTACGCACTGTTTATTCTGGTTTTGCAGCTTGCTCTGGCTGCACACGTCTTGCGCCATGGCCGCTCGCCATGGTGGATCCTCGCCTTCATCCTGCTGCCCGGTTTGTCCTCGGCGATCTATCTCCTCGGCCTGCTCCTGGGCGCGCCAGCAGGCGCCACGCTCTCTTACCGCCCACCCGTCAGCCTGTCCGACCTGCAGCGCGCCTACCAGCGCACGCCCAGCATCACCACCGCCCTGGCGCTCGGTGAAGCCCTCATCCAGCGCGGTCGCGAGCTCGAAGCCCTGGCGATCTACCAGGCACAAGGTGATCGCGATGCTCTGCTTTTGCAGGCACGTGCAGCTTTGCTGCTGGAGCTGGGCCGTATCGACGCAGCTCGCCAGGATCTCGAGCGCCTCTACGCCCTGCACGGCACAGCACTGCCTGAGCAGACACCGCTGCTGCGCGCGCGCATCCTCGACGCCACCGAGGACCCCGGCTGTGAGCAGGCCTACCGAGCCTTGCTATCACGACCGGGGCCAGAAGTGCGCTGCCGCCTTGCCGAGTACCTGGCACGACAGGGCCGGCACGAGGAAGCCGACGGGCTCTATCGCAGTATCATCGAGTCGGCTCGCGACAATGGCCGCGCCTATGGAGCACTCTACGCTACGTGGATCGAGCGTGCCCGCCGAGGCCTCAGGCGATGAGACCCTGGCGTCGCCAGTCGGCGATCTGCCCGGCCTCATAGCCCAGGCTGAGCAGAACCGCCTCAGTATCGGCGCCGAGAGCAGCACCGGCCTGCCGATAACTCACCGGTGTACGTGAAAAGCGCAAAGGACTGGCGGCCTGCGGCAAGCGGGTGGCGCCGCAGGCGACATCGACCACCATCGATCGTGCCTGCAGCTGCGGATGCTGAGCCGCTTCATGGAGACTGAGCACCGGTTCGACACAAGCATCCACCTCAGCAAAAACGTCCAGCCAGTGCTGGCGAGGATGGCGAAGTAAGGCCTGGGCAATACCTTCCTTGAGCTGCTGCATCGCCTGGGCATCGGCGTGCGCCAAAGACAGCGGCAGGAGATCGGGACGACCCAGGGCCGTCAAAAACGCCTGCGTAAACTGCGGCTCCAGACCTGCGACGGCAAGATAAGCACCATCGGCACAGGCATAACAGTCATAAAAACCGCCGCCATTGAGGGTCTCAGCTTCCAATTGCGGACTCTGGCCACTGACCAAAGTGGCCGCCGTGGCCAGGGGCTGCAAAGCAAAAGCTGCGTCGGTCATGCTGATATCGATCGCCTGCCCCTCGCCCGTCTGCTGGCGATGCAAAGCGGCCGCCAAAATGGCGATGACCGCATGTGCCGAGCCGCCGGCCAAGTCTGCAAACTGCACCGATAAAGCCTGCGGTCCGCTTGCCTTGCGGCCGTTGTAACTGAGGGCACCGGCCAAAGCCAGGTAATTGAGATCATGGCCGGCCCGATCCCGGTAGGGCCCGGTCTGCCCATAACCGGTGATCGAGCAATAGATCAACTGCGGGCAGTGCTGACGCAGACTGGACTCGTCCAGCCCTAGTCTTTGCATGACTCCGGGGCGGAATTGCTCGATGACGACGTCGTATTGCTGCAACAGACGGAAGATGATCTGCCGCCCCGACTCGCTTTTGAGATCGACCGCCAGGCTCTTCTTATTACGGTTCAGGTGCGCGTGGACCACCGACACGCCGTCGACGAAAGGCGGCATCCAGCGCACCAGATCGGCGCGTTGCGGCGACTCGATGCGCAGCACATCTGCACCCATGTCGGCGAGCATCATGCTGGCGAAAGGCCCCGGCAGCAAGGTCGAAAAATCGAGTACACGTAAACTTTGTAATGGGCCGGACATCTCAACATCTCCTTTTGGACACCTGCGCAGATTAAATTCGAAACGGTGACGCTGCCAATGACTGCAATGCTTGGCCTATTGACCCGGATGCTAGTGCAGGAAAGAACAAAGATGGGCTGGCCCCTGCTTGACCAGATACTCGCCCCTCATCGTGAGGCCTGCGTCCATGTACGCAGCCACACTTTCAGCATCGGCGCCGATCAGGAAGCGGCGATGCGCGCCGATGTGCAGCGCCTGCTTGAAAAAGGACTGATCGCCGCGCCCAGTCCCGAGCAATGGCGGATGATACTCTGCCCGCAGGCGGTCAGCCGGGTGCTCGCTGGCGCCGGCTCAGGCAAATCCACGGCCCTGCTCTTGCGTCTGCTGCTGATGCTGCGCCATCTGCAACTGCCAGCGCAGCAGATCAGTCTGTTCAGTTTCACCCGCGCCAGTGCGCAAGACCTGCGTCAACGCCTGCAGCGCTGGGCAGAGGCGCTGCAATGGAGCGATATTCCGACGCCTGCCGACCACCCCATCAGCACCTTTCATGCCCGTCTCATGGGGCAGCGCGCGGCCACCCGCCTCATCGATCTGGAGTCTCAGCACAGCGTCGAGGGTTTGGCCTTGATGCGCCAGGTCTATCTGCAGCTATGGCGTGATCAGCCGAAGTTCCGTCATCAGGTTCAGGAACTGCTGACCACACTGAACCCCGCTCCGGCCGTGACCATCTCGGCGGCACGGGCCCGCGCTGACGCAGCTTACGTTCTCAGCCACCTGGAGCGGCCGGCACAGCCGGTACCGCTACCTGGCAGCGATCTGCACGCCCATGCCCGCAGCGACAGCTGCTACCTGTTCATGGACAGTGCCTTCAACCGCGAAGATCCACGCACACGTGCCCGACGCTGGCGTTTTCTGCGCGAAGCCCCTGCCCATGCGCTCTGGCTGGACGCGCACGAGGTCGACGCCTGGCGGCAAGGATGCTGGCACGCTCCCCGACCTGGCGCTGCGCCACTGCGTTGGGTGCTCGCTCCCGGCGAGTCCCAGGGCCGTCCCCTCTTTGAACACCTCGGCCAGCATGCCCAGCTTCTGCTGATGCTGGGACAAACCTCGCCGCCGTCAGCGCAGCACGCCGAGCATCGTCAGGAGCTTCTGTTCCTGCAGGTCTTGCGCAGTTTCATGAGGGGTTTGCTGAGCCGGATGGACCAGCAGGGTCTGTGCACCTACGATCGTCTTTTTTTAGAGCGTGTCGAACGGCCCGATCCGCGACTGACGCATATCCTGATCGATGAAGCGCAAGATCTCAGTCGGCCACCCCTGCATTGGCTGTGCGCCCATCAACGCTGCCTGCAGGCGCAGGGCCAGAGCATCAGTGTCATGGCCATCGGTGATGACTGGCAGGCCATCTATGGCTGGCGGGGCGCCACGCCCGAGCCCCTGCTCGATCTGCGTCGGCACTGGTGCACACCTGCCTCGGCTTATGCCGATATCGTGCTGACGGACAACTTTCGCAGCACCCAGCCTATCGTGGCGGCGAGTCTGTGCATGCTCGAAGGTCTGCATCGACGCAGTCGACGCCCGGTGCGCGCGCAGGCCGGTCCGGCCGCCGCCGATGCTCTTCTCTATGCCTACCATCCAGGCATCCATAGCCTCAGCATCGATGATGCAGCCTGGCCGGCCATCCTGAATCTGCTCAAGAGCATCGACCAGAACGCCACCGGGATCCTGATCATGAGCGCACGTCTGTGCCTGCTGGAGGCCTTAAAGCTGCGGCTCGCGCCCACACAAAACTACACGCTGAGCAGCATACACGCTGCCAAAGGTCTTGAAGCCGAGGTCACCGTCCTCCTCGGCGACATCCCGCGGCCACGCCTCCAGGCCTGGCGCCATCTGCTGCGTCACAACGACAAAACTGAGCCCGAGCACCACCAAGCACAGCTACGCTTGCAGGAAGACGAGGCCTTACGCCTGGCCTACGTGGGCTTGAGTCGCGCACGTGCACGCAGCCTCTGGATAGGTCCACCACCGCAGCAGGTCAGTCCACTGGTGCAGCGCTGGCTGCGCTTGGCCAGGATCCCTCAGCAAGAGCTGCGCTAAACCATGAGCTCACCCAGGCTACCGACGACGTATTTGGGTTGACCCCATGCGCCTGCTGACGACTATAATCTCGCCCAGGCCATTTTATAGCGGAACTGTGTCCATGGCGTCCCTACGCGGAATGTTCTTTTTGATGGTGGGATTTCTCAATACGGCGGTACATGGCAGCTTGATCGTTCTATTTTCTCTCCTGATCCCTGTCTCAGCGGCCAGCTGGCGCACCCCAATCCAGCAGTTCGTGGAAAAGATCGCCGAGGACTGGGTGCGTGTCTGGTCACTGATCCTGAGCACCCTCACCCCATCGATACGCTGGCAGGTACAGATGCCTGAGCTGAACCGCCAAGCCTGGCACCTGGTCCTGGCCAATCATCAGTCCTGGGTCGACATCATCATCCTCTTCCATATTTTTCATCTGAAACTGCCTTTTCTGCGCTTTTTTCTCAAATATGAGCTGCTCTACTTTCCTTTTCTCGGCCTCGCTTGCCGAGCCTTGAACATGCCGTTCATGAAGCGCTACTCACCCGCCTATCTCGAACGGCATCCGCAAAAGCGCGGTGAAGATCTCGCCCGCACCCGCGCCGCCTGCGCCCATTTCCAGGAACATCCGGTGGCCATCGTCAACTTTATGGAGGGCACACGCTTTAGCCCCAGCAAACAAGCTGAACAAGACTCGCCCTACCGCCATCTGCTCAAGCCCAAAACCGGTGGCGTGGCCTTCGTCCTGCGCGCTATGGATGCTAAGATCCACAGCGTGCTCGACGTCACCATCGCCTACCCGGCGGGCATCCCCACCCTGTGGGACTTGGCCTGTGGTCGCCTGCAGGCGGTGCATATCGAAGTACGCCAGCTCGATATCCCTGTCGAGTGCCGGCAGGGCGACTACGAACAGGATATGCAATACAGGCAGAGGTTCCAGGCATGGATCGCCCACCTCTGGGATCACAAGGATCGTCAGCTTTCGCGCATGCTAAGCACGGAGTAGACATGCTGAGTATTTTTTACCGCCCACGCTGGGACAGCCCCAAGGCCCATCTGCGCATACAGGCTTTGAACGCCATGGCGGAGGATGATGCGCGCCTGCTGGACATGGCACGCACCGACAGTGAGCCACAGGTACGCGCACAGGCCCTGCGCCGCCTGCAAAATTTGCCACAGTTGCTCGAGCTCAGCCGCCGCGACCTCGACGCACAAGTGCGTGAAGCGGCTTGCGAACGCGCGCTGGAACTGCTGGCCAGACCGCTGCATGAAGCACCGCCCATGCATGAAAGACGCGGCTTTATCGCCGACATCCGTCTCGCCACCATCTTGACCCGGATCATCAAAAGCCAGGCCGATCTCGATTTGCGCAAAGCGGCCGTGCAGGCTCTCCATGATGAACTGCATCTGGAAGATATCGCACTGAACTCCAGCGTCGCTGCCCTGCGACTGGCCGCTGCCGAAAAAATTCAAAGTGAAGCCCTGCTCCAGGCCCTCGCCGAGGCCAGTCGCAATCACGATAAAAATGTCTATCGCCTGACCCAGCAGCGTCTCGACGCCCTGCAGGCGCAAAGGCGCGCGCTGGCTGAAAACGAAGCACGTCGACAGCAGCTGAAAGAGCAGGTTCTGCAACTGGCGGAGGCTCCCGACCACCCCATGTACGCGGCTCGGGCCGCCCATTTGCGGCAGGTCTGGCAAGATCAGGCCCGCAGTGAGGATGTCCTCGCCCTGCAGCCGGTCTGGCAGCGTATCCATGAGCGTTGCCAGGCACAAGAGCGCGAGCAGCGCCGTTTACGCGCCCTAGGACAGGCACAAAGCCTATGGCAGAGCCTGCGCTCACGCCCCCTGCTCATGGCTGATCTGATGTCCTGGGCGCAAGCCATCGCCGATCTGGAAGCACGCCTTCTGGACGTGCTCGATGCCGGTGGTGATGCCAGCCTGGCCGCCATGCAGGAAGACCTGGAAAGCTGGCATCAGTGGTGGGGCGCCTGGACGCAAAGCGAGTCACGCCGCGCTGTATGCAGCAGTGATGAAGAGCGCATCGAGCTGCTCGACCGCCTGCTCGCTGTGGCCATGCCGGCCTGGGTCGATGCCCAGGCGTTCAGACAGGCGCTGCTGGCTGAACGCCAGTCGCTGCTGCCACCGACACCGGCAACGGCCAGCAGCACGACGCCGCCACGCCAGCTTAGCGAAGGACAATTGCTGCAACTGAGCCGCCTGGAAGCGCTGATCGAGCAAGGGCAGGCGCAAAAAGCCTGTGAACTGGCCGAGAAAACCGCCCGTTGGCATAGCGAACTGCCTGAGCAAGAGGAACGTCTGCTCGCCGTGCAAAGCGCGGTCAAGAACTGGCTGGACTGGCAACTTTATGCGCTGGCGCCCAAGCAGCAGGCCCTGATCGAGCAGGCACAAGCTTTACTCGCCAGTTCCCTGCCCCCCGATCAGCTGCACGTGCAAGTACGCAGCCTGCGCAAGCAGTGGAAGGCTCTCGGTCAGCTCGATGCCCCGGACGTACAGGCCAGGCGGCAGAGTTTTGTCGAGCTGACACGCCAGATCGATCTGCGTTGTCAGACCTGGCTGAATGAACGCGCCCAGGAGCATCAGCGCCTGGTCCAGCAGGCGACACAGCTCAGCCAGACGATCAGCACCTGCGTTTTGCCGGCGGCCGATGAGGTCGAAGGCTGGCGACAACTGCGACAACAATGGCAAACCTGGCGACAGCAGCTGTCTTCATGGCAGGCTGAGCTGAAGACACAGCGCACCTTGCTGGAAACCTTGCGGACGCAGATCAAGAACATCGGTCTCAGTCTGCGTGAAGAAGAAAAGCGCCAGCTGGCACGCATGCAGGAACTGGTCTTGAAGGCGCAGCAGCTGAGCGCCCGCAGTGAGGCTCGTGAGGTACGGCAACTGCAGCTGTCCTGGCGACAGCTCGGGATTCATCGTCATCGCGACAACCAGCAGCACTGGCCGCAATTCCAGGCCGCCATCCAGGCCTGGCATGAGCGCCGTCTGCACGCGCAAAACGAGCATATCGAAGCGATCAAGGCACTCAGCGTCGATGCACCTGACTTTGTGCAGCAGTTGCAAACCCTGGCCGAGCAGTGCGCAGGCCATGCGCCTGCGCTCAAGCTGATCACGCAACGTCAGCAGGAAGCACAAACCCGTCAGGAAAGCCTCAAACATCAGCGCAAGGACACCCTGATCCAGCGGCTGCTGGACACCTTGGCCGCTCTCGACCAGGGGCAACAACTGAGCCCGCTGGATGACCTGCCGCGACGCTGGCGCCAGCACTATGCACAAGCACCGCTGCTCTCCCAGGCTAGTGATCGACATCAGGCTCTGTTACTGTGGGAAGGCGTGCTGGACATTGCCGCACCCGAGGCTGAGCGTGACCTGCAGCGGCGCCTGATGCTGGAGCGTTGGACCCGCGGTGAGCGCGGCGCAGACAGCGAGACCTTGCTGCGCATGGCCTGGGCTTGCATGACGCCGTGCCCCCAAGCAGACTTGGCGGCGCTGCGCTCACGCATCGAGCTCTGTCTGCGCAAAACCCTCAAGGAGTATCGCTGATGGCCCTGCATCAACCCGCCCACTACGATGAGAGCTGGAGCGAAGAGCGTATCAAAAGCTGGCTGGATCGAGCGCCGGCCAACGGCGAGTCAGCGGAGTTCACCGTTCTCTGGCGCGCCTACCAGGGCATGCGCCCCTATGACTTTGAACGCTTTGTCCAGCTGTTTTGCGAGTACGGACGTGATATCAATGCCCGTAGCCTGCAAGGGGAAACCCTGACGGCCATCGTCTCCCGCCACGCCAGCTCGCAGGATTTTCTCAAAATCTTGCAGGATGCCGGCGGTGAACTCTAAATCTCCAGATGACTCCAAGGGTAACTGTCTCATGCGCCATTTCATGATGCTGTCGCTGCTGATTTCTGCACTGAGCTCGATGCTGGCCCAGGCTCAGTCGGTGGACCCTATGCTCAATCAGCCGGCGCCTGATTTTCATCTCGTCGACCAGTTGGGCATGCCGCACGATCTCCATGATTTTCATGGACAGTGGCTGGTTCTCTATTTTTATCCGAAAGACCATACCCCGGGATGCACGCAAGAAGCTGAGGGCTTTCGTGACCTCTACCCTTTGTTCAAAAGCCACCATGTGCAGATCATCGGCATCAGCGTCAACACACAGAGCTCGCACGCCGACTTCGCCCATGCACTGCAGATCCCCTTCCCTTTGCTGGCCGACGTTCATGGCGACAGTGCACGCCGTTACGGCGTCTTGCATCAGTTGATCATCACCTCTTACGCCGCCCGGCAAACCTTCCTCATCGATCCGGCCGGGGTCATCCGCCGTCACTATGTGCACGTGGATCCTGCCGCGCATCCAGCCCAGGCTCTGCGCGATGTTGTCACCCTGCAGTCCAAGCTTCCCTGATACTGATCCAGCCTGAAGCCAGGAGACCGGCATGCGGACATTTTCATTCAACCGTATCGATGTGCCGCAAGACCTCAGCGACCGCCTGAGTATCGCGGCTCATGAGGCTGACCCTGAGTCCACCGGACTGCAGCGCCGTCAGGTCGAGGCCATCTGGCAGGCTGTCGAACAGCTCTATCGCAGCGGCGTCTTTCCGGCGCTGACCTTTTGCCTGCGCCATCGTGGTGCCATCCTCCTCGAGCGGGGTTTGGGCCATGCCCGTGGCCATGGTCCCGAAGATCGCGATCCCCGGCAGGCGGTGACGGTACGTCATGATGACCCGATCTGTCTTTTTTCGGCGTCGAAAGCCATCACCGCCATGCTGGTGCACTGGCTCAACCAGGAAGGTCTCATCGATCTGACCGATCCGGTCAGTCGTTACATCCCTGAATTTGCCAGCCATGGCAAGAAAAACGCCACCATCTACCACCTGCTCACCCACAAAGGTGGCATTCCTCGCCTCGAAGGCGACTTCGATCCCGAACTGCTCTACGACCACGAGGCCATCGTCAAGATCCTCTGTGCCGCCCACCCGGTGTCCAGTGGCGGCCGTCGCCTCGCCTACCACGCCCTCACCGCCGGCTTCATCCTCGGTGAACTGATCCAGCGCGTCACCGGAAAAGACGCCCGTCATCTGCTCAACCGGGTGATCCGTCAGCCGATGGCGATGAAGTACTTTGACTACGGCTTGCCCGCCGACATGCGCGAACGCATGATCCTCAACTATGCCACCGGCCTGCGTGACATCTTCCCACTGAATCGCTACCTGCAGCATGTGCTAGGCGGCTCCCTGGAGATGGCGGTGCAGATGTGCAATGACCCACGCTTTCAAGACGCCCTGATTCCAGCCGGCAACATCTATGCCAGCGCGGAAGAGACCTGCCGCTTCTTTGAGATGCTGCGCCAGCGTGGCCGCTACGGTGATCGACAGATTTTTGAGCCAGCGACCGTGCATCGTGCGGTGCTTGAGGCCAATGCCCCGGAACTGGATGGCTCGCTGCTCCTGCCCATGCGCTATTCCATGGGCTTTATGCTGGGCTCCCGGCCACTGGGACTGTTCGGCCCGCAGACCGGGCAGGCATTTGGTCATTTAGGCTTTACCAGCATCTTTTGCTGGGCCGATCCTGCGCGTGAAAGCAGCGTCGCCCTGATGACCTCAGGCAAAGCCTTGCTGGGCCCGCATGTCCAGCCTCTGGCCAAGCTCCTCTACACCCTGTCCAGCCGCCTGCCCACCAGCGGTGGCGCCAAATAGATTCGTGCGCAATTGTATATAAATTGCTATGATAAGGCGTCGATAGCTGTGGAGACCTTGACGTGTCGAGTGAAAAGCCGCGCCTGATTTGGACCACCACCTTGATGTTTTCCTTGACCTCGCTTATCGCCCTCATCGGTGTTCCCTGCTACGCTTGGCGCTTTGGCTTAGACACCTCGATCGTTCTTGCCAGCTTCCTGCTGCTGGCCGCCACCGGCATGTCGATCACCGCCGGTTACCACAGACTCTGGGCACACCGCAGCTACGAAGCGCATGCGCTGGTGCGCATCTTTTTGATGATCTTTGGCAGCATGGCGGTGCAGAACAGTATCCTCATCTGGGCCTCCGGCCACAGAACCCACCACCGTCACGTCGATGACCATGATCGCGACCCTTATTCCGCGCGGCGCGGCTTCTGGTTTTCCCATATCGGCTGGATGCTGCGCGAATATCCGAGCGGCCAGCCCTGCTTTGACAACGCCCGCGACCTGCTCGATGACCAACTGGTGATGTTTCAGCACCGGCACTATCTAAGCTTGGTGCTGCTCACCAACTTTGCCATTCCGGCGCTGATCGGCTGGTTCTTCGGTCATATGCTGGAAAGCCTGCTGCTGTGTGGCTTTCTGCGCCTGGTGCTCAGCCATCACTTCACCTTTTTCATCAACTCCCTGGCGCACACCCTCGGCCAGCAGCCCTATACCGATGAAAATACCGCCTGCGACAATGCCTTTTTTGCCCTATTGACCTGGGGCGAGGGCTACCACAATTACCACCACCTCTTTCAGTGGGACTACCGCAATGCCATCCACTGGTGGCAATACGACCCTACCAAGTGGCTGATCTATGCTCTGTCCTGTCTGCGCCTGACCTATAATTTGCGCCGTGTGCCCGATTTCAGCATACGCAGAGCGCAGCTCAACATGCTGTTCAAGCGCACTGAGCAGCGCCTCGCCGAGGCGCAAGGTCATGCTCTGGAGACGCTCAAACAAAGACTGAGCAGCGAGTATGAGCACTTCGTTCACGCCATGAATGAGTGGGGCAAGCTCAAAGAAGAGTGGTACGCCAAAACCAAGGCGGACCTGCTCAACAGCTGGGAGTCGTCCACCTATCACGATCGCTTCCGGGAGATCGAGCTGCGTCTGGAGCTGATGCAAAGACGCTTGCAAAACCTGCACGCCCAGCTGGTTTAGTCGCTGCTGCCGGTTTCGATGATGACGGTGGCGATGGCGTAGTCACGTTCATCGCTGAGGCTGACCCAGCATTGCCACTGTCGCTCAAGCAGCTGCCTGTGCCAACGCGAGGACCACGCCAGCAGAGGCCGTCCGAGGGCATCGTGGCGCAAAAAGACATCCTGCCAGCTCAGCCCGCGCAAGCCACGTCCCAAAGCCTTGGCGGCGGCCTCCTTGACGGCAAAGCGTTTGGCGAGAAACCGCGGCACGTCGGCGACCGTGACCAGCTCCTGCCTTTCCTCCTCGGCGAGTATGCGCAAAAGCAGACGCTCACCATGGCGAGCATAGGCCGAGCGCATGCGCTCGACGGCGATGATGTCGGTACCGAGACCGACGATCATGCCCGCAGCGCTCCATCCATCAGGGCACGCATCTGGCTCACCGCCGCAGGAAGGCCGACAAAAAGGGCCTGCGCGATGATGGCGTGGCCGATATTGAGCTCATGCAGACCGGGCAAGGCCGCCACCGCTTCGACATTGTGATAGTGCAAACCATGCCCGGCATTGACGATCAAGCGAGCATCGATGTATTCGATCGCGGCGCGCAGAACTTGCAGCTCATGGGGGCCGGGATGCGCTGCGTAAGCTCCGGTATGCAGTTCCACGGTGCTCGCTCCGGTGCGCAAGGCGGCGTCGATCTGGCGCATATCCGGGTCGATGAACAGGGACACCTCGATGCCTGCGGCCCGCAAGCGCTCGCAGGCAACACGGAAACCAGGGATGTCCGCCGCCACATCGAGGCCACCTTCGGTGGTCAATTCCTCTCGTTTTTCCGGCACCAAACAGACATGCTGGGGTTTGATCTCAAGCGCCAGATCAAGCATATAAGGCGTCACCGCCATCTCCAGGTTCATACGCGTCTTCAGCAAACGCCGTAGCAGCCGCACATCCTCTTCCTGAATATGACGACGGTCTTCGCGCAGGTGCAAGGTGATGCCGTCAGCCCCGGACTGCTCGGCCAACAAGGCTGCGTGCACAGGATCAGGATAGGCTTCTCCGCGAGCCTGGCGCAAAGTGGCCACATGGTCGATATTGACCCCCAGTTGCAGGCGCTGGCGCATGGACTACTCCTCCTCGGTGATCGTCGCTGCATGCTAAGGGTAGTGCCTGGCAAACTCAAGCCTGGCCGCAAGGAGCTGAGCTTGCCAAGACCCCTGGGACTGACTAGATTAGGGTTTTGTCCCTCACCTGGAGACCCCATGAGCAAGCCTGGTGTTTTCATCAGTGGCGCGGCCGCGGGCATCGGCCAGGCCAGTGCCCGCCTGTTTGCCGCGCGCGGCTGGCTGGTCGGTCTTTATGATGTGGATCTGGCCGGTGTACAGGCGCTGGCCGATGAGCTGGGAGCCGACCAGGCGATCGCCGGTCAACTCGATGTCAGCGATGAGGCGCAATGGCCGCTGGCGCTGGAGAGCTTTTTTCAGCGCAGTGGCCGTCTCGATGTCCTGATCAATAATGCCGGCATCCTCGCCTCAGGGCCTTTTGCCAGCCTTTCCTTGTCCTGCCAGCACAAGATCATCGATATCAACGTCAAGGGCGTGCTCAACGGCTGTCATCATGCCTTGCCCTACCTGCGCCGCAGCCCCGGTTCGCGGGTGATCAATATGGCCTCGGCCTCGGCCATCTACGGGCAACCCTCACTGGCCACCTATTCGGCGAGCAAATTTGCCGTGCGCGGCCTCACCGAAGCCCTCGATCTCGAGTGGCAAGCCTATGGCATCAAGGTCATGGACGTCATGCCGTTGTTTGTGCAAACACAGATGGTCAAGGCCATGGACGCCCCGGCCATCGCCCGTCTGGGCATCCGGCTGCGCCCCGAGGATGTCGCCCAGACACTATGGAAAGCGGCCCACTATCACGGCACCCCGGCGAAGGTGCACTGGCTGGTTGGCGCCCAGGCGCAGCTCTTTTATGCCTTGGCCGGTCTGTCACCGGACTGGCTGAACCGGCTGCTGACCCGTCATATCGCCACCCAGCACTGAGTCGGGGTCACGCGTCGCCAGCGCTTGCCGATAGAGCTGGCGTGCATGCAGGGTGCGCCCCCCCAGGGCATGATCGATCATGGCTCGAAAAATGGAACGCGCCTGCTGCAGAACCTCTTCCTGCGTAAAATCGGCACAGGCCATAGCCTGTAGCGAGGACCCGGGGATGCCCTCGATGGCGACTGAGAAACCATGCCGCGGATCCCAGCGATAGCGTTCTTGCGCGCGTATGGGCTCTCCACCACGGGTATGCGTCAAACGGTGCTCATCGCCGCGTCCCTGCAAAAGCTCCAGCTCATAGCGACGCAAAGCCGCTTCGATGGCGCGTGCATCAGCGATGAGCAGCTGTGAACAGGTCTGCCGATAAAGCTGCCACAAAGACGGATGGTCCCACTCGCGCGGCAACAGGCGATAGGTCAGTTCATTGAGATAAAGACCGGCATAGAGCGCCATCCCTTCAGGAAAGACGGCCGGGCCCACAGGCTCACAGCGACGCAGTGTCTTTAACTCGCCTCGCCCGGCCAGCTCCAGCCAGAGCAGCTGAAAAGGATGCGCGAGGTCTTTGCGGGTGACCACGCTGAGACGCCCACGCTCGCTCATCAGCTCCAGCAGGGCGCCTCGTTCCTGATAAGGGCGCCTATGCAGGACATAGGCGTACAAGGTCTCAGTTTTCGTCACCATAGCCTAAGCTACGCAAGGCACGCTCATCATCCGACCAGCCTCCCTTGACCTTGACCCACAGGCTCAGCATGACTTTCTTGCCGAAAAGTTTTTCCATATCCAGGCGGGCCTCACTGCCGATACGCTTGAGTCTTTGCCCGCCTTCACCGATCACGATGGCCTTTTGCCCATCACGTTCGACGAGAATCAAAGCCTGGATGCGCAGCAGCCGCCCCTCCTCGACAAACTGCTCGATCTCGACGGTCAACTCATAAGGCACTTCATCACCGAGTTGACGCATGACCTTCTCGCGCAGGGCCTCGGCAGCCAGAAAGCGCTGTGAGCGGTCGGTGATCTGGTCCGCCGCATAGAGCGGCGGACGCAGGGGCAGGAAGTCGGGCAGCAAAGACTCGAGGCGCTCAAGATTATGACCGGTCAGCGCCGAAACCGGCACGATCTCACGAAAACTATAGCGCGCCGACAACTCGGCGATACGCGGCAGCAGCTGCTCTTTATTGTCCAGCTGATCGACTTTATTGATGACCAGAATGACGGGGCAGCTGAGTCCCTGCAAACGCTCCAGCACCCAATCATCCTCTTCGGTGTGGCGCTTGGCATCGACCACCCAAAAAACCACATCGACATCGCGCAAAGCCGAGCGCGCCGACCGATTCATCACGCGGTTGATGGCTTTTTTTTGCTCCTGGTGCATGCCCGGGGTGTCGACAAAGAGTATCTGGTAGTGCTCACGCGTCAAAATACCCAAGATGCGGTGACGGGTCGTCTGCGGCTTGCGTGAGGTGATCGAGAGCTTCTGGCCGATCAAATGATTGAGCAGGGTCGACTTGCCAACATTGGGTCGACCGATGATGGCAACGGTGCCACAGCGATGATCGGCCGGGCATCCCCCCGGACCGAAAAAATTGTTGATGACATCCTCACTCATCCTGACCTGCCTGTAATCGTTGATAAAGGGCTTCTGCAGCCTGCTGCTCGGCGATACGCCGACTGCTGCCGCGCCCGGTGCTGATGCAAGCCGGTTCCTCGGTGCGACACTGCACCTCAAATTCCTGCTCATGCGCCTGCCCATACACCGTCACCACGGTATAGACCGGCAAGGCCAGATGGCGTCCCTGCAGCCATTCTTGCAAACGCGTCTTGGCGTCTTTTTGCAGGGATGCTGGCGGCACACGAGTCAGTCTATCACCATACCACTGACGCAGACAGCGCATGCACACCGCCATATCTTGGCTGTCGAGGTAGATGGCCGCCAGCATGGCCTCGAGGGCATCGGCAAGGATGGAGTCACGTCGATAACCGCCGCTACGCAACTCCCCTGCCCCAAGCATGAGCACCGAACCCAGATCGAGCTCACGCGCCAGTTCGGCCAGGGTCGGCTCCTTCACGAGGCTGGCACGCAGACGGGTGAGGTCGCCCTCACGCGCCTGCGGCAACTGCTCGAACAAAGCCTCGGCGACGAGAAAATTGACGATGGAATCGCCTAAAAACTCAAGCCGCTCATTGTTACGCTGGCCATGCAGACTGCGATGCGTCAGGGCCATGTCCAGCCAAGACTGCTGCTGGAAAACATAACCCAAGCGGTGCTGCAGGCGTACCCGGTCTTCAGTGGCTGGCTGCACCGGCGTGGTTCTCTAGACGATGGCTGAAGTGCATGACCACATCCAGATTGCCCATGAAGTTCTTGCGCACCTCATAGTCCTCATTGATGGCGTAGCCACTGTCGTCACGACTGCACTGAAAATGATCCAGGGGCGCCGTGACGTGGTTAATATCGAAGCGGGTTCCCAGGCTAGAGCAGAGCTTCTCAGCGCTGATGTCCTGGCTTTGCACATCGATCAGCAGCTGTTTGGCGATCTTCTCGGCCATGTAGTGGTCGTAGTAGGTCGGCAACAGGGCGACGACCACCTTGAGCAACAGGATGAGGATGATGAGCAGCATCAGCATCCCCGATGCTGATGCACCAAGCTGACGCTGGATCCGGCTAGGGCGCGACGACGACATCCTCTTTCTCCAAGATTTGCTTACTGTTCAACATAGCATCGCGCGATAAGGTCGGCAAATGCAGACCGGGGTCTTTGTGCATCCAGATCAGCACCGCCTTACCGACGATATTCTGGTCAGGCAAAAAGCCCCAAAAACGGCTGTCGCGGGAATTGTCACGGTTGTCGCCCATCATGAAGTAGTGGCCGGCTGGAACCTTGACCTCCCAATGATGGCCCGCGATATAGCGGCCAACCTCGACCCGCACGATATGGTGAACCCCGCCGAGGTCTTCATCAAAGTACTGCTGCCAGGGATCGATATCCGGCGTTTGCACCAGCAAACGCTGCGCCTGCAGCTGTCCATTGATGTAGAGATGGCCCTCATCGAAGACGATATGGTCGCCGGGCAAGCCGACGACACGTTTGATGAAATCGATATGCGGATTTTCAGGATAGCGGAACACCATGATGTCGCCACGCTGCGGCTGACCGATCGACCACCACAAACTGCCGGTGATGGGGTTGCGCAAGCCATAGGCATACTTGTTGACGATGATGTAATCGCCGATCTGCAGGGTCGGCAACATCGACCCGGACGGTATCGTGAACGGTTCCGCCAAAAATGAGCGCAAGACAAAAACGACCACCAGCACCGGAAAAAAGGAGTGGCCGTACTCCACCAGGGCCGGTTCCGCGAGAATCTCCTGGCGCAAATCCGAAGGCAGATGCATGGCCTCAGGGACGGCCGCCAGCAGAGCTCGCCGGCGACGCTGCAAGAACAGCACATCGACACCCCAGAACAGTCCCGACAACAAGGTGGCGATGACCAAAAAGGTGGCGAAGTCGACATCTAGATGGGTGAAGAAAACCAGCAAAATCGCCACGGTCAGACTGTAGGTGCTGGCCTTGCGCATCGCCACCACCCAGGTGGGCAGACGCAAAGCCTCACGCAGATCGAGTAAGGAGCAAGGACCACTGGCCAGCCGGCGCTGCAAGGCCGTCAAGCGGCGCGGCGCCAGGGCAAAGGTGTCACAGGCCCAGAGCAGGGTGGCCAGGGTAAAGATCAGCATCATCAAGCTGACCAACGCCATCAGCAGCGGTGATTGCATAGCTTATTTATCCACTTTGAGTATGGCCAAAAAGGCATCCTGGGGAATCTCCACACGGCCCAATTGCTTCATGCGCTTTTTACCCTCCTTTTGCTTTTCCAGCAATTTGCGCTTGCGACTGACATCACCGCCGTAACACTTGGCAAGCACGTCCTTGCGCAAGGCTTTGACGGTCTGGCGGGCGATGACCTGATTGCCAATAGCGGCCTGGATGGCGACGTCGAACATCTGCCGCGGGATCAATTCTTTCATCTTCTCGGTCAAGGCCAGACCGCGATGGCGGGCCTGATCAGCATGGCAGATCACCGACAGGGCATCGACGCGATCGCCATTGATGAGGATATCGACGCGCACCAGACGGGTCGCATCAAAGCGCTCAAAGCCATAATCCAAAGAAGCGTAGCCGCGCGACACCGACTTCAGCCGGTCAAAGAAGTCGAGCACCACCTCGGCCATCGGAATTTCGTAGCTGAGCGCCACCTGCTTGCCGTGGAACATCATATTTTTCTGGACCCCACGACGGTCCTGGCAGAGCTTGATGACATCGCCCAGGTACTCCGGTGGCACCAGGATATGGCAGCTCGCCAGTGGCTCTCGAAACTCTTCGATGCTGCCGATGTCTGGCAGCTTGGAGGGATTGTCGACGTAGACCATTTCCCCCTTGCGGGTCAGCACCTCATAGATCACCGTCGGCGCTGTGGTCAGCAGATCGAGATGGTACTCACGCTCCAGGCGCTCTTGCACGATCTCCATATGCAACATGCCGAGGAAGCCACAACGAAAACCAAAGCCCAAGGCGTCGGAGGACTCCGGCTCATAAAACAGGGCCGAGTCATTGAGGGTCAACTTGGCCAGTGCCTCACGAAATGGCTCGTAGTCGTCCGAACTCATGGGAAAAAGACCGGCGTAGACTTGCGGCTTGACCTTTTTGAAGCCTGGCAAGGCGTCGACATCGGCATGCGCAGCGAGCACCAGGGTGTCTCCGACCGGGGCACCAAAAATATCCTTGATACCCGCGAGCACAAAGCCCACTTCACCGGCGGCCAATTCACCGGTGTCGGTAGGCTTGGGCGTAAACACGCCGACACTGGTCACCAAATGCGTCGCTCCGGTGCTTTTGACCAGGATTTTGTCGCCTTTACGTACACGCCCGTGCTGTACCCTGACCAGGGAGACGACACCCAGATAGTTGTCAAACCATGAATCGATGATCAGCGCCTGCAAAGGCGACTCACGCTCGCCCTGCGGCGCCGGAATGGTCTGCACCAGGCGGTCGAGCAGGTCCTCGACCCCCAAACCGGTCTTGGCGCTGACCTGAACGGCATCGGTCGCCTCGATCCCTATGATGTCCTCAATCTCCTGCGCCACACGCACCGGATCGGCCTGCGGCAGATCGATCTTGTTGAGCACCGGCATCACCGTCAGCCCCTGATCGAGGGCGGTGTAGCAATTGGCGACCGACTGGGCTTCAACCCCCTGGGCGGCGTCGACGACCAACAAAGCCCCTTCACAAGCGGCGAGTGAGCGCGACACCTCGTAGGAGAAATCCACATGGCCCGGGGTGTCGATGAAATTGAGCTGGTAAAGCTCGCCGTCGACACGGCTGCGATAGTGCAAGGTCACCGAGTGGGCCTTGATGGTGATACCACGCTCGCGCTCGAGATCCATGGAATCGAGCACCTGGGCCTGCATTTCACGCGCCTCAAGTCCTCCGCACAACTGGATGAAGCGGTCAGCCAAGGTGGACTTGCCATGATCGATATGGGCGATGATAGAAAAATTGCGGATACGAGTGATATCGGCCACGAAACGAACCTGTCCGGCAAAAGGACGTCATTCTACCTGATTTATGGCAGCGAAGGCACCCTTAAAGGGTGCCTTGCATCTTAAAACTCAGGGCGCCAGGGTAATCGCCAGGATCATGTTGTTGCCCTGACGATTGACCACCAGTTCGACCGGTTTGTTGCGCGGCAGAGACTGCACGACCTGGGTGTAGGACTGCACATCGGTGATGTCGCGATGATCGATACGCACGATCACATCGCCGACATGAACCCCGGCATCGGCGGCTGGACCGTCGACCACCTGCGTCACCACCACACCCGACACCCCGACCGCCTGTTTCTCTTCCGGCGACAGGTCGCGCAGCTGCAGTCCGAGATGCTGGCCTTGCTTGGTGTCATTGTCACCACCGCTGCCGACATCGTCGCCCACCGCCGGCAACAGGCCTATCTTGACCGGCACGCTGATCGCTTTGCCGGCGCGCTGCACCGTCAAGGTCTGCGTCGAGTTGACCGGCAAACGCCCGACCCACTGCGGCAGCTCGGAAGAACGGTCGATGCCGTGGCCGTTGAGAGCCACGATCACGTCACCCTCTTTCAAGCCGGCATGGGCGGCCGGGCTGTCGGGAATCACATGCGCCACCAGGGCACCCGCCGGCTTGGCCAGACCATAGACCGCAGCCAGGTCACGCGTCACATCCTGAATTTCGACGCCGAGATAACCACGACGCACCTTGCCATCTTTCTTGAGCTGCTTGACCACATCCATGGCGACGTCGATGGGAATGGCAAAGGACAGGCCCATGAAGCCCCCCGATCGGCTATAAATCTGGGAGTTGATCCCCACCACCTGGCCTTGCATATTGATGAGCGGACCACCCGAGTTGCCCGGATTGATGGGCACATCGGTCTGGATAAAAGGCACATAGGCCTCATTGGGCAGCGCCCGGCTGGTGGCCGAGATGATACCGTGCGTCACGGTATAGTCGAAACCGAACGGTGAGCCGATGGCGAGCACCCACTGCCCGACTTCGAGCTGGTCGGGGTTACCGATCCTGACCACCGGCAAACTCTTGGCATCGATCTTGAGCAGGGCGATGTCGGCACGCTGGTCGCTACCGATCACCTTGGCCTGATACTCACGTCGATCGGAGAGTTTGACCACCACCTTGCTGGCGCCATGCACCACATGGTTGTTGGTCAGGATATAGCCATCCGCCGAGATGATGAATCCTGAGCCCAAGGAGGTGCTGATCTGCGGCACCGGCGCCTGCGGCATCATTCCACCACCAAAGAACTGACGAAAAATAGCTTGCGGATCACCCGCTTGCACCATGGTCTTGCTGGTTGCCGTGATATTGACAACCGCCGCTTCGCTGGCTTGCGCGACATGCGTAAAATCGACCAGATCGCCGGCCCGGACACCCACCATCATCAGGGCCATCAGGCCCAGCATCCACCCCATGATCAATCGTTTCATCAGTATCCAACGGGCCGCTGCCTAGGATGCAGTGAGGGATAGCTGTCCGCACCATGCGGCCTCAACGCCCGTATCCTCCTTTTGCTTATCCGCGAGCTATCTGGGTTTAGCCACCACCACGCTGAGGATGGTACACCAACCTTAGCGGGAAACCCTGTAGCAGACACTTAACTTGAAGTAATAATTTGCAACCCGTGAACAGCTGTACTCAGCCGGAACGGCGAGCCTGGAATCTGTGGATCAAAGCTCGCACCGGTCAGGCTCTCGGTCGTATACTCGGCGTTTCTTCGCTGCATATCCGCCATCACTGCATACGAGATCTGGTCATGGGCAAAACTCTCAATTACGACGTCATCATCATCGGCAGTGGTGCTGCCGGATTGACCTTGGCCCTGCGCCTGAGTCCGCAGCTGAAAGTTGCGGTGCTGAGTAAATCGCAGCTGACCGAGGCCAGCACCTATTACGCCCAGGGCGGTGTCGCGGCGGTGCTGGATGACACCGACTCCTACGCCTCGCACGTCGAGGACACGCTCATCGCCGGGGCCGGCCTTTGCCATCGTGATGCCGTCGAGATGACCGTCGAGCATGGCCCCGAATCGGTCAACTGGCTGATGCAGCAAGGCGTGCGTTTCACCACCGAGGATGACTCCAGCGAACCCCATCTGACCCGTGAAGGTGGCCACAGTCACCGACGCATCCTTCATGTCGCCGATGCCACCGGACTGGCCATCTCCAGCAGCCTCATCCAGCAGGTACAAAAACTCGGGCACGTCGATCTTCTGGAGAACAAAGTCGCCATCGACCTGATCACCAGGCGCCGCCTCGGGCAGGCGGGTCCCGACCATGTGCTCGGCGTCTATGTGCTCGACAAAGACAGCGGCGATATCGACACCTACGGCGCACCCTTCGTCGCCCTCTGCTGTGGCGGTGCCAGCAAGGCCTACCTCTACACCACCAATCCTGACATCGCCACCGGCGATGGTGTGGCCATGGCTTGGCGCGCAGGATGCCGGGTCAGCAACCTCGAGTTCAACCAATTTCATCCCACCTGCCTCTATCACCCCGAGGCCAAGTCCTTCCTGATCACCGAAGCCATGCGCGGTGAAGGCGCCATCCTCAAGCTGCCCAACGGTGACCGTTTCATGCAACGCTTTGATCCACGCTGCGAATTGGCGCCGCGTGACATCGTCGCACGCGCCATCGACTTTGAAATGAAACGGCTGGGGATCGCGCACGTCCTTCTCGACATCTCGCATCGACCCGCTGAATTTGTCCGCGGACACTTTCCGACGCTCTACGAACGCCTGCTCGAGTTCGGCATCGACATCACCACCGACCCCATCCCGGTGGTACCGGCAGCGCACTACACCTGTGGCGGTGTGGTCACCAGCCTGCAGGCGCAAACCGACATACCCGGACTTTTTGCCATCGGCGAAACCGCCAGTACCGGTCTGCATGGCGCCAATCGCATGGCCAGCAACTCGCTGCTGGAGTGCATCGTCTTTGCCAGTGCGGCGGCGACCAGCATCCATCAGCAAGCCCAGGACCTGCCCAAGTTGGGCGACCTGCCGATCTGGGACGGCAGCCAGGTACGTGACCCTGACGAAGACGTGGTGATCGCGCACAACTGGGATGAGCTACGGCGCTTCATGTGGGACTACGTCGGCATCGTGCGCACCAACAAACGCCTGCAGCGTGCCCTCAACCGGGTGCAGTTGCTACGTCGTGAGATCCATGAGTACTACAGCAATTACCGTATCAGCAACGACCTCATCGAACTGCGCAACCTGGTTCTGGTCAGCGAGCTGATCATACGTAGCGCCATGGCCAGGCACGAGTCACGCGGCCTGCACTACAGTCTCGATTATCCGAACACCGCCAATGAAGCTCGCGATACCCTGCTCAACCCTAACGCTTACGGCTTTTAAAGAGACAGGGGTCGACCGAGGATGGCGTCGACGATCGCCCGGTAGGACGTGGGGACAGGAATGCCGTTCACCAGCCAATCGAGCAGATCGACGTCTTCCTCGGCCATGAGGCGGACAAAGTCGTCCTGCAAAGAGGCGCTCAAGTTGCTGTAAGATTGCTCAAGAAAAGGCAGGATGAGCACATCCAGCTCTTTGAGGCCACGCCGGCAGCGCCAGCGCAAACGACCATCGATAGGCTTTTTTTCATCAACGTGCATCATGCTGGCCTCGACTGCCCATACTGGAATTTAAACGCGCCCAGCTTATCATAGCCTGAGCATTGACCATCGAGATTGAAGATGAACGAGATCATCACCGAGGCCCAGGATATCGATGTCGGCCGCACCTGGGTCCAGGCCCCTGACTGGGGTGTCGTGTCGCTGCAAGGCGAGGATGCCGAAAAGTTTCTGCAAGGCCAGGGAACGGCTGACCTGGGCCGTCTGCAAGCCGGGCATAGCCTGCCTTACGCCACCTTGTCACTGAAAGGCCGGGTCATGGAGCTCATGCACTTGCTGCCCTACGAAGCCGGCATCCTCTTGCTCATGCCCCGCGCCTGCATCGCCTCGTATCTGCAGCGCATGCGTCCCTACATCGCTTTCAGCCGTGCCCAGCTGCAGGATGTCAGCGCTTCCTGGCAGGTCGGCCTGAGTCTCCATGAACACGATGCGGGCAAGCCGCTGCATCAGCTTGAAAGCCATGGCCCAGCCCGAGCCACCTGGCTCGATGGTCGTCACCGGCTCTGGGCCGTACCGCGCGAGCTGTCCGTGAGTTCCCCCTCCCTGCCTGCGGAAAGATTTGTCGGCGCTTTCATCGAGATGGGGCGCGCCATCATCAGTCCGCCACTGCAAGACCGTTATTTGCCGCAAATGCTGCACCTGCAGGTGCTCGAGGGGCTCAGTTTCGAGAAGGGCTGCTACACCGGACAAGAGGTGGTGGCACGCGCCTGGTTCCGTGGACAAATCAAGCAGTCGCTCTGTCGTCTGCAAGGTATCGCCGAGGGCGAGAGTTCGGTAGGAGCCTCTATTTTTCTTGCCGAGGGCTCGCAGCTGCAGCCTGTCGGCGAAATCCTGCAAACGCTGGTGGATGGGAAGTCCATCGATCTTCTCGCCGTCCTCCGCCATGATGCCCGCCAGGGACGCCTGTTATTGCAAAGTTCTACGCATGAGCTCCGGCAAATTGATCTGCCCTATGCTATAACTCAATTCGACCATCAGCATACAAGGTAGGCTACATGTCTTTGGACAGCCTTCAACTCGCCATCGTTCAAGAAATCGAAAGCCTCATCCAGCAGGATCAGCTGATCCTGCCGACCTTGCCGGAAGTGGCGCTCAAAGCTCGCGATGTGGCCATGAATCCCGATGTTTCGGCACGTGAACTCGCCGATGTCGTGAGCAATGATCCGGCTCTGACGGTACGCCTGATCAAGGTGGCCAACAGCCCGCTGCTGCGCGCACAGCGCCAGATCGACGACCTGGTGCAGGCCATTGCCCGCATGGGTATACAAAGCGCTGCCAACATCATCAGCTCTTTGGCCATGCGCCAGATGTTTCAGGCTTCACACCCGAAGATCGATCAGCTCATGCGCGAAATCTGGAGTCGCAGCACTGAAGTGGCGGGTATCGCCTCGGTCCTCTGCCGCCACTACACCTCCTTGAAACCCGATCAAGCCTTGCTCGCCGGACTGGTCTACCAGGTCGGGGCACTGCCCATCCTCAGCTATGCGGAGGACCACGAGCAGCTCATCGATGAGGGCCTGATCGACCAGCTGGTGTCGGTTCTTCACCCACGGCTGGGCAGCCTGATCCTGAGACGCTGGGACTTTGCCCCTGAACTGGTGCAAGTCCCGGGTGAATACGCCCAGCTGGACAGGCAGGTGGCGCATGCCGACTACGTTGACCTGGTCACCGTTGCCCATCTGGAAAGCCTCTATGGGGCTCATCCTGAGCAAGGCCCTGCCGTTGACCGTGTCCTCGCCTATCAGCGCCTGGGCCTCAGCTCGGTGCGGACCGAAGATGAAGACATCAAAGATGAAATGCGGGCCACGGGACAAGCGCTGCAGGGCTGAGACACCACACAGCTGCGCCTTGTGATAAGGCGACCGGCGACGGAAAACGGACCCATGCGCATACTGCTGGTTGAAGACGACCCCATGATCGGTGCCGCGCTACAGGCAGCCCTGAAAGACGCGTCCTACGCCACCGACTGGGTCAAGGCCGGGCACCAAGCGTTATCGGTGCTGGGCAGCCATCACTACGATTTGATCCTGCTCGATCTGGGCTTGCCGGGCCAGGATGGGCTGACCGTGCTGACCCGTCTGCGCGCCGAGCAGCATCCTGCGGGCGTGCTCATCATCACCGCCCGGGACAGTCTGGATGAGCGCATACGCGGCCTCGATGCCGGGGCCGACGACTATGTGCAGAAACCTTTTCAGATGGCTGAGCTGCTGGCTCGCATGCGTGCCGTGCTGCGCCGCAAGGGGGGGCATGCCGCGTCCCTGCTCAGCAATGGGGTGATCAGCCTGGACCTGGCCAGCAAAGAGGCCTG
The DNA here is from genome assembly GCA_021804565.1 of Pseudomonadota bacterium. Lineage (GTDB taxonomy): Bacteria > Pseudomonadota > Gammaproteobacteria > Pseudomonadales > Moraxellaceae > JAJZHK01. Next base: position 24,066 of record JAJZHK010000017.1, on the reverse strand, counting down.
TGTCGCCGGGCAGGCACCGGTGCAACTGTCACACCGCGAATTCTCTCTGCTGCAAGCCTTGTTGCTACGACCAGGCGCCATACTCTCCCGCCACGAACTGGAGGAGCGCATCTATGCCTGGGGTGAAGAAGTGGAAAGCAACGCGGTCGAATATTTGATCCATACCTTACGGCGCAAGCTCGGCAACACACAGATCAAGAATGTCCGAGGTATGGGATGGATGGTTTCAAGAGGCGACTGAACGCCTCGCTTCAGTTCCGGCTCTCGCTCACCCTGTCCTTGGCCATCCTGCTGATGGCCATCATCGCGGGCGTCTTTTCTTTCCTCTATGCATTCGACGAAGCCCACGAACTCCAGGATGACGTTTTGCGTCAAGTGGCACAGCTGATCGACAGCCAGCACCTGTCGGTGCCGAGCATTCCTGTCGACAGGCCGCCTCAGGGGCGCGATGAAGAGGCGCGGGTCATCGTCCAGCGTCTGGCGGCTTCCTACGCGAAACCGGGCATCGATACGGGTGGCAGCCTGCACCTGCCGCTCACCCTGCCCGATGGCCTGCAGACGCTGACGCTTGATGGCGAAAGCTTTCGGGTTCTGATCAGAACCCGGGCAAGCGGAGAACGCTGGGCGGTCGCTCAGGAAGCCGAGTTCCGCAATGAAATCGCCCGTGCCGGAGCCTTGCGCAGCGTCATGCCCTTCCTGATTCTGGTACCGGTGCTGCTGGTGATCGTCGCCAAGCTGGTGGGCAAGATGTTTCAACCGATTGCCACGCTATCCAAGGACATCGACCAACGCGGCGAGCAGGAGCTCTATCCTGTCGCGGATGAGCACCTGCCTCTCGAGGTGCGCCCCTTTACAAACGCGATCAACCGTCTGCTCCAGCGTGTCCAGCAATCGATGGACGCCCAGGGCCGCTTTGTCGCCGATGCGGCCCATGAGCTACGCTCGCCACTGACCGCCTTGTCCTTGCAAGCTGAGCGGCTGGCGCAGACGGCAATGTCAGCACCGGCACGCGCCCGGCTGAGCAGCCTGCAGCAGGGCATAGAGCGTAGCCGCAACCTGCTCGACCAGCTCTTGAGTCTGGCCCAGGCGCAGTCAGCCGGCACCCTGCCGGCCGCCCCGGTGTCCGTCCTGAGCATGTACCGCCGGGTGCTGGAAGACCTGATACCCCTGGCCGAGGCCAAGCACATCGACATCGGTGTGGCCAGCGGCAGCGATGCCGAAGTCGGGGTCAGCACGATGGACATGATCGCCATGCTGAAAAACCTGATCGATAACGCGATCCGTTACACCCCCGTAGGGGGACGCATCGACCTGACAGTGACCCGTGCTCATGAGCAGGTCGAGTTGAGCATCGCCGATAATGGACCCGGTATCGCTGAAGAAGAAAGAGAGCGTGTCTTTGCCCCCTTCTACCGTGCCCTCGGCAGCGAACAGATAGGCTCAGGTCTAGGCCTGTCCATCGTGCAGGCCATCATCCAGCGCATAGGCGCCAGAATCGAACTCGATTTTGCTGACCGCGAACAGCAAAAAGGCTTGCGTGTCAGCCTCTGGCTACCGCGCCTCAAGCCTGAGACCGACGAGCGGCGATAGCCTCACCGGTATAGCGTATGAGTTGGGGGCCTTCATAGATCAGACCGGTATAGAGCTGAATCAGGTCTGCTCCCGCGGCAACGCGATCGGCAGCGTCCTCCGCGCTCATGATGCCGCCGACACCGATCAGGGGGATACGCCCGGCCAGTACTTTTTTCCACAGCCGTATCTGCGCCAAAGCCAGAGGCTGCAGGGGCAAACCACTCAAACCGCCTTTTTCCTGGGCAGCTTCAACGCCTTCCAGCCCTGGGCGGGTGATGGTCGTGTTGGTCGCAGTAAGGCCATCGATGCGGCACTGGCAGAGACACTCGGCCATATCGACGATCTCTTCATCGCCCAGATCAGGCGCCACCTTCACGACCAAAGGCACATAACGGCCATGACGGGTCGCCAGCTTGTCCTGCAGTTCCTTGAGCGGCTCCAGCAAGGCGCGCAAAGCATCGACCGCCTGCAAGGAGCGCAGGCCCTGGGTGTTGGGCGAAGAGATATTGAGTACGATATAACCGGCCAGGGGATAAGAACGCTCCAGGCCTATACGATAATCGCGCAAGGCCTCGTGCACCGGAGTATCGGCATTTTTACCGATGTTGATGCCCAGAATGCCCGTGTAACGGGATGCTTCCACCTGGCGCAGGAGATGATCAAGACCGAGATTATTGAAGCCCATGCGATTGATCAGGGCGCGCGCCTGCGGCACACGGAAAAGTCGTGGCCGGGGATTGCCAGGCTGCGGCCTAGGAGTGACCGTGCCCACCTCGATGAAAGCAAAGCCCAGTCGCGCCAGCGCCGGTAAATGATCGGCGTTTTTATCCAGACCCGCCGCCAAACCGACGCGATGAGGAAAATCCAGGCCCATCACCCGCACCGGATCGGGGCTCACTTTCTGGCTCAGGAAAGGCAGCCGCAAGGCCGCCCCAAGATCGAGTCCATGCAGCACCAGGGCATGCGCCATCTCTTCGGGCAGGGTAAACAGAAGTTGTCGCATCAGGTGATACCACACGTGACAGATCTCCTTGTTAAGGCGATGATTCTAGCGAAAATGGCGATGAAAGTCAGGCACCGCCTGGGCTCTCCTGCTGCCATAGTTTGGCCAGGGCCTGCATCAGGCAGTGATACGTCGGACTCACATGCTGCGCCTGGGCCAAGAGATCCTGGCAGCTCGACCACAAGGCGCGGCGCGAGAAAGGCTCCAAGGCACGGGCCAGCAAAATAGCATGGTAAAGCTCAGGCAGCGCCGGCGGCTGCTGAGCCTCCTGCGCGGCTCCGAGCAGAGACTTCAGTATCGCTTGGGCCGGCGCTGCCTTATCGTCCTGCAGCCCCCAGTGCAACAGACCGTGGATGATGATGCCCAGGGCCCTGGGCATCTCCACCAGGCGTGCATGACCGGGCGGCCGGCCCTGCAGACCCTGCAAATGCAGCAAGGTGGTCAGTTCTTCGAGAGTCTTCGGCTGGGCACGATCGATGGCAGCTTTTTGCTCTGCCGAGAGATGGCTGGCTGCAGGCAGCAAGATGGCCAGGCTGGTCGGCAGATCAGGGCCGTCGCTACGCTGTTCAGGCGCTGCCGCCAGACCGGCCAGCGCCATCAGCCAGACACACTGCTGCGGTGGCGGGGCCGTTTGCAAAAACAGGCTGGCGACAAAGTCGATGCGGCCATCCGCTGCCGCCAGCCTGGGAGGCACCGGCAAGGCCGGTGGCGTCTGAAGCTGTTCGTGCTGTCGCTGGCGTGCCCGCCAGCGGGCCATGGCGCTGTCGCCATCGATCGCCTTGATCCTGTCCTCGACACGTGGATGCGTCGCCCACCAGCGCTGCTCTTCGGTATTGCTCACCCAGCACATATGACTGAACTCAGCCGCTCGCACATGCCGCCAGCGCCCCTGCATGGGGTGCTTCTGGGCGAGCATGAGCAGATCCACCACCGCTTCACTGTGGCGCGTCCACTGCACGGCACGAGCATCCGCCAGGTACTCGCGCTGCCGGCTGATGCCGGCACGTATCAGCCGACCCAGCCAGGTGCCACCAGCCCCGAGGACACGCAGCCCCATGCCTAGACCCTGGGCAAAAAAGGTGAGCAGAAAAGCTTCTTCACCGCTGTCACCGCGGGTATAGAGCAGGCGGCCCAGGTGATCGATGGCATGCAAGCCTGACAAGGCCAGGAGCAGGCGCATGTTGAGGGCGGCATCACCGGCCTCGAGATGGCTGTACTCATGCGCCACCAGCGCCTGCAGCTGGGCGCGATTGACCTGTTCAAGAGCACCTTGGGTCAGCACCAGGACACAAGGCGACTTGCCCTGTGCTATGACGAAGGCATTGATGCCCTCCTCGTGCATCATGATGTACAACTGCGGGGCAGGCAACATCGCCGCCACCGACATCTCCGCGCAAACATCGAGCAGCTGTCGTCTTTTGAGATCGCCGGACTGCTCATCGACACGCTGTGCGCCGAGCTGCTTGAGCAGGCTGTCGAGGCCGGCCGACCCACTCCAGACCTGCGCCAGAATCGGACTCAGCACGACGAACAAGACACTCAACAACAAGCTCCAGGCGGCGACGCTATGCACCGCCTGTGCGTAAGGCAGTCCTGTTTTGTAGTGCCATAAAACCAGCATCAGCGCCGCAGTCAAGCCCAAGGTCAAGGCATAGGCGAGCACGAACGCAAGAAACCAGCCCAGGCTGAGACGGCTGGCACGAGCCTGTTGCAGCCAGAAAGAAGGACGCTGCATCGCTTATGAGAAGTCGACACGTACCGGCTGGCGCACCTCCGCCTCAGGTGCCGGCAAGGGCTCTATCGGCGCAAAGCCCAAGGCCGATGCGACCAAGGCTGCCGGCAGGGTCTCGCGCTTGTTGTTGTAGTCCATGATGGCATCATTGAAAGCCTGGCGAGCAAAGCTCACGCGATTCTCGGTTGAGGTCAGCTCTTCAAGCAGACTGGCGATCGATGCATCCGCTTTCAGCTCAGGATAGTTCTCGACCACCATGGCCATACGTCCGAGCGCTGTCTGCAGATGACGTTCTGACTGCAAAAGCTGGGTGCGCGCCTGCGTATCCTCCGGGCTGGCCCGCAAACTGGCGGTGGCATCGATGCCCTGCTGACGGGCTTGCGCCAATTGCACCAGGGTTTCTTTTTCATGGCTCATATAAGCCTTGCAGCTGGCGACCAGGTTGGGAATCAGTTCATAACGCCTTTGCAACTGCACGTCGATCTGCGCAAAAGCATTGCGCACGCCATTGCGCGCCTGCACCAGGTGGTTGTAGAGCAGCCCCATGATCACCAGCAATACCACCATCAACATCCACATGGATGAAAACTCCTGCCCAAAAAGTTCTATGATCGGCTTGATAGGGCGCTCAGCTTGATGCCCCTGAGGGCTTATTCTGTTCGCTCACAAGCCAGCCTATCATTGAGCATAGATTGAAGTCACTCGCCTATCTGGAAATCGACAGCATGTCCATGCCCCTGCACCTTGAACCCTGGAGCCCACGCCTGCACCCCATGCTCGACGCTGACCGCCTGCACCACCTGATGGCCCCCTGGCGTGTGCTCCTGCCTGCAGCCCTGCTCGACAGGATCAGGTTCAGCGTGGCCTGCCTGGAAGCGGCCTTACGGCAGCCTGATTTGCGCCGGCACCTGTTGGCCCGGCATGGTTACACCGCCACCGGACTTCCTGCCGCCGGCGGCTTTATATGCTACGACTTCCACCTGGATGAGACCCAAGGGCCACGCCTCATCGAGATCAATGCCAATGCGGGTGGCCTGCTGATCAATCGTGATCAGGGCTGGGGACGTGATCCACAAGGTATCGAAGAAGCCATCGTCGAGATGCTCAAGGCCCGCTGGGCTATACAGCAGCGTGGCCCGCTCAAGCGCGTCCTGATCCTCGACGATGCTCCCGAGCAGCAGTTCCTCTTTGCCGAGTTTCTGCTTTATCAGGACCTGTTCCGCCGTCATCACTGGGAGTCGCACATCGTCGATGCGCAAGCCCCTTTGGCCGATGATGATGGCCAGACCCTGATCTACAACCGCCTGACCGACTTCTATCTCAAAGACCATCTGGACTTGCGCCAGCGCGTTCTGCTGCCTTGTCCGCAAACCCATGCGTTATACGCCGACAAACGTAATCTCATCGATCTGCGCAACCCGGCCTGGCAACAGGGACTGGCGCCCGATCAAAGCCAGCAGCTGATGAGCTGCATTCCTGACATGCGCGAGATGTCCTCAGCCGGCCTGGCGTGGTGGTGGCAAGAGCGCAAATCATGGTTTTTCAAACCGGCGATAGGTTATGGCAGCAAAGCCACCTACGCCGGGGACAAAATGACCCGCAGTACCCTGGAAGCCATCTACCAGCGTGGTGATTATGTCGCGCAGGAGTTGCAGCCTGCCAGCCGGCTGAAAGCCGGTGACGAAGCGATGAAAATGGATTTACGGGCCTATGCCTATGACGGTGAAGTGCTGCGTTTGGTGGCCCGCCTCTACCGCGGCCAGACCACCAATTTTCGTACGCCCGGGGGCGGCTTTGCCCCCGTACACGTGGTTTAAGCGCGTGCCGGATAGTCGGTATAGCCCTCTTCACCACCACCGTAGAACAATTCAGGTCGCGGTGGATTGAGAGGAGCATCGCTGAGCAGTCGCTCGGCGAGGTCCGGGTTGGCGATGTAGGGACGACCAAAGGCTGCTGCATCGATCAAGCCGGCCTCCAGCAAGGGCTCGGCCTTGGCGACCGTATAATTGCCGGCGGCGATGATGACCCCCGGAAAACGCTGCCGCAGACCTTCACGAAATGACAGACTCAATTGCGGACCACCCGCCCAATCGGGCTCCGACAGGTGCAGATAGGCAATCTTGCGTTCCGCGAAAGCTTCGACCAGGTAGTAAGCCATCGCCAGACCATCGCTATCGTCGAGGCCGTTGAACAGGCCAAGCGGCGAGATGCGTATGCCCACCCGCGACGCCGACCAGGCATCGATGCAACGGTCGAGAGCCTCAAGGGTCAGCCGGGCGCGGTTTTGCAAGGATCCGCCATAGGCATCCTGGCGATGATTGCTGCTTGCCGACTGGAACTGGTGCAGCAGATAACCATGGGCGGCGTGGACTTCGACCAGATCAAAGCCTGCTTCACGTGCATTGATCGTTGCCTGCCGATAGGTCTCTAAAAGCCCGGGAATCTCATCGAGTCGTAAAGCGCGCGGGGTGTCGCAAGGCACCCGTACCGGTTCGCCGTGCTCGCCCATGATCGTCGTTTTATTCTCATAAGGCAGGGCCGAGGCAGAAACCGGCAGCTGCTGTTCCGGCTGCAGCGAGTGGTGCGAGACACGACCGACGTGCCACAACTGACAGGCCATCTTGCCGCCTGCGGCATGAACCGCCTGGGTCACCTGACGCCAGCCCTGAATCTGCTCAGCGCTGTAGATACCCGGCGTGGCCATATAGCCCTTGCCCTGCGGCGAGATCTGTGCAGCTTCACTGATGATGAGGCCGGCACTGGCGCGTTGCGCATAATAGCGGGCTTGCATCTCGGTGGGCACATCACCTGGCTGCTGGGCGCGCATGCGCGTCAGCGGCGCCATGACGATACGCCGGGAGAGCTGCACATCACCGATGTGCAGGGGCTGACTCAGACGATAACTCATTCATTTCTCCAGGACGGGATGGGTTTCAAGCAGCAAACTGCGCTCCGTCCAGCGCAGTGCATCTTCCAAAGCTTGCGGAGAGCGTCTGACCTTGGCCAGCAAGTCAGCGCCACACCAGTGCGTGTACAAGTCGCCCGCCAGTGTCTGGGCATCCTGGCCCGGCAAGGGCGGCTGCAGGTTCTGCAAAGCCGCAGTCAGCACCGCGACCACCCGCGCCATGCCCTGGGCGAGAGCCTGACGCATGGACTCCGACAGGTCGGAAACCTCGGCTGACAGCTTGACGGCAAAACAGCCCTGCGCAGCGTCACAGGCTCGCGCACGCTCAACCCAGTCCGCAAAATAGTCCAGCAACCTCTGGCGACCCTGCTCGGGAGCACTGGCATCTAGCAAACGCCGTTGCAAATCGTTCACATAGCGTTCGAAGTAACGCTCTAGCAGCGCCACGCCAAAAGCTTCTTTGGAGGCAAAATAGTGGTAAAAAGAGCCCTTCGGCACCTCGGCCTTGTGGAGAATCTCGGCCAGACCGCAAGCGGCAAAACCGCGACCGCAGATCAGGGACTCGGCGACGGCGAGCAGATGCTCTCGGGTGTCTTGGTAGCTATGTTCTGTGTTCATAGGCCGATCATAGTAGACCGTTCATCTAGAAGCAAGTGCTGACAGCGATCATCGCCAGCTCTGCGCTGCAAAGGCAGGCAAGATGGTATGATGGCGCGCATGAGTACTCCCCTGCAAACCTTACAGCGTGTCTTTGGCTACCCGGCATTTCGTGGACAGCAGGAAGCCATCATCGAGCATGTTCTGGCCGGCCACGATGCCCTCGTCCTGATGCCTACAGGCGCCGGCAAATCGCTCTGCTACCAGCTTCCCGCCCTGCTCCTGCCCGGCTTGACGGTGGTCATATCGCCGCTGATCGCGCTGATGCAGGATCAGGTCGATAGCCTGGCACAACTGGGCGTGGAGGCCGCCTACCTGAACTCGGCACAAGACTGGAAGGTGGCCGAAGGGATAGAGAGAAAGGCTATCGCCGGTGCACTCAAGCTGCTCTATGTCGCGCCTGAGCGTCTGCTGCAAGGGCGTTTTATCGATCTGCTCGACCAGCTCCACGCCCGTGGCGACCTGGCCCTGTTTGCCATCGACGAGGCCCACTGCGTTTCCCAATGGGGGCACGACTTTCGCCCTGATTATCTGCAGCTCAGCACCCTGCACGAACGCTATCCCGAGGTCGTACGCCTGGCGCTGACAGCGACCGCCGACCGCAGCACCCAGGATGAGATTCTCAGGCAGCTGCAACTGCCTGCCGAACACGTTTTTATCAGCAGCTTTGACCGGCCCAATCTGCGTTACCTGGTTCAGGAAAAAAACCAGCCGCGCACGCAGATCATGAACTTTCTGCGCCGCCATCAGGGACAGGCCGGCATCATCTATTGCCAGTCACGAAACAAAGTCGATGAACTGAGTGCTTGGCTGTGTACGCAGGGGGTCGCCGCCATGGCCTACCACGCCGGCCTCGACGCCAGCACCCGTGCCGCCCACCAAAGACGCTTCATCGCTGAAGAAGCCTGGATCATGGTGGCCACGGTAGCCTTTGGCATGGGCATCGACAAACCCGATGTACGCTTTGTCATCCACCTCGATATGCCCGCCAGTATCGAAGCCTACTACCAGGAGACCGGCCGTGCCGGCCGTGATGGCGATGAAGCTGAAGTGCTCATGCTCTATGGCCTGCAAGACGTCGTGCTGCAAGCCCGTCGCATCGAAGATGCAGCAAGCGAAGCGCCTCGCAAAGCTGTTGAACGTCATAAACTCGAGGCTTTACTGGCCTACTGCGAGAGCGCCGGCTGCCGTCGTGTCGCCTTATTGGCCTATTTTGGCGAACAGGCAGCGCCCTGCGGCCAGTGTGATACCTGCCTTGACCCTCCGGAAGTCTGGGACGGCACCGAAGCTGCACGCAAAGCCCTCTCAGCGATCTATCGCAGTGGTCAGCGCTTTGGCAGCCTGCACATCATCGCCACCTTGCGCGGCGAACTCAGCGAGGGGGTCAAAAAACATGGCCATCAGCACCTCAGCACCTTCGCCATAGGACAAGAACTGGATGAACGCGGCTGGCGCAATGTGCTCCGCCAATTGCTGGCCGCCGGTCTGCTCTACGCCAACCCGGAACACCATGGCGCCCTGGCGCTGACGCCCCTGGCGCGACCTGTCCTGCGCGGTGAAAGCCGTATTCACTTTCGCCGGGCGGCTTTACGGCGGCGCGAAGAAAGCGTCAAAGCCTCGCCCCTGCAGCCCGGCGAGCAGGAGCTTTTTGAGCGTCTGCGCAGCTGGAGGCGGCAGGAAGCCCAAAAGCTGGGCGTACCACCCTACACCCTCCTGCACGACAAATCCTTGCGCGAACTGGCGCAGCACAAGCCGCGCCAGCGCGCAGCCCTGCTGTCTATTTACGGCGTCGGCAGCAGCAAGGCAGAGCGCTTCGGTGACGAAGTCTTGCGCATCATCGAAGACTTCCTCCGCGCTAGAGGTTGAGATCCACCAGCTCGATGCGCTGCTCATCGGCAGACGCTGGCAGCTGTTGCCGTTTTGACTCCAGCGACATGAAATCGAACAGCTCGCGGTCGAGCATCTGCGACGGCGCGATGCTGCCTAAAGCGGTAAAGATGCTGTCCAGTCGACGTGGATTTTGCGCGTCCCACTGACGCAGCAGGTCATTGATGGCCGCGCGCTGCAGATTGTCCTGGGAGCCGCACAGATTGCAGGGAATGATGGGAAACTCCCGGGCCTGGGCATAGGCGATGATGTCTTTTTCCCGGCAGTAGGCCAAGGGACGTATCAAGACATTGCGCGCATCGTCACTGAGCAGCTTGGGCGGCATGGCCTTGAGTTTGCCATTGAAAAAAAGGTTGAGGAAAAAAGTGGCCATGATGTCGTCGCGGTGATGCCCCAAAGCCACCTTGGTCGCTCCTATTTTTTGAGCAAAACCATAAAGATTGCCACGCCGCAGACGCGAGCACACCGCGCAATAGGTCTTGCCTTCCGGGGTCAACTGCTTGACGATACTGTACGTATCCTTTTCCAAGATGAAGTAGGGCACCCCACGCTGGGCCAGGTAGTTGGGCAAGACATGCTCAGGAAAGCCCGGCTGCTTCTGATCCAGGTTGACCGCCACGATCTCAAAAGAAACCGGTGCACTGATCTGCAGATTGAGCAGAATGTCGAGCAGGGTGTAGCTGTCCTTGCCGCCCGACAGGCAGACCATGACCTTGTCACCCTCTTGAATCATGTCGTAGTCGGCGATCGCCTGACCGACAAGACGGCGCAGGCGTTTTTGCAGCTTGTTGAACTCACCCCGGCTGCTGCGCTCCTGCAAGGGGCTCATGGCCGGCACATCCGCAACCTCGGGCGTCCACATCTCCACCCGGTCTGGGGCCTTCGCTTCCGATGACATCGCAACCTCGCAGTTCTCTGGCCGCCTATTTTCGCGCACAAGAGCTGCGCTGGCAATGCAGACCTAGCCACCGACGCACTGACGCTCCTCGGCAGGGCGGGCCAGCTGCTCGGCCAACACCAGGAAATTCTGCTGAAAAGCCGCCAAACTCCACTGCCCAAAAACATTGTGGCCGCCCTCATAGGCCTGCTCCTGGTACTCCTCGTAGGTGGTGACATAGCCCATGTACTCGTTGCAGTAAGTACACAGGTAGAGCTCGCGGATCCCGATCCGGGCCAAGGACGGACGCAGCGTCTGCAAAAGACGCTGGCCGGCCACCGTTGTGAACTCACCCGGAGCACAGATCAGTGCCAGGGCGCCCAGGCGCACGATCTGCAAAGGCAGGATGCTGGGCAGGAAAGGACGCTGTTGCGCCTCACCGCGACGAACCGCCGTGCTCAAGGAGCGCGCCAGTGGATCGATCCAGGCCAGGTTTTTGATCTGCTCGAGACCGAGACCCATGATGCGACGATCACCGGCATCCAGAAAAATATCCTTGACGCCTTGCGCGGCATCGATGTTTTTCATGGCATCCGGTTCTTGCCGGCGACGCTGCTGCCGTAAAAGCCGCGACAGAGGGCGCAGGGCGCGTCCCAGCCAAGGCGAGATGCCTCGGCCATCGACAGGCGTGCCCACAATAAAACTGATACCTAAAGCCGCAGGGCTGGTGCACGCCCCCGCCTGACCGGCCAGGCGCTCGTCGATTTTCTGTGCGGAGAAGTCGATGTAGGCGAACACCGCATCCAGATCTCCTTGCAAGGCCGGACCGTATTGAGCCGCCTGCTGCAGCGCCGCCTGCGCCTGCATGGCCCCATTACGCCGGGCATAGGCCACCTCGGCGGCTTCATCGCGCAAAGCCAGGCGACGCCGCCATTGGCCGGGGCCATGGTAGTGTGGGGAGACATCACCGGCGCTGCCTTGCGCAAAGATGGCGACAGCCTCATCGCCCAGTCGTGACTCAGTCATCGCCGCCGCATAGCCTTTGTTGTCACCGTCGTAAGCATCGAGGCTGTTGCCCAGACAGGTTGCGTGCACGCCAAACAGGGCGATCAGTGCACGCAATTCACCTTCCCGCCAAACCGACAAGGTCCGCATATGTCGATCGAGGGCGCGATGCGCCTCCTCGTCGGCGTAGGCCGGGGTTTCAGGATTACGTCGATAGGCGTTCATGGAGCGATTCCAGGCGACCTCGACACGCTCGTCGATCAGCGCCTCAGCGGGTACCAGCTCCGCTGTCGCGGCGCTGGCCAGAGCCGCCCGCAAAGACGTCTCGGCAGCATGGACGATAGCCTCGACATGCGCCTCCTGATAGCCAGGAGTGACCAGGTTGTAGATCAGCTCGTGGGCACATCCACCCGGCCCGGAGTGGGTATGGGTACAGGTCAACATCAGGCGGGCAGGCGTCCAAGCCTCGTCCATCTGTGGTCGCAAGCGCAGCAGCAAAGCCTCACGTATGGCGCCTGTGACATAACCAAGATCCAGGCAGCAGAGCAGCAAAGGCGGCTGCCCCTGCTGTTGTACACTGAAAGAACGCGCATACAGCGGTGTGCGCTGACGCCGGGCACGATGGTGCGGCTGTCCGTAACCATGCATGGCCAGGCCCTGCAAGGGCAGTTGAATCTCCGCTTTGGCCCATCCTATTGACCACATGTCTATTCCTTTCCTTGCAAAATATGATGATTTGTCGACTAATCTAAAGCAGGAAGGTCAAGACGACAAGCACAGCGGCCGTCGCTCTTGCCGAGCCGGCCGCATCAGCCCAGCAGGAGGCCTGCGGCGACGACGACTTAGTTATTTTTTACAACTGCCTTATCGGACAGATCGACGTTTAAATGACCTTGCTGGTACTGCTCTTTGAGAGCTGCTTCGACTTCATTGGTCATCACGCGGTTAGCCACCACCGGCAAATTATCAGAGGCAAAAGGATAGGCGAGCAAGCCAAAAAGGCCCCAGATTTGATCGGCCGAATCTTCCCTGGTGCTGGTGGAGACCACATTACCGTCTTTATCCAGCACATTCATCTGAACAGCGGAACTGACATAGGTAAAGCCTGGCACCACCGACAAGGTGGCGTAATCGACTATGCCGGTGAACAGAGCAAGCATCGGATGGTTTTTTTCGTAAAGCTTGACTTCAACATGCAGATCGGCTTTTTCCTTGTCCGAAGGGTTCATCGTGACCATTTTGAAAAGACGTGAATCGACAAAAGCCTGATTGGTAATCTCTCGATAGACTGGGACGGCCGCAGGCAGCGGGGATGGGCTTTCCGGTGATCCTGCGTAGGCCATCACGTCCACATAAACCACCGGCTTGCTGCGCACGCTGATAGCACTGAAGGAGGTCGTCGGCACATGACCTGCAGGAAATGAAGCACAACCGGCAAAACTTAAGCTGAGGGCGATGGAAGACGCCCCGATAATTTTTTTAAAATTGAACATGAGATCGCTCTTGGATAGGATTTTTTTACAATTATTCGACACCCTGCCGATAGTAGCCGCTTGGCCACAGGTCCACTTGTTTTTAATGGACAACATGGCAGCAGACCTCATTAAAAAACCGATGGACAAAAATAAAAACACTCTTATAGCTGGCATCACCAGAGCGTCCTCCGCTCTTTTTTCAGGATGATGGGCAGCACTCTCCCGGCATCGCAGCGACGCAGCCCTAGCGTGGCGGATCGACCGGTCCGGCGTCATCACGCTGTTGGCTGTAAGCCCGGCTGATGTGACGCAGTAACGCCATTTGTTGCCGAAAATTTCGGCAACCCGAACACATGCCGGTGTGCAGGTTCAAGGCAAGCCGCTCACGCCATCTGAGCGGGCGCTCCTGGCCTGCGGACATCAGACGGGTGGCCTCATGACAGTTCAACATGCGCATACTCCATGCAGTCAATCCATGGTTCCAGACCGCAAACGCTGTCTGGGCCGCCAGCACGGGGCAGATCGTCACTGCCCGCATGCATGAAGATACAAGAGCTTGGCGCCGGCTTTAAAAACCGGGGCCAGCCGCTCATCCTGCTGGGTCGTTGCCGATCCTGGTTTTCTTACAGGAGACCCATCAAGATCATCGATCGAGCCACCGCCCTGCGCAGTGAAATAGCTTACAATGCGCCGATCAAACCTTTCCTCGCCGATAAAATGCCCACAAACTTTCATCGCCTGCAACATCTTTTATCCCGCTACAGGCTGCACGACTGGCATGCCTGGCAAGAACGTGCGGTCATCTGGGGCTATGCCCTGGTGGTGGGGCTGCTGATCAGCTTTTATGTCCGGCTCTGCGACCTGGCCATCCTCTTCTATCGACAGCACGGCCAGACCCTGGGTGCTGGTGTGCTGCTGCTCTCTCCCCTTGCTTGTGTCCTCATCGTCTACCTGGTTCGCACCTACTTTGCCGGCAGTGAGGGCTCGGGCATCCCCCAGGTCATCGCTGCATTTTCCGAGCAAAAAAACGAGGATAAAACCCAGGTGCGCGGACTGGTGTCGCTGTCCATCGCCAGCGGCAAAATCCTGCTGGGTGCTCTGGCGATCGCCGGCGGACTGTCGACCGGCCGAGAGGGCCCGTGCGTCCAGGTCGCCGCCTCGGTACTGCGTCAGGCGCGACGTTTTCTGCCGGCGGAAAGTCGCATTACCCCTTCGCAGCTGATGCTCGCAGGGGGCGCAGCAGGAATAGCAGCGGCTTTTAACACCCCTCTCGCCGGTATCGTTTTTGCGATTGAAGAGTTGTCACGGCGTTTTGAGGAAAAGACCAGTGGCGTCATGCTCACCGCCATCATACTCGCCGGCATGGTGTCGACGTCCCTGCTGGGATCCGGTCTCTATTTCGGTCATATGCACATCGACCAAGGCAGCCCGGACCCGCGTGCCCTGCTGCTGTGCGCCCTGGTCTGTGGCATCAGCGGGGGTTTGGGAGCTCGCCTGTTCATAGCCGCCAGTCACCCGCACAGTCGCCTGCAGGTCTTAAAAAGACAACACCCCTATCTCAATGCCGGATTTTGTGGCTTGGCCATCGCCGTTTTGGCCTTGCTCAGCGCGGGGGCCATCAATGGCTCCGGCTATGACGTCACCCACGCCATGCTCATGCACGGTCAGCTGTTGACACCGCTTTTTGCCGTTGAAAAGTTTTTTGCCACCTGGCTGTCTTTTCACAGTGGCGTGCCGGGCGGCATCTTTGCCCCGACCCTGGCGGTGGGCGCAGGTCTTGGACGCGACTTGCAGAGCTTCACAGGCGCTGACGCCAACACCCTGTATGCGTTGTGCATGGCCGGCTTTCTGGCGGCGATGACGCAGGCGCCGATCACCGCCAGCGTCATCGTCATGGAAATGATCGACGGCCATCAAATGGTCATCAGCCTGCTCGCCGTCACCTTGCTGGCCACCCTGGTGGCGCGCGCTTTCAGTCCACCACTCTACCCGACTTTGGCGCTGCGCTATCGGCAGGCAGCAGACGCCGCTGCACCAGTTGCAAAATCGCCGCCAGCAGCTGCTGAGGGTCAGGTGGACAGCCTGGCAGATAGGCATCCACCGGAATGAGTCCCTGCAGGCCGCCGGCACACGCGTAATTGCCGGCGAAGACACCTCCGTCACGCGGGCAGTCACCCATCGCCAGCACCATCTTGGGTGCCGGCATGGCCTCATAAGCCCGACGCAAGGGCTCGATCATGGCGCGACTGACCGGTCCGGTCACCAGCAAGAGGTCGGCATGACGAGGGCTGGCGACAAAGCGCACGCCGAAAGCTTCAAGGTTGTAATAGGGGTTGTGCAAGGCCTGTATCTCAAGTTCGCAGGCATTGCATGAGCCGGTATCGACATGACGCACGAACAGTGAACGCCCCAGCACGGTACGGAGACCTTGCTGCGCCGGTACAGCCTCGGCACGCGTCTCGCTGAGATTCCCCACACTCACAATACGCTTGATATAGGACCACATCAGAGATCGCACCCGGCGTAAGCCAAATTGAAGGATTTATTGATCAAAGGAAAATCGGCGACGATATTGTCCATGATGGCATGCTCAAGCAAGGGCCAGTGGTGCCAGGAAGGATCGTGCACGTGCAGGCTGGCCAGCTGACCGTCACGCACATGCAAAGCAACACAGAGCTCTCCCCGCCACGCCTCGACACTGCCCCAAGCATGGCCTGCCAGCGGCCGTAACAGGGTGGTCGACGCGGGCGGCAGCGGCTCTTCGCTCTGCAGCCGCGGCAAAAACTCCTGCTCGATCAGTCGCAAAGACTCGAGCACCTCGTCAAAACGAAGCTCGACGCGGGCGGCAACATCACCGCCCTGGTGGACGGCCACCTGCACGGGGCTGTCATGATAGGCGCCCCAGGGCAGGTCACGACGGCTATCTTGATCGATCCCGGCCGCCCTGGCCACCAAACCGGTGGCACCCCAACGCCAAGCCTGCTCGGGGCTGATCCGACCGGTCGTCAAAAAACGCTCCTGCAAACCGTCATGACGGGCATAAAGCTGACGCAGCTTGTGCACGTCCACCGCCAGTGCTCGGCAGGCTTGCGCCATAGCGGCCAGCGCTTGCGTCGGGGCCAGCAACTTGACGCCACCCGGATAGATGCAATCCATCATCAAGCGATGACCGAAGTACTGCTTTTGCTGACGCAAAAACTGCTCGCGCAGACTGGAAAACCAGGTCATGCCCAACGCCCAGCCGGCATCCTGGGCGAGAGCGCCGAGATCGCCTAAATGATTGGCGATGCGCTCGCGCTCCAGCAACAGGGCTCGCCACAGTTCATGGCTCATCGACAGGGAACATCCGGCCAGCTGCTCGACAGCCTGGGCGTAAGCCCAGCTCACGGCGACGGTGCTATCACCGCAAAAACGAGCCAGCAAAGCCGGCAACTGCGCCCAAGAGCGCTGCTGCGCCATCTGCAGCAGACCTTTGTGCTTGTAGCCCAGGTGCGCTTCCAGACGCAGCACTTTCTCGCCGACGACAGAGAAATGGAAATGACCCGGCTCGATGGTGCCGGCATGGATGGGACCGACCGCGATCTCGTGCACCCCACGCCCGTGCACACGCACAAACTCGTAGGGAAGATCCTGCCAGGGGGGCGGCAGGATCTGGGTATCGCGCAAAGGGGCATAACTGTCGGGCCAGCCATGGCGTAGCCAAGGGCGATGGTCGACATCGTCGCCCACGGCCTGCAGGCCGGTCAAATCTCTCAAGCTGCGCTGCATACGCGCCGCACTGGGAAAAATACCGGCCATATCCGGAAACGTCATGGCAGCGCTCACCGGCAAAGCGAGCACCCGGCGCTGTCCTGGCGCGCTCAAAATGGCGTACAGGCGGCTTTCGCCAACATCGCCATACAGGGTCAGCAGGCGCTGTTGCGCACGGCGAGCTTGCTCCAACTCATCCAGCCAGGAGCTTGCCGACAGCTGCTCTTCGCCAAAGCGAGGTGATTGGCTCTGCATTTTTCAGCCCCCTCCCAGCACCCAGGCCGCCCTTTGGTAGGCATCGAGCACCAGGGGCGGCATATAGATGCCCAGCACGGCGGCCAAACCCAGATGCAAGATGATCGGCAAGCGCCTGGGCCGGTAGGGCAAAACCTGCATAAATCTGGAAGGTGCATCCCCCAGCACCATATCATGGGTAGGCTTGAGCAAGCCGATCATGGCCACCACCAAAGCTGCCGCAAGAACGGGCAAAAGATAGGGAATTTGCTCCAGCAGCGCCGAGAACAGCATGTACTCGCTGCGAAACATGCCAAAAGGTGGCAGACCTAAAATCGCCAGAACGCCGATGAGCAGGCCCCAACCGACACGCGCACTGACCTGGACCAGGGCCCGCAGGTCACGGATACGCTGGCTGCCCACTTTTTGTGCGGCATGACCCACCGTAAAGAAAATGGCCGACTTGATCAGCGCGTGCAGCGTCATGTGCAAAAGAGCCGCCCGGTGCGCCAACTCACCGCCCAAACCCAGGCCCAGGGCGATGATGCCCATATGCTCGATCGAGGAATAGGCGAAAAGACGTTTGACATCTTTTTGCGCAAGGATGGCGATGACCGCCAGGACCACGGTCAAGGTCCCGAAAACGATCAATAAACGGCTGCCCCAGGGCTGCAGCAAACTGGCATCGGCCAGTATCTTGCAGCGTAAAAATGCATAGGTGGCGACATTGAGCAAGAGGCCGCACAAGACCGCCGAGATCGGCGTCGGCCCTTCGGCATGGGCATCCGGCAACCAGCCATGCAGAGGCACCAGGCCCATCTTGGTGCCCCAGCCCAAAAACAGAAAAACAAAGGCGATGCCCATGATATGCGGATCGAGGAGATGCCGCACCGGCAGCAGATGGGTCCACAGCAGGGCCTGCTCACCCGGCCCCATCACCCGGTCCGCTGCCAGATAAAGCAAAATCAGGCCAAACAGGGCCTCAGCGATCCCGACGCCACAGAGAATGAAGTACTTCCAAGCGGCCTCCAGGCTGGCGGGGGTTCTGTAGAGGCTGACCATGAGCACGGTCGACAAGGTCGCCGCCTCCATCGCTACCCACATCAGAACGAGGTTATTGACACTCAAGGCCAGCAGCATGGCACCGAGAAAAAAAGCCGAGACGCTGTGGTAAAGACGTAGACGCCCGAGGGTCAGGCGGCCACGGACCAGCTCGGTACGTAGATAAGGCCCGGCGAAGATCGATGTGGTGAAGGCGACAAAGCTGGTCAAACTGAGCAGCAGGCCATTGAGCGCATCGAGATGGATCTGTTCGCCAAACGCCAGGCGATCACCGTGGTGCAGCACATCGGCGTACAGCCAAAGACAGGCCAGGAAGATGATCAGTGTCACCGCCTCATTGAGTTTCTCGGCCAGAGCACGATGGCCATAGAAGGCCTGGATGACCGCCAGCAGTATCGGCAGGAGCAGGATCAGGATCAGGGCGATCATCGCTCACCACCACGCCAGGCACTGAGCTCTTCGGTATCGAGGTGACGGGCCTCGACCTGAACGTGCATGAGGAAGACGACCAGCACCAGGATGCCCATCAGCAGATCAAGCGACATGGCGAGCTCCATCAGCATGGGGATGCCATTGGTGCTGACCGTAGCAACAAAGATCAGGGCATTCTCAAGCGCGAGAAAGGCGATCACCTGGGCGATGGCCCGTTTACGCACGATCATCATGAGCAGGGCCAAAAGCACACAGGCCAGGGCGATGCCCAGGCTGCGACCGGCGATACTCATGGTCAAAGACTGCAAAGGTCGCGCCAGTGCAAAAGCCAGTATGACCAAACCTATACCGATGAGCATGACCGTCGGCATATTCACCAGAACCTCGCGGTCCTGGCGCAGACCCAGACGCGACAGCAGGCGCGACAGCACCCAAGGCAGAAAAAACACCTTGAGCAGCAAGGTCAGCAGACCCGACAAATAAAGATCGCGCTCGCCGCCCAGGTCGGCGAGCAGCCAGGCACTGAGCACCAGCACCCCGCCCTGCCAGGCATACAGGCGTATCAACTGCGCCAGACGCCGCTCACGCAGCATGGCAAAACCGAGGATCAGCATCAGGGACACCAGCAGATGCAAAAACTCTACGTTGCTGCCTGGCATCTCAAGCCTCCAAAAGCACATGGACCAGCATGCCCATCACCCCAAACATGAAGGCTGTACCTAAAAACTCAGGCACGCGAAAAATACGCAACTTGGCGCTCATCGTCTCCAGCAAGGCCAAACCAGCCGCCAGCACCAACAACTTCAGCATCAACACCAGCAAGGCCAGGACATCAGCGCCCCAGGCGCCCCCCGTAGCGATACCCCAGGGACAAAACAGGGCTATGGCCAAACCCGAATAGATCAGCAGTTTGAGATCATAGGCCCAGTTCATCAGCGCCAGATGCCGACCCGAGGTCTCCAGCAACATCGCCTCATGGATCATCGTCAGTTCAAGATGGGTATCGGGGTTGTCGACAGGCAGACGGGCATTCTCGGCCAAAGCCACCATGCAAAACGCGATGGCCGCAAAGAGCATGCTGGGATCCAGACTGGGCGGCCTCGCCAACAAGGTCTCAACAATGTGTGACAAGGAGGTCGAATAGGTCGACATGCTGGCGATGAATAAGACGGTCAGCAAAGCCGGTTCGGCCAAAAATCCCACCAACAGGTCACGGCGTGCGCCGAGAGAACCAAAAGCAGTCCCCTGGTCCATCGCCGCCAAAGCGCTCAACATGCGCACGGCGCCGAGCAGGCCGACCAAAACGATGGCGTCAGCCACCGGCGTCATGGCGATCGCGGTGGTGTACCAGGGGATCATGCCGCTGACCAGCACCAATAAAGCAAAAATAAGATAAGGTACCGCTAGAAACAGGGCCGAAGCATCCTCACCGACCACACTTTCCTTATGCAGCAGCTTGTAGATATCGAAATACTCCTGCAGCAGGCTGGGACCACGCCGATTCTGCAGACGCGCACGCAGGTGGCGCACCAGCCCGCCATAAAGCGGTGCCAGCAACAGCGCCAGCCCTATCGATCCCAACTGTAAGCCGATCATGCGGTCACCACCCCGAGCAGGACGATGAGCACCAAAAAACTGACACCCAGGTACCAGGTCAAGCCGACCTGCAACGCTTCCTGCCAGCGCTGCAGCTGCCGCAAAGCGCGCAGCAAGGGGCGATAGAGCAGCATCCAGAACTTGTCAAAAACCTCGACCCGGTAAAAAGGCCGGCGATCCTCGGGCTCGGGCAAATGTCGGCGCAGGCTCATCAAAGGCTCAAAAATATGTCGTATGGGCTGCCCTATGCCTTCTGCCGAATCCTGCAGGCGAGCGCCATCCTGCATTGCAAAGCCACAACCCCACAATGGGGCACGTCGTAACGCCATAGTCGCCGTCAGGCGTACAAAAACCAGGACCAGAGCCAGACTGAAGAGCAGGCATACAAAGAGTATGAGCGGTGCATAGCTGACCGAACGAGCGGCGACAGGCCTCAGGATGGCAGCCTGGATCCCGCTATGGAGGATCAAGGGTGAACGGACCCCGAGCACGCTCAGGGTCGCTTGCAGGTGGGGCAGGATCCAGGAGGGCGCCAGGCCGAGAACCAGGCAGGCGATGGCCAGGAGCAGCATGGCCCAGCGCTCCCTGGCCCGGGCATCCATCGCCTGGTGCAGTTTGGCCTCGCGATGCTGGCCGAGAAAGACCGTTGCGAAGAATTTGATCTGGGTGTAGGCCGCCAGCGCGCTGATCAGAACCAGCGACGCACTCAGCACCGGCAAGCTGAGATCCAAAGTGGCATTGGGCAGATGTGGTGTGAAGAGAAAACTCTGCAGCATCAGCCACTCAGCGGCGAAGCCCCCGAACAGTGGCGTTCCTGCTGCGCTGAAAACACCGACCAGAGCCAGCCAGGCGGTCCATGGCATCCGCCGCATCAGCCCGCCGAGATGGCCAAGATTGCGCTCACCGGTGGCGTGCAAAACCGAGCCGGTGACCAGAAACAGCAGACTTTTGAACATCGCATGGCTCATCGCCAGGTACAAAGCGGCCGATAAAGCCAGGCGCGTCATATCCGCCATGCCGGCACGCCGAAAGACCAGGGCCAGACCCACCGACAGCAGCATCAGGCCCATGTTCTCTATCGACGAATAGGCCAGCAAGCGCTTCATATCGATCTGGACCGCGGCGTAGACGACCGCGTAGAGGGCGCTCAGCAAGCCCAGGAGCAAGAGCAAGACGCCATCGATCCAGGGTAAGGGCGGCAAAAGACAGAAACACAGACGCAAGAGGCCATACAAAGCCATCTTCAGCATCAGACCCGACATCAATGCGGATACCGGGGAAGGCGCGGCGGGATGCGCTTCCGGCAACCAGACATGCAGGGGCAACATCCCCGCCTTAGCGGCGAAGCCGAACAAAGCCAGCAGAAAAATCACCGACCAGAGCCATGGTGCATGTCCTGCAACGGCGAAAGGAAGGTGCTCATGCCCGCCCCCGAACAGTCCCAAAAAAGCCACCAGCAGGGCCAGGGCCCCGATATGAGCCATCACCAGATAGAGCAAGCCGGCCTGACGCGTCGCTCTTTGTGCATGGTTGGCAATGACCAGCAGGTATGAACTGACCGCCATCAACTCCCAAGCCAGCATGAACATCCACACATCACCGGCCAACAGAACCAGCCCCATAGCCACCACAAAAACATGGTAGGAAAAGGCGATCATGCCCGCAGGAATGGCTTCACGATGACGAAAGTAGCTGGCGGCATACATAGAGCAGGCCATGACCACCACGGCGAGCATCAAAAAGAACCAGGCCGACAGGGCATCGAGGTGCAGACTCCAGCCCAAAGGCTGCAGCCACTGGTCATAGACCGCCCCGTTGAGCACGCTCAGCGCCGTTATCGCGGCGACGGCCGCAAGCACTGCACTGGCCGGAAAGATGAAACGCGTCACCAGCGATCCACGCCCGGCGAACACAGCGATACCCCCCAGCAGGAGCCAGGACAACAGAAGCACTTCTATGACCTCGAGCGCAGACAGCGCAGGCATACGAGTGTCCCTAAAATGAGAATTTCATTATCATATGACTAACATATAATGAAAACAATACGCAGCCATCATCCTGAAGCGAGATCAGACCTATGGAAACCAAGACGGCAAGACTGACCCTGCTGATCGATCCGGAGAAGAAAAAAGCCTTCGAGCAGCTCTGCGCGGCGCAGGACCTGACACCCTCCCAGGTGGTTCGCCAACTCATACGCGACTATCTGGCGGCACATCGGGTCGACTACCCCAGCCGGGCTCGACTGCAAGAGCCTCACGATGAACTTCCCTCGTGATGGGCGGGCCTTTGTCGAAGCGCCCACAGACGTGGCACAATGACCGTAGCCACTTGAGCGGGAGAGAGCCATGTCGCGCGCGCTGAAATACTCTTTGATCATAGCCTGCAGCCTGGGCCTGGCTGCCTGCGCAGCCACCCCCCTGCCCTTTAAGCTCTACGACGCGCAACAGCAGGTCTGGCCTGGTCAGCTCAATCCTCACGACGGCAGTATCATCGCCCATATTGAAGGCAAGGATTATCGCGGCTTTTATCTGGTCGCTCATGGTACCGCGGTCAGCTCGACGCCTCTCAGCCTCTTCGCGGATCCACCCATGATGCAGACGGTGTCGCAAATCGACATGAATACGGCGCGCGCCAGCCTCAGCGCCGGCGACGGATCACGGCTGACCTGTTCATTTCTGTTTCAAGGCCGAAAAATTCTTGGCAACTGCCACGACAGCCAGGGGCACACCTATGATCTGGCCGCCGATGGTCAAGCTCCGTCAGGGGCTCCGCTCGATCCTCGCTGATCGCGGGCGCATCCCTCCGCTGAGCGACCGGCGCGCCAGAGTGCGCAGGCCGCTCACGGCTTCTTCCGCTCCGTCAGACTTGCTCGATCATGCGCAAACATCATCGAAGCTGGCTTCCTGCTTCATCGAGGACGGTTTCACGCGCACCTTGCGGCGCGCGCCAGAGCCTTCCTCTCCACAGGCTGACACCGCAGAACTTGCGGCTCAAGGACCGGGACGCTCGGCGCAGGCGTGACAGCAGCGTGGTCAGCGCCTGGGGACCGTGAACAACTTCCCCCGTGGACAACACGGCCAAGGCCTTGACACCCGGGTCAACACCCACAACACCTTGGTGTTCGGCGGGTCGCAGGTGCGAAGCATCTTGAGTTTCGACAGCGATGGACACAAACCAGCGATCGGCGACACGGGAGACGGTCGCCGAGGTGATCTTGCCGTCAAAGCGCAAGGGTTCGCGCATGCGCGCGGGGATGCGAATGCGGGAGCCTTCGACGATGAACCGGTCGTTGGTCAGAGTGAAACAGTCACGCACGCCCTTCTTGCGAAAGGACGGATAGCGAGCGCGCTTCTTGAAGAACTTGTTGAATGCGTCGCCCAACTGGATGATCGCCATCTGTGGCGCGTTCTTCGTGACTTCGAGCATCCACGGGAACTGCTCGCGCTTGATGGCGTTGAACTGCCGCCGTAGCGCCATTTGCGGGGGCTTCGGCAAGGCAGGATCGGCCCTCGCCGCCTCGTACTGACGTTTCCACTCGGCCAGCGTCCAATTGTAGGCGAAGCGCGCAACCGTTCATCCAGACTTAACCCAAGCTACTCATAGGTAGCTTTGCGCTGGATTCCTGCTTCACCGAGGCCGGTTTCATCTTGAGCTTACGCCCAAGGCCAGAGCCTTCCTCTCCACAGGCTGACACCGTGGAACTCACGGCCAAGTTCTTCAGGTTGATGGCCGCATTCACATCGCGGTTGTGAATCGAGCCACAGGCAGGACAAGACCACTCACGCACCGACAGCGACAAGGCTTCGAGCTTGTGACCGCAATTCGAACACGTCTTGCTGCTGGGATACCAGCGGTCGGCCACAACGATCATTACGCCAC
>JAJZHK010000089.1 GCA_021804565.1 Pseudomonadota bacterium | reverse complement strand
CAACAAGGCGCAATAGCAGACGCGCAAAACTGCGTGAACTGATCGCCTCACCCGGTTTGAAACGTATATCCTGGCGCATATAAGCCAGATACGGCGCCAGCAAAATCACCGACAAAGCCCCCATCTCGCGCAGCAGATCACTGAGAAAAATGAGCGGCAGCAGGCTGCTATCGGGACGGCTCAGATCGATCAGGACGACGACCCGGCACGACTCCACCGAGCCCAACAGGCGCACATAGTGCTCACCATCAGGGAAAAGGCGGCGCTCAAGATCCAGCTTGCGTGCACCCAGCCTTGATATCAGCACCGAGCTCATCTCCGGACGATCCGCCAAGTCGATAAAAACGATGGGCGCCGCGGATTTTTCGAGCATAAGGACTCCTTTCATCCCTGATCTGGGGATCGACATGGTCGTTTAGACAAACTCACCCTCGACCTTGACCTCTAGCGGATGCAAGGCCAGGAACTCAAGAGCATAGGATAAAGCGCCCGGTGAGGCGGCATGCAGGGTATAAAGCAAATCCCCACGCGAAACCCGCATACCCAGACGTGCACGAAAATCGATACCGGCTTCAGGGTCGGCAGGAGCCCCAGAGAGCTTGGCCAGGCGCGACAGAAAACGGTTGTTGATAAAGCTGACCACGCCATCGCGCTCAGCGCGAATCTCATGACGATAAACGGCCCGTGGCGGCTCATGAAAACCACCCTGCGCCTGCGCTATCGCCATGAATCGGTCCAGGGCCTGACCACTCTGCAGGACCTCCTCAGCCTTATGACGACCTAGACCGGGCCCAGACACCCCCCCCATCTCGAGTATCAAGCCGGCCAGGTCGAGAGCTCTCGAACGCAGGTCTTCGGGGGCCGCAGCCTGCTGCCGCAGGACCGCCAGCACATCGCGGGCCTCAAGAGCGGGACCTATGCCATAACCGACAGGCTGGCTACCGTCACTGACATGTGTGCGCACCACCAGCCCCAACTCTCGCCCCACCTCGACCAGCAAGCCGGCCAGATGCTTGGCCTCGGCCTCGGAGCGCACCTTGGCGGTGGGTCCCACCGGCAGATCGATCAGCACATGGGTCGAGCCCGCAGCGATCTTTTTGGACAGGACCGAGGCGATCATCTGCCCCTCCGAGTCGATGTCCAGCGCACGCTCCACCCTGATGAGCACATCATCGGCGGGGGCCAGGGCCATAGCGCCCCCCCATACCATACAGGCCCCACAGCGCTCAACCACGCTGCGCATCGCTGTATCGTCAAGATTGACCGGCATCATCGTCTCCAGCGTGTCCGCTGTACCCGCCGGTGAGGTAATCGCGCGCGAGGAGCTTTTCGGCATGGTCAAGCCACAAGCCGCGACGATCGCCACCACGATAGGGGTCGTACGATTACCGGGCAAACCACCCAGGCAGTGCTTGTCAACGACCATAGGCTGCTCCCAGTGCATACGCTGACCCGACTGCACCATGGCGGCGGTCAGATCGGCGATCTCACGTACATCGAGCCGGCGACCCGCACAGGCGGTCACAAAAGCTGCCAGCATGATGTCCGAGTAGCGACCGGCGACGATATCATCGACAATTTCCTGGATCGCCTGCCGCCCCAGCTGGTGGCCGTAAAGCTTGCCGCGCACATGATGCAAAGAGTCTATGGCAGCGGCATGGCGTACCGCGATGAGGTCTCCGTCACGCACCTTCAAAGCCGACACTGCAGCATCAGAAAGGCCGATCTCACCTTCACCCACAAAATGATCGGTCACCATATTCAGGGTGACCGTCACCACTTTCTCACCCGCAACCAGTTCAATACGCGACTGGGTCGCCAGCCCCTCAGAACGGGCCACCCCCGCGTCTTGACGCAAAAAAGCGACCGGATGCCAGTGTGTACTGATACCCAGACAACGCACCTTGAGCTGCCAAGCCGACCCGTCCGTTTTCATCACTGCATCCTCATGTTCTATGTTCAGGCTGCCTCTACCTGGCAGCATAAGACAGGGGGTGGCGGCCATTATTGACCAAAATCAAAGCTTGCCTGTGGAGTATGCATCTATCATGAAGAGGATTCCATGGAGGAAAACACGTATGCAACTGCAATTTTTGGGAGCGGCTGGCACCGTCACCGGCTCCAAGACCCTGGTCCGTTATGAACGACATACCTTGATGGTCGATTGCGGCCTCTTTCAGGGGGTCAAGCATTATCGTGAACGCAACTGGGCAGACTTTCCCGTCGCTGTCGACGCGATTGAAGCCATCCTCCTCACCCACGCTCATCTCGATCACAGCGGCTATCTTCCCGTGTTGGTGCGCAAGGGCTATCGCGGCCCGATCTACTGCACGCCAGGGACCCAGGAGCTTTGTGCCGTGCTCTGGCCTGACGCCGCCCACCTCCAGGAAGAAGACGCCGAGCATGCCAATCGCCATGGCTACAGCAAGCACCATCCGGCCGAAGCCTTGTTTACTCAGGATGATGCCCGCCGTGCCTTGACCTTGCTGCAGGCGGTGGACTTCGACCAGGACCTGCATCTGCCCGGCGGCTTGCGCGCACGCTTTTCACCAGCCGGACATATCATAGGGGCGGCCAGTGTAAACCTGAGGTGGCGTCAGCACAGCATCGTTTTTTCAGGCGATGTCGGGCGTCCCGAGGACCTCATCATGCGCCCACCGCGCCCGCTCCGTGAGGCGGATGTCCTCATCGTTGAGTCCACCTATGGCGATCGTCTGCATGAGAAGGAAGATGTTGAAGCACGGCTTTGTCAAATCATAGAGCACACCGCCAGTCGCGGCGGCAAACTGATCATCCCGGCCTTTGCAGTCGGTCGGGCGCAGACCATTTTGCACCTGCTCTGCCATCTGCGCGAACAAAACCGCATACCGGCGCTGCCGATATTCCTGAACAGTCCCATGGCTCTCAAGGCGACCGAAATCTTCATGCATCATGCCGATGAGCACAAACTCAGCCAGGCTGATATCGCACGCCTACGCGACGAGGTGCACTATATCGAAAGCAAGGAGGCGTCGATCGCACTGGTCGAACGACCTGGTCCGATGATCGTCGTCTCGGCCAGCGGCATGGCCACCGGTGGCCGTGTGCTCCACCATTTACGCCAGGCCCTGCCCGATCCACACGCCTGTGTTCTGTTTATCGGCTTTCAGGCGCCGGGAACGCGGGGTGATTTGCTGCTACGCGGGACACCGACGCTACGCCTGCAAGGCGCGGACATCCCGGTGCGCTGTCGTATCGAAAACATGCCTTCACTATCGGCCCATGCCGACCAGGCGGAGATGATCGCCTGGCTGGCCCAGTTGCCCCGGCCACCCCGCCTGACCCTGATCAATCACGGCGAAGTGAGCGCTGCCGACACTTTGCGCGGCTGCCTCAACCGCCAGCTCCAACATCACGCCCAGGTGGCCGAGCCTATGCAAGTTATCGATTTGCAGATCGAGTGATCGTAGCGTAGCAGCCCCCTGCGGTGGATACGGCTTGCTGTGAGCCGGTCGCCAAGGGGCGTGTGCTTGGCTGTTGCGCCGCGCACAGCAAAACGCCCCAGGCCTGCGCTTGGGGCGTTTTCCGAATAAAACTTGGCGATGACCTACTCTCGCATGGCTGAAGGCCACACTACCATCGGCGCGACGCGGTTTCACTTCTGAGTTCGGGAAGGGATCAGGTGGTT
>JAJZHK010000016.1 GCA_021804565.1 Pseudomonadota bacterium | reverse complement strand
AGGAGGCTGCTCCACTCAGGCTGTCCTGCGCGCTCACGGCGATACCCTGACCGACATCCTTGCTGGCAAATTGCCCGCTCTGCTTAAGACTGACGCTGTCACCGGCAAGCACACCCTGCAGGCTGCCGCCGCTCAGACTGGCCTGGGTACTACCGTCGTAGACCTTGTTGGCTACGGTGGTACCGATGACCGTCACCGGGTGCTCATAGATCGGAGCCGGTGCAGGCGTGGCAACCGGCAAGCTCTCTTGCATGGATGTCCCTAAACCATAGGGGGCACCAGGATCCAAGGGCATGCTGTAATAGATGGCGCGGGTCGTGCCATCGGTATTGGAGAACACATATCCGAGATTAAGAAGTGCAGCAGGGCCCGGACCAAAAGCATACAAATTGCCGTAAGAAGATGGGAGGTCAGAGGAAATCGCCGTTTTGCTGTAGGCATTGCTGATCACGGGGTTCAAGCCTAAGCCCCCCAGTCCACCGACAAAGCCTCCCCCAATACCGCTGAGATAGCTGCTGCTCTGGGCGTAGATGGTGACACTGCCCTGGGCGTAGGCGTGGTCTATGCTGCCTGCCGCCATCCAGCCGACAAATCCACCCGCATAGGCATAATCATCGATATCGGTATCATTGTCGCCACCGTTGAAGCCAATATTTTGGACGACCTGAGCATTGCTATACGACTGGCTGATGCTGCCACCTGCCATCAAGCCAACAACACCGCCGACATTGACCATGCCCTGAACCAGCACATTAGAGCCCACCCCCACCCAGCTCATGGTGCCGGAGGACATGGTGTAGCCTTCATCGAAACTGGTGCCGGAGATGCCATTGGCACCCGCAATACCACCAACCGCTGCAAAGCCTGAATTGGGACTGCTGAGCGAGGATATTTTTGAACTCCCCGTCAGCATTACCTGCGAGATGTTGCCGTTATTACGACCCACCAAGCCACCGACAAACATGTAGTTGCTGCCCGTGATCGATTCATTGCTGAGGGTCAGGTTTTCTATCGTCCCCTGATTGTATGCGAACAAGCCCATGCTGTAAGCGCTTGAGCTACCCGATGAAGTGAGCTGCAGATTGAGATGATCAAGGGTGTAGGCCTGGCCATTGAAGATCCCCGTAAAAGCCCGTGCATCACTGCCCAGCATCGAGAAAGCAGGGGTCGAGCTGAGGTCCAAATTACGGTTGAGCGCATAGTCCCCAGCCAGATTGTTATTGATCGCCTGCAGATCAGACACCGAGTTGACCAGCATGTAAGGGGTGAAGGCGCTGCCCGCACTCACATTGACACCCGTGAAACGGGTCGCTGCCGTATAACTGGTCGGATCATAGAAAAACTGCACTTGACCGCCACCGGCAAAACTCAGCGCCGCGGAAGTGGCCATCAGCACACTGCCGGTGCCGGTGCCCTGATCATCAGCATGAGCATAAAAACTACCGCCGCCGGTATTGCTGATACTTTGATTGATATTGATATTGCGGTAGGCATTCAGACGTAGGCTGTTACTCCCCGTCCAGCTGATTTGATCGTTGACATTGACATCTCCAGAGCCACTCTGGGCGCCCTGTGCCGAATCGATCACGATATTGGTCTTCTGCAGCAATGCACCGAGCTCCGCACCGCTGATGT
Source organism: Pseudomonadota bacterium (assembly GCA_021804565.1). GTDB lineage: Bacteria > Pseudomonadota > Gammaproteobacteria > Pseudomonadales > Moraxellaceae > JAJZHK01. Next base: position 51,515 of record JAJZHK010000016.1, on the reverse strand, counting down.
CGCCGCCATGGGCGGCGATGGTGTAATCCTGAGGATCAATCAGCCAGCTGCCATTGACCCCTGAGGCCGAGCGGGTATCAAGCACAGCGCTATTGGCGATATGCACATGCGCTGCCGAGGTCTCGACGTAGCCGCCCGGTCCACCTTGAGGCGCCGATGCATCCAGGGTGCCACTGTCATCAAGCTGCCCGGCCTGCAGGCCACCGAGAAGAATGATACGGCCGTCGCGATGCGCCACGGTCTGCGCCTGGATGATGCCACTATTATTGACCACACTGGCCAAGGCGGCATCACGCGCGCCTGCACTCATGAACACCTGACCACCATTGGCCACGATCACCGACTGATTGTCGACACTGTCACCCAGGCGACTGCTGTCGACCTGAACTTGCAATAAAGGCCCCAGATCTATGCTGATCTTGTTGCCAGCGGCGAGCACCACCTGCCCTTGCTGCGCTGTAATTTGTCCCTGATTGCTGACCAGGTGACCGGCCAGAACAAGTGCACCGCCATGGTCGATACGCAACTGTCCCTGATTGACAACAGCCGCTGAAGAGTCACCCTGCAACTGCAGGCTGTGCGCCGCATCAGGAACGATATCCAGGGTTGAGGCGACCAGTCCTGCGGCATTGACCTGCGCTCCAGGCGCAAAATAGATCCCCTGTGGATCGATCAGATAGATCTGCCCGTTGGCGTGCAGTTGTCCTAGTATCTGTGCGGCTTGTCCGCCGAGGACATGATTGAGTGCCAGGGACTGGCTGCCCGGCTGATTGAAGGTGACCACCTCTCCCGCAGCGATATTGAAGCTGCTCCAGTCGATCGCCAGCTGCGAGCTCTGCTGGGTGATGGTCAGCGAATTCGGCGCACTGCTCAGCTGTCCTTGTCCGGCAACGATATGTGCCCCGTTGGGCAAAGCGCAGACGCCCTGAACCATGAACACCAAGACCGTCGCAGCACCTGTGCCTTTCAGCGCCCCCGAACGTCGACCGCCACGCCGCGCTATTTCGGAAACCGCCACCCAGGCGCCCAAGGCCTCATTCCACAAGGTACGGAATACATGGTTCATCACACAGCTCTCTCAACGGATATCCGGGCATGTCAGCATCCCCTGCCTTGCTGCCGCTCGTGCCCCCAGACCTCCTGTCGATAGGCTCGATGACCTCATCTGAAGACATGCCATGGATGATCCTGGACAAAAAACCTGACAATTTATTGTTTTTTGACCAATATCAATGACATACCCAAAACAAGGCGATGCACACTCTAACAAGCCGCTTTATTCAGTCAATGACTTTGTGACGAAGCGCACAAAAATTATCGTCAATATCGCCGTTCTGACCGCAAAATCATCCTTGATTCCACCAAAAGAATGAGTCCGACAAGACCCAACTTAGCAAATATTTAAGATAGTCCGGACCTGCAGCTCCTGTATGCTCGAACCATCGTGAGCCTGGGACGGCCAGGTGCATACCGGAGATAAAAAATGTCCATCTGGCGCTTGGCGGTACTCGGACTGACCCTAGGATCCCTGTCGGCCTGCACGACGGTAGGCTCAGGAAAGCGCGCCATCGAATGGGTGCCCAGTCGTGGCACCTTGCAGCAACCTCTTGATGAAGGCTTCCACATGGTGTCGCCCTTCAGTCATGTCTACACCTATGATCTGCGCGACCAGGAACATCGAGAAATTTTGGATGTCCTCGCCAATAACGGCCTGTCCATCGAACTCGACACCTCGATCATCTACAAGCCCTTGCCCAACCAGCTTTACCAGCTGCAAACGGAAGTCGGTCCCCAGTACTACGACGTCCTGATCGAACCTTTGCTGCGCAGTGGCGCCCGCAAGGTCGTCGGCCGCTACAGCCCGGAAGAGATCTATTCGACCAAACGTGAAGAGGTCGAAAGCGAGATACGCAAAGAAATCGAACGCAATCTGCAAGGCAAGCACATCCAGGTCAATGCCCTGCTCATCCGCGACGTGCACTTGCCGAAAATCGTCGAAAACGCCATCGAACAAAAGCTCAAGGAAGAGCAGAACGCCTTGGCCATGAAGTTCGTCATCGACAAGGAAGTGCAGGAAGCCGAGCGCAAGCGTATCCAGGCCGAAGGCATCGCCAAGTACCAGGAGATCATCAGCCGCGGCCTGACCCCGGCGATACTCGAGTGGCGACATATCCAGGCGATGGAAAAGCTGGCCGACTCACCGAACAGCAAGACCATCGTGATCGGCAGCGGCAAAACAGCTCCGTCCCTGCTGCTGGCTCCCGGCGCCCAATAGCCTAATCGTCCTCGAGCTGCAGGTGCCCATCGGCGACCAGCAGCGCATGCAGTTCTGTGGGGGTGTAGGCCAGGTAGCGCACCTGTAAGGCCTCCAGATGCAGCTGAACGCCGAGACTGCCGCCCGCCCAGCTGATCCTCTGTGGCGCCTTGGTATAGGCGCTGAGCAGTTTGGGTAGATCGCTGAAGTGCAGTTGCAAACGCTCGGCCAGCTGGTGCCTGACCTTGGGGCCGAGCATCCAGGCAGCGCTACGCGCCAGGGTGCTTTGTGTGTCCAGGGTGTAGTCGGGGTCGACGAAGGACAAGGTCCCGGCAGCGGTGTCCAACTGCGGCCGGGCATAGAGGTCGATGCGGCCTGACAGCGGCTGCACCAGATCAAGGCTGAGCACCGCCTGGTCGCCGTGGCCGTAGGTGCGCAATGCCGCCAGTTCGACCTGGTGTCCACCCAGTGACCATGGCCGATGCGCCAGATTGGCATCAAGCAAGGCATCCGCGCGCTCCAGCGGCAAAGCGATACGCAAAGCCAGATGCGCCCCCTGTTCCGGACTCAGGCTCGCCAAAGGCGGCATCGCGGGCAGCGGCGCCGGCGCCGGCCGCTGGCCGAGAAGCTCAGGCTGGGCGCGCATCTGCAGGCGCAGCTGCAAGAGCACCCCGGTGCCGTGCACATCACCGACCGCCACCGACTGCGGGTGCAGCAGCAGCCACAAGCCCTGCCCCAGGGGCAGAGGCTGGTTCAGCGTGGGCCAGATCCCCGCAAGGGCGGCTGTCATCCCCTGCGGCCCCAAAGCATCGGCCAAGGAAGCGTCGATCTGGGCTTTCAGCTGGTCCCGCAGGAGCGGCAGGCTGAGGACCTGATCGAGGTTCACCGCCAGCGGAGAGAGCTGGCAAGCGCGCAGCCACTGCACCTGCCAATCATGCGCCCGCGCCTGCAAATGCCCCTGCTCCGCATCGAGATGCCCGTCAAGGATGAAGCGGGCCCGTCCAGGAGCCTGGGGCGCACATCCGACCCGCACCCCGTGACCGAGATCGGCCAGGATGGAGACATCGGCGTCGATGACGACGCGATAGTTCTGCCCGTAGACACGCAGGCCCAGGTCATGAATGCTGACCCGATGCTGAGCGATGACCGCCATGCCCATGGGTCCTTGCAAAGTCGTGGCGCCCGCCGACAGGAGCTGCGGCAAGGAGCGCAGAAGCTGCACCCGCAGACGCTGCAGGTTGAGGGTGACCGGCAGATCGACGCTGGAGCTCTCCACCGCAGGCTCCTGGACCGGCGTCGGTGCATTCTCCGGTGGCTGTCGATGACTGGCGCAAGCGGCCAGCAAGCTCAAGACCGCCATGATCAAAAAGCGCCATAAACCCCGCATAAACCCTCCTGCCCCGCTCTGCAGCTGCTCTGCTCGAAATTCTGGCAATTTTCTCAGCACTGCTAGACTTGCAGCAGACTGATGTCGACGAGCCACCCTCAAGCCTAGCCAGCACGGAGATTGCGCATGCGCGGTGAACTAGCCCGGAGTGAGACACTGATGCCGTGGCTCCCGGTCCTGCCTATCGCCGCATTCTACATCATGCTGGCACAGATCTCCTTGCACCTCGGGCTTTCTCTGCATGCTGCGGCGCTGATTTGGCTGCCCTCGGGCTTTGGCGCAGTCTGCCTCTACCGTTGGCCGCAACGTGGCTGGATCGGCGTCTTGCTGGGTGCTTTTGGCGCGACCTCGCTGGGCTTCGATCTCGCCACCGGACGCGACATGATGGTCGTCGTTCTTCTCGAAGCCCTGCTCATGGCCCAAGGTTTACGCCACTTTGCCCCGGCGCGTGCCCTCGACAGCCTGCAGGGTAGCGTTATTGCTGTCGGCCTGGCCTTCATCGCCTGTTTGCCGACGGCCCTGCTGGGCACCTGGGTCATGCACATTCACCATTACGGTAACGGACAGGATACCCTGGCGATGGCCTCCGTGTGGTGGATGGGGGACGTCAGTGGCATGCTTTTGATGCTGCCCTGGTGCCTGCACCCCTGGTCGGAGCATGGCCGTCAGGATCGCCTGGAGACCCTGCCCAGCCTGGCCCTCCTCGCCGCCATGCTGCTCTGCAGTGCCATCTCCTTCATGCATCTGCTACCGCTGCCCTCCGAACTGCGTTTCATCAACCTTCCCATCCTGGTGGCCGCGGCCCTATGGCTGCCTATGCCGGCCGCCATGGCCCTGGAAGCCCTGATGATCCTGATGATGGCCCTAGGCCATGCGCTGGGCCTGAACACCTCCAGCGGCATCAGCCGGACCGTCATCGATGTCTCGCAAGGGCTGTTCATCATGACCTCGTCGCTGTTGGTCCTGCTCCTCGGGAGTGCCACCCGGGAACGCGAACAGCTCGAAGCGCATCTGCGTGAATCGGCACAACGCCTGCGCGACAGCCACCGCCAACTGAGCAACACCAGCGAAGAACGTGAGCAGGCCCTGGCACGTCTGCTCGAGACCGAGAAGCTGACCACCCTGGGCAGCATGGTCGCGAGCATGGCGCACGAACTCAACACCCCCCTCGGCAACAGCTTGACCCTGGCCAGCGGCATCCAGCACACCAGTTCGCAGCTTGAACAGATGGTGCAAGGCAAGGCCATACCCCGCCACGACATCCTCCAGCAGTTGTCTGACCTGCAGGAAGCGTCGCGCCTGCTGGTGCGCAGCAGCGAGAGGGCGCGTGACCTGATCAGCAACTTCAAGAACATGGCGGTCGACCAAAGCTCGAGCCGACGACGCCAGTTCTATCTGCCTGAATTATGCCGCGACATCGCCCAACTGCTGCATCCGCAGATACGACGTAGCCCCTATCAGCTGCTTTTGCACTGCGACCTCGACATCTGGATGGATAGCTATCCAGGCGCTCTCGAGCAAGTCATCATGAATCTCATCAATAATGCTTATCTGCACGCCTTTGATGGCCGACATGAAGGCTGGATCAAACTGGAAACCACGCAAGAAGGCCTCGACCCCGAGCATCTGGAGATCCGCGTCAGTGACAATGGCTGCGGCATCAGCGCCGCCGACATGAAGCGCCTGTTCCAGCCTTTTTTCACCACCCGGCAGAATCAGGGGGGCAGTGGCCTCGGCCTTTATGTGGCGCACCAGCTGGTGCGCGACATGCTCGGCGGCGAACTCAAGGTGATCAGCCAGCCGCAGCAGGGCAGCACCTTCATCCTCAGGCTGCCGCGCTCAGCACCGGAGCCGGCTCAGCCCCATTGAGAGTCGGCCACGAAGGGATTGTGTTGGCGCTCTTCCCCCATCGTCGACATCGGCCCATGACCTGGAATAAAGGCCACCTCATCCCCCAGGGAAAAGAGGCGCTCACGGATCGAACGTATCAGTGTCGGACCATCGCCGCCAGGAAAGTCGCTGCGTCCTATTGATCCAGCGAACAGCACATCACCGACCAGGGCCAGCTGGCTGGGTTCATGGTAGAACACCATATGTCCCGGGGTGTGTCCCGGACAATGGATGACCCGCAGACTTTCCTCGCCCACAGACAAGCGATCACCGTCCTGCAGCCAGCGATCCGGCTTGAGCACCGCAGCTGGCGCAAAGCCGTACTGGCGGGCGATGCTCGGCAGCGCCTGCAGCCAGTAATCATCCTCGACCCCCGGGCCTAGCACCGGCAGATTCAGCTCCTCCGCCAGCTGTCCGACCGCACCGACGTGATCGACATGGCCGTGGGTCACCCACAGGGCCTGCAGGTGCAACTGCCGCTTCGCGACTTCCGTGCGCAGCCTTTGCGGCTCGCCACCGGCATCGACCAGCACCGCCGCCTGGCTTTGATCGCACCACAGCAGGGTGCAGTTCTGGGCAAAGGCGGTCACCGGCATGATGTGGTAGCGAAGCATGTCTGTCTCCTCGGCGGCAGCTCTTGATCATCAGGCAAGTCTCAGCCGCTCAGTGTACTTGCACAATTTTGGATCGGGATGTTAAATCCCCGCCATTACGGAGAGTATGACATGCCTTCATTCGACGTCGTATCGGAACTGGAAATGTTTGAAATCGCCCATGCGGTCAACAACACCAGCAAAGAAATCGCCACGCGCTTCGATTTTCGCGGCAGCGAGGCGACGGTGGAGCTCAAGGAAAAAAGCAAAGAGATCCAGCTCAGCGCCAACTCTGATTTTCAGGTCGACCAGTTGCGCAGCATGCTCGAGACGCATCTGATCAAGCGCAAGGTGGATCCGCAGGTCCTCGATGTCAAAGACATGCAGGCCTCGGGACGGCGCATGCTGCAAACGATAGCCCTCAAAGACGGTCTCGATCAGGACAGCGCCAAGAAAATCGTCAAAATCATCAAGGAATCTGGCATCAAGGCACAAGCCTCGATTCAGGGCGACAAAGTACGCATCAGTGACAAGAAAAGAGATACCCTGCAAAGCGTCATGGCACTCCTGCGCGAACAGAATCTTGGCCTGCCACTGCAATTCAATAATTTCAAGGACTGACCTTCATGGCCTTCAACAACACCCTGACACGAACCCTGGACCGGCTTTCCTTCGTGCCCCAGGCGCTGCGCCCGGCCATCATCTCGCGCATCCTCGGCCGCGTCGTGCCCTACGTCGGCACCAGCGGCCTGATCTATGAGGAACTCAAGGCTGAACGTGTGGTGGTCTCGCTACGCAATCGCCGTCCGGTGCAGAACCATATCAAAGGCATCCATGCCGCGGCCATGGCCCTGCTCGCCGAAACCGCCAGCGGCTTCGTCGTGGGCATGAATCTGCCTGACCACAGCCTGCCTTTGATCAAAAGCATGAAAGTGGAGTTTCTCCAGCGCAGCGTCGGTCATCTGCGTGCCGTGGCACAGCTGACGCCCGAGCAGATCGAGCTGCTGCACACGTCGGCCAAAGGGGAGCTGCGCGTGCAGACCCAGGTCAGCGATGACAGCGGCGGCGAACCGGTGCGCTGCGAAATGATCTGGGCCTGGGTGCCGAAAAAGCGCAAAGCCGCCGACCAGACTCAGTAGTGCGGTGGCGGCGGTTCCTGTCCAGGCGTCGTCATGGGTATTTCGATCTGCTGCAGGCGCTGACGCAGGGCCGCCATTTCGCGCTGCAGATTCAAAATACTGACTTGCTGGCTGGCCACCAGACGGTTGAGTGTTTCGAGCAGATCATCCTGAAAAGCCAGCTGGCTCTCCAGGCGGTCAAGACGATCCATTTCATCTCCACAGAGGCATGGTGGGGGGCTATCATCCATCACTCTCGTGGAGACAGGCAAGCATGACCCTGCTCACCTTAAAAGACGCGCAACTCGCCTGGGGCGATGGCGCCCTGCTTGATCATGTCGATCTCGGCCTGCAGGCGGGCGAACGTATCGTCGTCATCGGCCGTAACGGCGCTGGCAAGTCTTCCCTGCTCAAGGTGCTCGCCGGCGAGCTGACGCTCGACGCCGGTGAGGTGCTACGCCGGCAGGGCCTGCGCGTCGCCACCCTGCCGCAAGAAGTCCCCCTCGAACTGAGCGGCAGCACCCTGTCCGTGCTTGAGTCCGCCCTGCACGCCGACGACGGCCGCGAGGCCTATCAGAAGGAGCAGGCTGCGCGTCACTGGCTGGCACGTCTGGAACTCAACGCCGACACCGACTTCTCGACGCTGTCTGGGGGCCGTAAGCGCCGCGTGCTGCTCGCCCGCGCCCTGGCCTGTGAGCCCGACCTCCTGCTGCTCGATGAGCCGACCAACCACCTCGACATCAGCAGCATCGAGTGGCTCAGCCGCCATCTTCTGGCCTGGCGCGGTGCCCTGGTCGTCATCAGCCATGATCGGGCTTTTTTACGCAGTATCGGCGAGCGTGTCTGGGAAATCGATCGCGGCCAGGTGTACGACTACCACTGTCGCTACGACGAGGCCCTGCAGCGCCGGGACCTGCGTTTGGCCAGCGAGAGCAAGGAGCGCGCCTTGTTCGAGCGCCGCCTGGCCGAAGAAGAGGTCTGGATACGCAAGGGCATCGAGGCCCGGCGCACGCGCAATGAAGGCCGTGTCCGTGCGCTGGAGGCGATGCGCCAGGACAAGGCTGAACAGCGCCTGCGTCCAGGCCAGGCGCGCTTTCAGATCAGTGCGAGCGAACGCTCGGGCCGACTGGTCTACGATATCGAGAACCTCAGCTACCATCTCGGCGAGCGCCGTCTGATCGAGAACTTCTCGGCCACGGTCATGCGTGGCGAGCGCATAGGACTGGTCGGCGACAACGGCGTCGGCAAATCGACCCTGGTCCGCCTGCTGCTCGGTGAGCTGGCGCCGACGCAAGGTCATATCCACCAGGGCACACGCCTGCAAGTCGCCTATTTTGACCAGCATCGCGAGGCCCTCGATCCCGACGCCACGGTGCTCGCGAGCGTCGCTGAAGGCTCCGATCACGTCCAGGTCGGGGGGCGTGAGCAGCACGTCATGTCCTACCTGCAGGACTTTCTCTTTTCCAGCAAACGCGCCCGTTCCCCGGTACGCAGCCTCTCCGGTGGCGAGCGCAATCGCTTGCTGCTGGCCCGCCTGCTGGCGCGCCCCTGCAACCTGCTCATCCTCGATGAGCCGACCAATGATCTCGATCTGGAGACGCTGGAACTGCTCGAAGACCGGTTGGCGCAGTACCAGGGCACTTTGCTGCTGATTTCGCACGACCGCGCCTTCCTCGATCAGGTGGTCTCCTCGATCTGGTATTTTGATGGGGCAGGCGGTATTGAGGACTATATCGGCGGCTATCAGGACCTCCTGCGGCAACGCCCGGCGGCGAGCCGTGTCGACGTGGCAGCGCGTGAGCAGGTACGGCCGAACACCGCAGCCTCACCGTCACGACCACGCAAGCTGAGCAACAAGGAACAGCGCGAGCTGGCGGCCATTCCTGAGCAGATCGCTGCCCTGGAGCAGGAACAGGCGCAGTTACAAGAACAAATGGACGCCCCGGAATTCTTCCTTGACAATAGAAGAGCAAAGGAAGTCGGCGATCGTCTGGTTGTCATCGAAGAAACCTTGATCGATCTCCTCGAACGCTGGGATGCCCTGGAGAAGTGACACCGTGAGCGACACCATAAAAAAAATCTATCTGTCCTGCCTGTGCCTGGTTCTGGGGGCCTGCGCCAGCAGCTCCGTACAAACCCTGGGCTACTACCATGCCCCGCAAAAGGCCTATTCCCTGCCGCTGTTCAGTAACACCTTTCGTGGTCAAGTCACCCTGACCGAGGCCTGCGACCACGTCGGTGACTCGCTCAGCATCTGGGATGCCGAGAACCGCTTCTTCCGTATCGACGATCTGCGCATCAATGAAAGCCCGCTGGCGCGCATTCCTGCCTTCGCGTCCGATCGCACCATCGCTGAGATCATCTATGCCAACTATCTGCGCAAGGTCATGCCGGCCTCCGGGCGCATCAAGGTCATCGACGAACAGGGCAAGGTTTTTGTCCGTGTACGCGGTCATGCGGGCCTCTTCGCGGTGGACTCCCTGCTCATGCAGCCCAAGGACTCTCCCGATCGCAAAGATGTCGACAAGCACTATTACTACGGCTTCCTGATCTTCAAGGAAGGCGATATGGCCTATGTCCTGCAGCATCGCATGTCGATCTTCCAGCCTGACCGCATGCGCGCCCAGCTGCAAATTCTCGCCCATGACCTGATCATCCCGGCGGTTCCTCCCGAACAACGCCTCAGCAAGGTTGTCGACCGTATGGAGCATGCCGTGGCCCATGGTGTCGAACGGGTCGGTCACTATGCCCTAGGCACCCAGCCGCCACCCACCGCCGGGACCTGTGAGTGGGATGGCCGTCATGAGCAGCAGGACTTGAGCAACAGCGACCCCAGTGCCGGCCTCGACACCGAAAAAAGCGCGACGACGCCCTAGTCGCGTCCGCGCAAGACCCACCATTGCGCCAACCACAGCCAGGCACCGTAGAAGGCAGCGCCGAGGAGGAAGAGCCAGCCGAGCAGGTTCATGCCGAGCAGGTGCGGCCCCCCGGGCAACAGGGAGAGCAGGCCGCCACATACGGCAATTCCAGCGATCAGGGTGGCGCTGGTCTGACGCGCCGCGGCACGCTCGAGGCGCGTCACCCAGTGGTCGATATCCTGGCTACGCAGGACTGGACCGGTGTAAGCCGCGCTCCCGGCACTGTTCATATTGGGGTTGTACACACGCTCGACCATGTCCAGAGCGCGCATGCGCATGGCGCGTGCCAGCCTTTTTGGCGCATAGCGGCCGCGTAAGGTCTTGTGCAGGAGCGGGATGGCCTCCTGCATCAGATCAAACTGCGGTGCCAGGCTGCGACCGAAGCCCTCCAGCGTGATACAGGCCTTGATCAGCAGGGCGATGTCACTGGGCAGGCTGACGCCATGATGGCGCAGCAAGGTGGAGACGTCCTGCAGGAGTCCGGCGATGTCCAGCCGCTCCAGAGGGACACCATCAAAGCGCTCGATGAAGCCGGTGACCTCCCCATTGAGCAGGTCGCGCTGCAAAGCCGCGCCAAAACTCCACTCGAGCAGCACCTGGGTGGCCACCTCGGGTTCCTGCATGACGATGCCGCGCACCAGACGCACCAGCTGCTCGCGGCGAAGGCTGCCGAGCCGGCCTATCATGCCAAAATCGAGCAGGGCGATGCGGTCACCGGGCAGGATCAAAAAATTACCTGGATGCGGATCGGCATGAAAATAGCCGTCCTCGAGCATCATCTTCCAGACCACCGCCGCACCACGGCGGGCGATCAGTTCACGTTTGCAGCCGGCGGCATCAAGCGCGGCAAGATCGGTCGCCGGAATGCCCTCGATCAGCTCCTGCACATTGAGCGCTTCTGAGGTGTAGTCCCAATAGACCCTGGGCACCTGCATATAATCAAACATCGCCAGGTTGGCCGCGATACGCTCGGCGGCACGAGCCTCCACCGAAAAGTCCATCTCCCGCGCCAGCGAGCGACGGAACTCGCGCAGCAAGGCCGAGGGCTGAAAGTGCCGCCACTCGGGCGACTGGCTCTCGGCGATGGCCACCAGCTGGCGTAAAAGGCGCATATCAGCGTCGACCCGCTCACGCAAACCGGGCCGGCGTATTTTCAAGACCACGCGGGAGCCATCGAGCAGACGGGCGCGATGCACCTGGGCCATCGAGGCGCTGCCCAGGGCCTGCTCGTCAATCTCGAGAAAGACCTCCCCGACAGGTCGCCCCAGGCTCTCTTCGACGGCGGCACGCAGCTGACTGAAAGGCTGGGCCGCGACCCGATTTTGCAGCTTCTCGAGCTCGCTGACCCACTCAGGGGGCAAAAGATCGACGCGCGTCGCCAGAATCTGGCCAAGCTTGACGAAGGTCGGGCCGAGTTCCTCGAGGGCCAGACGGGCGCGTTGCTCACGCGGCAGACGGGCGATACCGGCAGGAGCCTGGCGGCGCAAAAGCCGGTTGATCACCGCCGCTTGGCGGCCCAGCCCCATCCATTGCAAAAAGTCGTCAAAACCATAAAGGATGAGGACGCCGAGAATTTCTCTCAGGCGGCGCAGATCCCGCCAACCCTGCAAACCGCCCATGGCCACCTCCGCCAAGCTCAGCTGTGGTAGCTGGCACTCAACTCATGCACCGCATCGATGAAGATTCTGGGCGCCGCCGGATCGACGTGCTGCTCAATACCGTGACCGAGATTGAAGACATGGCCGTTCCCTGGCCCGTACTGCGCCAGGAGACGGGCCACCTCTGCACGGATCACCGGTGCGTCAGCATAAAGCACCGAGGGGTCCATATTGCCCTGCAGGGCACAACGCTCACCGACCCGGGCACGCGCCTGGCCGAGATGGACCGTCCAGTCGAGGCCCAGGGCATCGGCGCCCACCCCAGCCATCAGTTCCAGCCAACCCCCTCCGCCTTTGGTGAACAGGATGACCGGGATCTTGCGACCCTCATGTTCCTTGATCAAGCCGGCGATGATCTTTTGCATATAGGCCAGGGAGTAGTCCTGATAAGCACCGTCGGCCAGGACCCCGCCCCAGGTGTCAAAGATCTGCACCGCCTGGGCGCCAGCGCGTATCTGCGCATTGAGGTAGTCGGTCACCGCCTCGCTGAGCTTGCCGAGCAGGGCATGCATGAGCTCTGGACTGCGATAGAGCAGGGTTTTGATCTGCCGGAAATCGCGACTGCTGCCGCCTTGCACCATGTAGCAGGCCAAGGTCCAGGGCGAGCCTGAAAAACCGATCAGCGGCACACGCCCACCCAGAGCCTGGCGTATGGTACGTACCGCCTGCATGACGTAAGCAAGATCGCTATCGGCATTCAGACGGGGCAGGTCGGCGATGTCCTGCTCGCTACGCACGGTCTTGCGAAAGCGCGGTCCCTCCCCTTCCACAAAATACAGGCCCAGACCCATGGCGTCAGGAATGGTGAGGATGTCGGAGAACAGTATGGCGGCATCGAGCTCGTAGCGTTCGAGCGGCTGCAGCGTCACCTCACAGGCCAGCTCGGGATTTTTACAAAGGTCGAGGAAGCTGCCGGCGCGCGTGCGGGTGGCTCGATACTCCGGCAAATAACGTCCGGCCTGACGCATCATCCAGACCGGGGTGTAATCCACGTCCTGTCCCAGCAAGGCACGCAAGAAACGATCGTTCTTCAGTTCCGACATCGACATCTCCAGCATCTCTTAAAGTGATCAGGTCAAACCCCGAGATAGTCGAGTATGCCCTGCGCTGCCTGCCGTCCTTCCCAGATGGCAGTGACGACGAGATCCGAACCACGCACCATGTCACCACCGGCGAAGACCTTGGCATTGTGCGTCTGAAAGGCATAAGAGCCCTGCTCAGGCGCCAGAACCCGGCCCTGGGCATCGGTTTCTATACCATGTTCGGCCAGCCAGGGCGCCGGGCTCGGACGAAACCCGAAAGCGAGCACAACGGCGTCAGCCGGCACCACCTGCTCGGAGCCAGGAATCGGCTCGGGGCTGCGGCGGCCACGGGTATCCGGTTCACCCAGGCGCGTCTCCACCATCTTCACCCCGGTCACCCCGCGTTCGTCGCCGAGGATGGCGATAGGTTGCCGGTTGAACAGGAACTGTACGCCTTCTTCGCGGGCATTGCGCACTTCACGGCGTGAACCCGGCATATTCTCCTCGTCACGACGGTAGGCGCAGGTGACCTGGGTCGCCTCCTGCCGTATCGCGGTACGGTTGCAGTCCATCGCCGTATCACCGCCACCGAGCACCACCACCTTTTGACCCTTGAAGTCGATGTAGGCTGCAGCGTCCGTCTCATAGCCGCGCCAGTGACGGACGTTGGCGATCAGATAGTTGAGGGCCTCGTAGACCCCGGGCAGATCCTCACCGGGAAAACCGCCCTTCATCGCCGTGTAGGTGCCCATGCCCATGAAGACGGCGTCGTAGTCCTGCAGCAGGGCATCCATGCTGATGTCGCGACCGATCTCGGTATTGAGACGGAACTCGATACCCATGTCGGTAAAGATCTCGCGACGCTGCTCCATCACCCGCTTTTCCATCTTGAACTCGGGAATACCGAAGGTGAGCAGGCCGCCGATCTCGGGATGGCGATCAAACACCACCGGCTGAACGCCATGACGTACGAGCACGTCGGCGCAAGCCAGGCCGGCAGGACCGGCGCCGATGATGGCGACCCGCTTGCCGGTCTTGACGACCGCCGACATGTCGGGACGCCAGCCCAGAGCAAAAGCGGTGTCGACGATGTATTTCTCGGCACTGCCTATGGTGACGGCGCCAAAGCCGTCGTTCAGGGTGCAGGCACCTTCACACAGCCGGTCCTGGGGACAGACGCGGCCACAGACCTCGGGCAGGGTGTTGGTCTGATGGCAGAGCTCGGCGGCCAGGAAGATGTTGCCTTCCGAAAGCAGCTTGAGCCAGTTGGGGATGTAGTTGTGGACAGGGCACTTCCACTCGCAATAGGGATTGCCGCAGGCCAGGCAGCGATGGGCCTGTCCCTGGGCATCCTTGTCTTCAAAAGGATGATAGATCTCGACGAACTGGCTCTTGCGCACGGTATCCGGCCTTTTCGGCGGATCCTGACGCTGCACATCAAGAAACTGAAAGTCGTTGTTCAAACGTTCTGTCATGGTCTAGGCCTCGGTTCGGATGCTGGCGTCACATCGGATTACGACGAACGCTGTTGAGCAGCTCTTTCATATTGGCGGCCTTGGGCTTCACCAACCAGAACTTGCGCACCATTTCATCGAAACGCTGCAAGAGCGAACGACCCCAAGCGCTATCAGTCTCAGCCACATACTCCTCGAGCACCTCGCGCAGATGATGGCGATGCGCCTCCATCGGCTCGGTGCTGATACGATGCAGATCGATCAGCTCATGGTTGCAGCGATCGAAAAAGTCATTGTCGAGATCGAGCACATAGGCAAAGCCACCGGTCATGCCGGCGCCAAAATTGAGCCCGGTACGACCGAGCACCGTCACCAGACCTCCGGTCATATACTCACAGCAGTGGTCACCGGCGCCTTCAATGACCGCATGGCAGCCGGAGTTACGCACCGCGAAACGCTCACCGGCGGTACCGGCGGCAAACAGACGACCTCCGGTGGCGCCGTACAGACAGGTGTTGCCGATGATGGCGGTTTCCTGCGAGGCGAAGGGCGAGCCCAGCGGCGGTACGATGGTCAGCTTGCCACCGGCCATGCCCTTGCCGACATAGTCATTGGCGTCACCTTCGAGCCGCATATTCAGGCCACCGGCGTTCCAGACGCCGAAACTCTGTCCAGCGGTGCCCTGCAGACGCAGCTGTATCGGGGCATCCTGCATGCCCAGGTCGCCATGGCGGCGGGCGATCTCGCCGGACAGACGGGCGCCGATGGAGCGATCGCAATTGCCGACCCTGAACTCGAAGACACCGCCGGTCTTGGCCTCGATCGCCGGCAGTACGGTAGCGACCATGCGCTCGGCCAGCACCCCCTGGTCAAAAGGCTCATTGCGCAGAACCTGACAGTACTGCGGCTTGCTGTCGACATGCGGGTTCGAAAGCAGGGGGCGGAGGTCGAGACGCCGATGCTTGGCGGTATCGCCCGGCAGGATCTCGAGCAGGTCGGTACGGCCGATCAGCTCCGCCAAGGTCTGCACGCCGAGACGCGCCATCCACTCACGTGTCTCCATGGCCACAAAACGGAAGAAGTTCATCAGCATCTGCGGCTCGCCGATGTAGTGCTGGGCACGCAGATCCTCACGCTGCGTCGCGACGCCGGTGGCGCAGTTGTTGAGGTGGCAGATACGCAGGTATTTGCAACCCAGAGCGACCATCGGTGTGGTGCCAAAACCGAAGGACTCGGCACCGAGTATGGCCGCCTTGACGACATCCAGACCGGTCTTCAGGCCACCATCGGTCTGCACGCGTACCTTGCCGCGCAGATCATTGGCGCACAGCGCTTGCTGCGCCTCGGCCACCCCCAGTTCCCAGGGCGAACCGGCATAGTGTATCGAGCTCAGCGGCGAGGCGGCCGTGCCACCGTCATAGCCGGAAATGGTGATGAGGTCGGCATAGGCCTTGGCCACCCCGGCGGCGATGGTACCGACACCGGGCTCGGAAACCAGCTTGACCGACACCAGTGCCTGCGGGTTGACCTGCTTGAGATCGAAGATCAGCTGAGCGAGGTCCTCGATCGAGTAGATGTCATGGTGGGGTGGCGGTGAAATCAGGGTGACACCGGGCACCGAATAACGCAGGCGGGCGATCAGCGCATTGACCTTGCCACCGGGCAACTGCCCTCCCTCACCCGGCTTGGCGCCTTGTGCCACCTTGATCTGCAGGACTTCGGCCGACATCAGATAAGCCGGCGTCACCCCGAAGCGGCCGGAGGCGACCTGCTTGATCTTGGAATTGCGCAAGGTGCCATAGCGGGCAGGATCTTCGCCGCCCTCACCGGAGTTGGAACGTCCACCCAGGGTGTTCATGGCGATGGCGATCGACTCATGCGCCTCGGGCGACAAAGCACCAAGGGACATGCCCGCCGAATCGAAGCGCGGCAGAATATGCTCGATACTCTCCACCTCGTCGAGGGCGATGGCGCGCAGGCCCGCCTTAGGCACCATCAGGTCACGCAAGGTGGCGACCGGTCGCTGGTTGACACGATCCGCGTAGCGGCGGTAGTCCTGATAGTCACCCGAGTGTACGGCTTTGTGCAGATCGCCGATCACGTCCGGATTGAAGGCATGGTATTCCTTGCCGTGGACGAACTTGAGCAGACCGCCGACATCGACCGGCTGACGCGCCTTGTGCGCCTGCGCGTGGAGGGTCTTCTGATCCTCTTCGAGCTCGGCAAAGCCGGCCCCCTGGATGCGGCTGGGTACGCCGCGGAAGCACAGATGCACCACCTCCGAGGCCAGCCCCACCGCCTCGAACAACTGGGCGCCACGGTAGGAGGCCACCGTCGAGATGCCCATCTTGGAAAGGATCTTGAGCAAGCCTTTGTTGATCCCCTTGCGATAGTTGGACTGCAGCTCCAAAGGATCGCCGAGCAGTTCACCGGTACGCACCATATCGTTGATACAGTCGTAGGCCAGGTAGGGGTATATGGCGGTTGCACCAAAACCGATCAGGGTGGCGAAATGATGCGGGTCACGTGCCGTACCGGTTTCCAGCAGAATATTGGCGTCGCAGCGCAGACCGCAATCGATCAGATGGTGGTGTACGGCACCCGTCGCCAGCAAGGCGTGGATGGGCAGCGCCTCAGGACGGCTTGGCTTGTCACTGAGCAGCAACAGGGCGTGGCCACCGCGGACCGCCGCCTCAGCCTCCTGGCAGAGGTCGATGATGGCCTGATGCAGGCCACGCTCAGGGGCATAGAACAGATCGATCTGCTTGAGCTTGTAGCCTGGGCGGACGATATGACGGATCTGCTGCATCTTGCTGTGCGAGAGCACCGGTGAGGCCAGGATGGCCCGGTCGGCATGCCGCGGCGCCACCTCGAAGACGTTCTGCTCGGCACCGAGACAGGTCTCCAGGGACATGACGATGGCTTCACGCAAGGGGTCGATCGGGGGGTTGGTGACCTGGGCGAATTGCTGCCGGAAATAGTCCGCCAGGTGCCGCACCCGCCGTGACAGAACGGCCATGGGTGTGTCATCACCCATCGAGCCTACCGCCTCCTGCGCGCTCTCGGCGAGCGGACGCAGGATCTGGTCACGCTCCTCCATGCTCAGCGCAAACAGCTTCTGCTGCACCTTCAAAAGCTCGGCATCGGCATAGCGACAGTAATTTTTCTCGACCTCTTCATCATGGTCGATACGCAGCACCTGGGTGCGCAACCAGTCCTTGTAGGGATGGGCGGCCTTCAGACGTGCATCGATATCAGCGGTCCGCAGCAATTCCCCGCTCTGGGTGTCGACCGCCAGGATCTGGCCAGGACCGACGCGCCCTTTGGCGACCACGTCCTCGGGCCGGTAATCCCAGACGCCGATCTCGGAGGCCAGGGTGATGTAGCCGTTGCGGGTGATGACCCAGCGTGACGGACGCAGGCCATTGCGATCGAGCATGCAGACAGCGTAACGGCCATCGGTGGTGACGATACCCGCCGGACCATCCCAGGCTTCCATATGCTTGGAGTTGTACTCGTAGAAAGCGCGCAGATCGGCGTCCATGGTCTCGACATTCTGCCAAGCCGGCGGCACCATCAGACGCAGGGCACGGAACAGATCCATACCGCCGCTGATGAGGATTTCGAGCATATTATCCATGCTCGAAGAGTCCGAACCGCGCAGATTGACCAACGGATGGAAAGACTCCACCCCGGGCAGCAGCGGATTGACAAACTTGGGCGCCCGCGCCAGAGCCCAGGCACGATTGCCGCTGATGGTATTGATCTCACCGTTGTGCGCCAGGTAGCGGAAGGGGTGCGCCAGCGGCCAGCGTGGCAGGGTGTTGGTCGAAAAACGCTGGTGGAACACGACGATGGACGAGGTCATGCGCTCATCGTCAAGATCGCGGTAAAAACGTGCCAAGTCGGCAGGCATGACCAGGCCCTTGTAGACGACGACCGTCGATGACAGCGAAGGCACATAGAAGTAGCTGTCTTCCGCCAGCCTTTGCTCGGCACGCCGCCGGGCCAAAAAGAGCTTGCGGTTGCAGCTGGCCTCGTCATGGCCGGGGGCGTCGACGAAGACCTGCTGAAACTGCGGCAGACTGCGCAAGGCGATCTCACCGCAGACCGAAGGATCGACCGGCAAGGGCCGCCAGCCGACGATCTGCAGGCCTTCGCAACGGATCGCCTCGGCGAGCACGCGCTGCGCCTCAGCGGCCAGCTCAGGCTGCGGATGGAGAAACACCGTACCCACCGCGAAGACCGGCGACAGGCTGGTTTCCCAGAGCTCTTCCGCGATGGCACGAAAGAACTTCTGCGGCATCTTCAGCATCAGCCCGCAACCGTCACCCGTCTTCCCGTCGGCGGCGATCGCCCCCCGGTGGGTCATACAGCTGAGTGAATGTATGGCCGTCCTGACCAGGTCATGGCTGGCTTCGCCCCGACGATGAGCGATCATTCCAAATCCACAGTTATCGCGGACATCCTCAGGGCTGTAGAGACCCTCGGCGCGGGCAGCTTCTAGCATGGGCAGCACCCTTGAAAACAGAGCGTTAAGGAAGGCAGGCCTGCACAGAGCAGACCGAAGGCCACAAAAAAGGCAGACTATATTACTAGCTTATGATGGCAAGGGCAAACCAGCTTGTCCATAGGTCGTGCTGCCCGCTGATCGACGCACCTCCAGGACCTGATAGAGTCCTCCGAAAAAGCTGGTCTTGCGGATGTCCACGGTCGGCGCCAGCGCCCGGATCCAGGAGGACAGATCCTGCCGCCAGAGATCGCCGGCGAAGGGCTCCAGATAGCGAAAGCTCAGGGCGACGACCGGCCGGCAAGGATGCCAGGCGCAGGGCCGATCGTAGTCGACGATGACCCAAACCCCCTGCGGGTGGAGCACCCGCAGGGCCTCACGCACGGTCTGCTGGCGCACCTCTGCAGGCTGCTCGTGCAGCAAAAAAAAGCTTAAGACCTTGCGAAAGCTCTGCCCAGGCAAGGGTAGCTGGCGGCTGTCGGCATGCACCAGGTGCAGGCGGCTGTCGGTGATTTTGCTGGCGGCCTTGCGCAGCTGCGCCGCCAGCACATCGACCAGGGTGAGGCTTGCCTGCGCCGGCAGCGCGTCGACCAGCTCGGCGCTCAGTGAGCCGTAGACACAGGCGATCTGCAGGACCGAGCCCGGGTAACAAGCGAAGACCCGCCTGACCTGGCGCTTGAGCCGACCGTACTGGCCAAAAAGTATCCCCTGCACGAGGCCCTCGTGATCCCAGAATCGTATCGCTGCGCCTGAAACGTAGGCCCAGGGATAGTAAAGACGGAGATAATCGGGGATGGCGACGGGCGAGCCCGCTTCTGCTCTGACCGGCCGTTCATGCCGGGTCTGTGGCGTGTCGATCATGCTGCACCGCCTGGCTATCTCGACGATAGCTCTGATCCTGCGAGCACAGCACAGAGCCTGTCCATGACCGGTATCAAAGATCGCGCTTAAGGCGCGGCGACGCTGCCTGGCGCCGTTACCGCTGACGGCGCCGGCAGCGGGGCGGGAGCGGGCACAGCGGCAGGCTCCTGCTGCGCAGCGGCGGCCACCTGATCGGCCTGGATCATGGCGACGCTGCGCGCCGAAGCGTGCGCGCTGCCACCAAAATCATGGGCTTCAGCGACGCCCTCGGCGATCTCGCGACTCGGGTAGTCGCCATAGACCACCACGTACCAGGGCTGCGCTTCGCTCAGATCTTCGTAGTAGCTGTACTGGGAAGGATCGCTGGCGGCCTTGATGTACTGCTGCACCTCGGCCTCGCTGCGGGAGCCGAGCACCTGCACCACCCAATGCTCGGGACTGCGCTGGGCCCACCACGCCTGATCATGAAAAGCCTGGTCGTGCGTGGTGACCGGCTGTCCAGCCTGGACGTTGGCCGTACTCGGCGCCGGCTGCACCTGCGCCTGCACCGGCGCCACCAGCTGCGCCGAGAAACTGCCCAACTGCGGATCATGGGCGAGCGACTGCAGCTGCGCCGGGCTGGCATTCATCTCCAGCGGGATCGAGGTGTCGGCGGCATCTTCGGACTGCTGCTGCTGCGCCACATAAAGGCCGCCGACGACGGTACTCATGCCGGCAAAGACCGCCACGGCGAGGACGGCGCTACGCATGAAGCATACTCTGCAGGGCCTGACGCAAGCGCTCAGGCTCGACCTCGACCACCTCGGCGTGGCCCAGCGCACGCAGCAGCACCAGACGCTGACGGCCGTCGAGCACCTTCTTGTCGTGCGCCATCAGGCTTTGAAAATCATCGGCATGCATCGCCGGGGGCTGGCTGGGCAACTGGCAGGCCTGCAGCAGGGCAAGGATGCGATCGACGTCGGCCTGGCTGAGGTCACCGGCCTGTTGCGACATGCGCGCCGCCATCACCATGCCGGCTGCGACGGCCTCGCCATGCAGCCAGTTGCCGTAGCCGCAGTGGGTCTCGATGGCATGACCGAAGGTGTGGCCGAGATTGAGCAGGGCGCGCTCGCCCTCCTCGAACTCGTCCCTGAGGACCACCTCCGCTTTATGACGGCAACTGCGCGCCACCGCTTCAGCCAGCAACTCAGGCTCACCCTGCATCATGGCCGGCGCATGTAGGTCCAGCCAATCGAGAAACTCGCGATCACGGATCAGGGCGTACTTGATGATCTCGGCCATGCCGGCGGCCAGCTCACGCTTGGGCAAGGTCGCCAGAACGTCGATGTCGATGAGCACCAGGGCCGGCTGCTTGAAGGCCCCGATCATGTTCTTGCCGCGCGGGTGGTTGACCCCGGTTTTGCCCCCGACACTGGAATCGACCTGCGCCAGCAGGCTGGTCGGCACCTGGATGAAGTTGACCCCGCGCTGATAGGTCGCCGCCGCAAACCCGGCCATATCGCCGACGACGCCGCCCCCGAGGGCCAGTACGGTGCAGCGCCGGTCCATGCCTTCCGCGAGCAGACGATCAAAAATACAGGCCAGGTGTTCAAGGTCTTTGTAAGCCTCACCATCCGGCAAAAGACACTCCGCCACACGCAGACCTTGCGCCTCGAGCGTCTGCCGCAGCGCGGGCAAATACAGGCCGGCCACCTGCGGATTGCTGACCACCATGACCTGCCGTCCGCGCAGATGCGGCAGGATAAGCTCCGCCTGAGCCAGCAAGCCCGAGCCTATGTGTATGGGATAAGAGCGACCTGGAAGCGCCACTTCAACCGTGATCATGCCGAGCTCCACGCTGGAATGGGCTGCATTCTACGCCATCTTGCGCCGCAGATTAAGCATGCAGCAGCCTGAGGATGCGTGCGGTGACATCGCGCGCCTGGCCGCCTTCGGTGTCGATGACCAGATGCGCCGTCTCCATGTAGTAAGGCTCGCGCTGCTGCATGAGCTCACGCAGACGGGCCTCGGGGTTGGCGGTCCGCAGCAAAGGCCGGTTTTTATCACGCAAGGTGCGCTCCAGCTGTTGCTCGACACGGGCTTTGAGGTAGATGACAAAACCGCGTTCGTGCAGGTGCTGGCGGTTCAGCGGACGCAGGATGGCACCGCCGCCGGTGGCCAGGAGCAGGCTGTCTTTCTGTGTCAAAACATCGATGACCGCTTCTTCACGATCACGAAAGCCCTGCTCACCTTCGACGTCGAAGATCCAGGGTATGTCGGCGCCTGTGCGCCTCTCGATCTCCTGATCAGAGTCGATGAACTCCAGATGCAGGGCCTCGGCCAGCTGACGGCCCACGGTGCTCTTACCGGCCCCCATGGGGCCGATGAGAAACACACGTGGGTAAACGCGCGGCTCAGCGGCTGGCGACGACATCGTTGTAGATTTTCGGCGTGATGAAGATCAGCAGTTCCTGCTTGGTGGAAATCGCCGTATCCTTGCGGAACAGAGCACCAAGGATGGGAATGTCACCGAGCACCGGCACCTTCAGCACGCCACGCGTCGAGGCCGTCTGGTAGATGCCGCCGAGCACCACCGTCTCGCCGTCATTGACCAGCACCGTCGTCTTGATGCTGTTGGTATCGATGAGCAGCTGGTTGTTGCTGACCGCCGTACTCGGCGAATCCTTGTTCACCGCCAGCTTCATCTGAATACGGCCGTCCGGGGTGATGGTCGGCGTCACTTCCAGAGACAGCTCGGCGTTCTTGAAGGCCGTCGAGGTGGCGCCGCTGGAGGTCGCCTGCTGATAGGGAATCTGCTGACCGGAGGCGATACGTGCCATCTGGTTATCGGCGGTCATGACACGCGGGCTGGCGACGACATCACCATGTCCTTCCGACTGGAAGGCGGACAGCTCAAGATTGAGCAGGTCGCCGCGTGCATTGACAAAACCCAGGGAAAAGGACGAGCCGCCGGACTGCCGGGCACTCATGTCCACCGCCAAGTTCTGCGGATAGGTGATGGTCCGCTGCACCGGTGTGCCTGGCGCGGCCTGAACCTGTGACCACCAGGTGGCACTATCGAGCATGGTCTGGTTGGAACCGCCGTAGAGCAAGGCGGAGCTGCCGTGCGGCTGACTGCCATCGATACCCCAGCTGACGCCCATTTCCTTGTCGGTGCTGGTGTTGGCGAGCACCACACGGGCCTCGATCATGACCTGGCGTACCGGCACATCGAGGCGCGTCACCATCTCACGGATCTCATCGATCTTTTTCGCGGTGTCGTTGACGATCAGTGTGTTGGTACGGGAATCGGTGCTGACACTGCCACGTTGGCTGATCACCTTGCTCAGCAGGGCCGCCAACTCATCGGCTTTGGCGTAGCTGATCTGCAGGAACTCGGTGTGCAGCGGCGCCAGGGCCTCACTGCGCTGGCTGGCGTCGAGTTCTTCCTTTTCGCGACGGGCGATCTCGTCCGCCGGGGCGACCAGCATGACATTACCCATGGTGCGCTTGGCCAGGCCCTTGGTTTTGAGGATCAGGTCCAAGGCCTGGTCCCAAGGAACATTCTGCAGGCGCAGCGTGATCTTGCCGGTCACCGTGTCGCTGGCCACCAGATTGAGGTTGGTGAAGTCGGCGATCAACTGCAAGACCGAGCGTACATCGATGTCCTGGAAGTTGAGCGACAGCTTTTGTCCGGTGTAGGCGAAGGCCTTCTTCTTGGCCTTGTCATCGGCACTGACCGGCTTGACGCTGATGCTGAAATGATTGTCGGCCTGATAGGCGAGGTACTCGAACTCACCATGCGGATCGACGGTGATCACCGTACCGGCGTGATCGGTGCTGATGTTGATGTCATGCACTGGCGTGGCAAAGTCGGTGACATCCAGGCGGTGACGGAATTTCTCCGGCAAGCGCGTACCGGGCAGATGCGCAACGATATGGTTGCCTTCCTGTTTGACGTCGACCATGGCATTGGCATCGGACAAGGTCAGGCTCAACAGGCCGGCACCGTCGTCAGCACGGTGAAAATCGACACTTTCGATGCTGTGGGTGCTGGCGGAGGGGCTTCCGGCCGGCGTATTTTTCTGCGCCTGGGCGAGGCCGGCTTCGGCGCGCCCGACGCGCACCACCAGCTGATGGCCCTGCACCTGCTCGGTGTAACCGGTCATCACCGCCATCTTGATGATCAGGCGTGTCCGCGCCGGGGTGTCGAGCACCGACAGCGACTGGGCATTGCCGGCCCCCAGGCTGATGTACTTGCTGGTCAGCGCGCTGCGCACCCCTGGCAGATCCAGGGAGATACGTGCCGGCTGATCGATGGCATAGCCTTCAGGTTGCGGCGGCTTGCCATCAAAACTGAGCAAGAGCTGCAGTTCATCACCCGGCAAGGTCGTCACATCGACTTTCTGCAGCATGACCGGCTGCGACCAGGCCATACCGGTCCAGCCACACAGCGCCAGCAGCCAGCACCGCGCCTGCCTTGCCAAGATACTCCGGTACACCGGGCGCTTCTCCTCAATGAAGTTCAACATCGCTTTATTCTCCAGTGTCACCGGCCCGAAGGGCTGATCAACAAACTACGCGGCCTTTCCACCCAGCCCCCGCGTCCATCCGGAACGATTTCAACCAGGGCGATCTGCGTCGACGTGATGCCGACGATACGTCCCTGGTTCTTGCCCATATAATTGCCGACCCGGACCAGATGCTCCTGGCCGTTGGGGTCTTCCACGATGGCCTGCTGCACTTGACCGGTCTTCGACCAGTCCAGCGAGCCGCGCATATGCAGGGCGTCCAGCGGATAGGACTCCAGCGGCTCATGCAGACGGTTTGGATCAGGCTCAACCTTCTGGCCCAGGGCGATCTGTGCCGCCTGCGCCGCACCCGGCGGCGTGAAGGGGCTGCGCAGTTGGTGCGCGGCATAGACGAAGGTCGACACCACCACCGGCTGCGGCAGGGGATCGATCTTGCCACGCGGCTTCATGATGATGGCGTTGAGCTCACCTTTGAGCTCGTCCATGCTCGACTGACCACAGCCACTCAGCAACAAGGCCGCCGCCAGCGGCAGCCATATACGCAGGGCAGGGAGTGACTTGCCTATCATTTTGCACCTCCCTTGCTCTTGCCATTCTTGTCGTTCTTGCCCGACTCGTTCTTGTCGAGGTAACGATAGGTCATGGCCGTGATACTCATCCCCAGCAAAGGCGAACCACTGCTGGCGATCGAGGCTGAACTGGCCGGGGCGATGCTGAAGTCATGCAGGGTGACGATGCGCGGCAAAGCAGCGATGGCGCTGACGAAGCTGCCAAAAGCATGGTAGTCACCCTGGACCTTGATCTGGATAGGATCTTCGGCATAAAAATCCTGCATCTTCTCGGCCTGCAGATCGATAGACTGCACGTCGAGACCACTGCCCAAAGCCGCCTGACTGATGTCCTCGAGCAGACCCGGTACTTCCGTCTCTTTCGGCAGCTGACGCAGCAAGGCACCGAAAGAGTCTTCCATATCCGCCAGCTGTTTTTTGTAGACCGCCAGATTGGCGGCCTTGAAAGCCTTGTTCTCGAAATCAGCCTTTTTGGTCACTTCCGCCGCCTGCGCCTGATGCAAGGCCTCAAGCTGATCGGAGATGAACAGCATGTAGGCGCCGAAGACGATGGCGACCACGATCAGCACCCAGATCAGGATCCGGAAGGGCAAGGGCCAGGCACCGATGTTTTCAGGATCCAGGCTGCGCCAGCTGGCCTGCAGCTGCTGCAAGTCAAGTTTTTTGAGATCTTCGAGCTTCATGGCGTGTCGCTCCCCTTGGACTTGCCCGTCGCGCCAGCGCCGCCATCCGCCCCCACGGTCTTGGGAATCTGCAGACTAAAGTCCAGATCAAAATTCTCCGGCGCTGCGGCATCCGTGCCGGCGTTCGAGCTGCTGCCATTTTTGGCAGAGCTGGCGACGACATTGTGCAGCTGCGGATTCTTGAACCAGGGCGAGGCACTGATATTGCGCATCAGGCTCGAGATCTCATTGGTGTTTTCCGCCACACCTTTGATATGAAAGTTGTCCTGATGACGGTCCAGGCTGGTCAAGTAGACGCCATTGGGCATGACCCGGACCAGCTCGTCAAAAATACGCACGATGACCGGACGTCGCCCCTGCAGGTCCTGAATCACCTTCATGCGCTGAAGCAAATCTTCCTTGCGCTTGTGCATCTCGTCGATCGCCTTGATGCTGGCGTCGAGTTTGGCGGTCTCGGTATCGATGTAGGCGTTGCGCTCATTCTGCAGCTCAAGCTGGGCGCTCACCTCATGGTTCCAGAGCAGCATGAGAACCACCGCCAGGACTGCAGCCGCCCCACACATGGCGAAGAAGGCCTCGCGCTGCTCCTTGCGCCGCTCTTGACGATGCGGCAAGAGATTGATCTTGACCATCAATCAAAACTCCTCAGGGCCAGGCCACAAGCGATCATCAAAGCTGGTGCATCCATGCTCAAGGCAGCGGCATTGACCCGACTGGAGATCGACATATTGACGAAGGGATTGGCAACGCTGACCGGACGGCCCAGCTTGTCCTGCACCAGTTGCGCCAGACCGGCGATCGAGGCGGAACCGCCTGCCAGCAGGAGGTGATCGACGTCGTTGTACGAGGTCGACGAAAAAAACAGCTGCAGGCAACGCTGCACCTGTTGCGTTGCGGCTTCCTTGAAGGGCTGCAACACTTCCATTTCGTAATTGTCGGGCAGGCCACCATGCTTTTTCACCATGCCGGCCTCTTCCTGGGTCAGGCCATAACGCCGCTGGATCTCTTCGGTCAGCTGCTTGCCCCCGAAGATCTGCGAACGCTGGTAGATCATGCGATCCTGGGCGATGACATGGAAGTTGGTCGTGGTGGCGCCGATGTCGACGATACCGACCACTTTGCCGCGCACGTCGAGGCTGTCGGCGAGCAGGTCGAAAGCCCGCTCCATGGCATAGGACTCAAGGTCTATGGTTTTGGCGGTCACGCCACCGATCTCGAGAGCATCACGTCGCAATTCGATGTTTTCATTGCGCGACGCGGCCAGTTGCACGACGACCTGGTGAGGGTTGGTCTCCGAGGGGCCGAGCACGGCAAAGTCCAGCGCCACCTCATCGAGCGGAAAGGGCACCAGCTGATCCGCCTCAACACGGATCTGGCTTTCCATTTCGTCCTCGTTGAGGCCACCGTCCATTTCTACGGTGCGCGACCATACCAGCGACTCCGGCATCGCCACCGCCGCCTTACGCAGGCCGGTCTTGGTGCGCGCGATCAGGCGCGACAAAGTCTCACCGACAGCCTCGACGTCGCTGATGTTGGTATCGCTCACCGCCTGCGCCGGCAAAGGCTCGACACCATAGTTCTCGACATGATAGCGATCACCCTGGCGCGACAGTTCCAGCATCTTGATCGAGCTTGAGCTGATGTCCAGACCCAGCTGATCATTCGATTTTTTTCTCAGGAAGGGCAGCACGTTGGTTCTTCCTTGCTCTTTTTTCTATCGAAAATGCAGACTTAGAATCAAATCATGCACCACTACATTAAATACTAGTCCTAGCAGCTTTGCAACGTGATCTCAAGACCGATTTAAGCTTATAATTTAGCGGTTCTCTCTCGGACCCTCGATCGGCAGACTTAAGCCTTTGACCGCCAATGAATACATCTTCTGAGTCTAGTGCATATCCTTTATGGTTGATGCTCGTACTTTTTCCATTTTGTGGCCTACTGCTCATCGCCTGCGGCATTTACATCCTGCTGCTACCGCAACTGCCGGACGTCGCCAGTCTCAAACATTTCCGCTTCAAAACCCCCTTGCAGGTGCTCAGTCGCGATGGCCAGCTGATCGCTGAGTATGGTGATGAACACACCACCCCCCTGAGCTACCGCCAGATTCCGCCGATGTTTATCAAGGCGGTCACCGCCGCTGAAGACGACCGCTTTTTCAGCCACGAAGGCATCGACCCTCGCGGCCTGGCGCGCGCCGCCATCGAACTGCTCATGCACGGAAGCATCCAGTCCGGCGGCTCGACCATCACCATGCAGGTGGCCAAGAATTACTTCCTCAGCCAGGAACGCACCTTCTCACGCAAGTTCACCGAGATCCTGCTGGCGCACGAGATCGAGCAGTCGCTGACCAAACAGGAGATCCTCACCCTCTACGTCAACAAGATCTTCCTCGGCCACCGCGCTTATGGCATCGCTGCGGCGGCGCAGGTCTATTTTGGCAAGAACATCCGCGATCTGAGCATCGATCAGATGGCGCTCATCGCCGGTTTGCCCAAGGCCCCCTCCCGTTACAACCCGGTCGACAACGCGCCGCGTGCGCTCGAACGCCGCAACTGGATACTCGGCCGCATGCGCAGCCTCGGCTCGATCACCGCCGCCCAGTACGAGAAAGCGGTGCACGCCCCCCTCGGTCTCAACTATCGCGGCACGGTCTCCGAGGTCAATGGTCTCTACCTGGCCGAGCTGGTACGCGACACCCTGGTCAAACGCTATGGCGAGGCCGTCTACACCTCCGGCTGGAAGGTCTATACCACGGTCGAAGGCAATCGTCAGAATGCGGCCAATCTGGCCGTGCGCGACGGCCTGATCGACTACGACCACCGCCATGGCTACCGCGGGCCTGAGGCGCATGACGCCAGCCTGGACAGCCTCACCGACTACAACACCATCAACGGCATGATCCCCGGGCTGGTGACGGCGGTAACGGCGGACAGCCTGTCCGTCACCTTGCGTGACGGCGAGCTCATCAGCATTCCCTGGTCAGGGCTGTCATGGGCGCGCCGCGCCCTGCCCAATGGCCGCATCGGGCTGCCGCCGACACGACCGGCGGAACTGGCCAAAGCTGGCGACATCATACGCTGCGTGCGCCGGGATCACGGCTGGGAGCTGACCGAGCTGCCCAAGGTGCAGGGTCTGCTGGTCGCCCTCGACCCCCGCAATGGTGCCCTGCAGGCCATGGTCGGTGGCTTTGACTTCTTTGCCAGCAAATTCAATCGTGTCATCCAGGGCGGCCGTCAGGTCGGTTCCTCCCTCAAGCCTTTCATCTACGCCGCCGCCCTCGAACACGGCTACACCCCAGCCAGCATGATCAACGATGGCCCGCTCAGCTTCAGTTTTGGCGACCGCCTCTGGCAGCCACAGAACGACGATGGCGAGTTCATGGGTCCGATCACCTTGCGACGGGCGCTCTACCTGTCACGCAACCTGGTGTCCATACGCCTGCTACAGAGCCTGGGGGTCAACACCGCGATCGATTACTGCCAGCGTTTCGGTCTGCCGACAGAGGCCATGCCGCGCAATCTCACCCTGGCATTGGGCTCCGCCGACTTCCTGCCGCTGCAGATGCTGACCGCCTACGCCACCTTCGCCAACGGCGGCCACCGCATCAACCCCTACTTCATCGACCACATCAGCGATGCGCGTGGCAAGGTCCTCTTTCGTGCGCATCCACTCAGCGTCTGTGATGACTGTGCCGCAGGCAGCGCCAGCGCTCCGCGCGTGATACCGGCGACGGTCGCCTTTGAAATCAACTCCATCCTTCACGACGTGATCCTGCACGGCACCGGGCGTGGCGCCCTGGCCATAGGCCGCAGTGACGTTGCCGGCAAGACCGGCACCACCAATGAGGCCCGCGACGCCTGGTTTGACGGCTATAGCCCGACCCTGGCCACCGTCACCTGGGTCGGCTTTGACACACCGGCGCCTTTGGGCAATGGCGAGTTCGGCGGGGTCGCCGCTGTACCGATCTGGAACCGCTTCATGGCCTATGCCCTCCATGACCAGCCGCAGTTGGGCTGGAGCCGGCCGGCCGGCCTGAGCGCCGTATGGATCAGCAAAAGCACCGGGGCGCCGACCAGCGCCAGCGATCCTGAGGGTTATACCGAATACCTGCCCGCCGACAAGGTGCCCGCGGCGCCGACGACGCCGGCCAACACCAACGATCAGCTTTTCTGAGCGGCGTTCTGGCGCTGCAACTGCTCGGCCTCATGGAGCTTGGCGTATTTGAAAAAGCTGTTCTGGCAGCCGATGAGGATATGAATGAGGCCGGCGCGACCATCGAGAAAGCCGGCCTTGATGACGTAAAAGCGCAAAAAACGAAAGAGAGGGCTCGTCAGCATCTTGACGCTGGAGTAGCGTCGACCACGCGCCAGCAGCATGGCCGCCTGCAGGTCGGTGTAACGATTTTGCTTCTCCAGATAACGCGCCAGGGTCTCCTGCGATTCGTGCAGGAGATCACCGCGCAAGGTGGCAACGTGTCCTTGCACTTCGACTTTTTCATGGACGGCATCCTGGCTCCAGTGCGCATGGCGGCGGTCGAAAAGACGCAAGCTCCAGTCCGGATAGCCTTCACCATGGCGTAACCAGCGACCGAGGAAACGGTTGCAGCGTGCGAAACGGTAAGCGACGGCTTGCGGATCGCGCAAGGCGGCCTGGATCGACGCGGCCAGCTGCGGACTGACGCACTCATCGGCATCGATACAGAGCACCCAGTCATGGCGGGCCTGTTCGACCGCAAACTGCTTTTGCGGACCAAAGCCCAGCCAGGCCTGGTGCAGCACCCGTGCGCCGAGGGCCTGCGCACGGGCACAGGTGTCGTCACGGCTGCCGGAGTCGACGACGACGATCTCATCGCAGAAGGCCAGGGCACGCAGGCAGCTGTCGATGCGCGCCGCCTCATTGAGTGTGATCAGCACAGCACTCAGTTTCATAGATACCCTCCATCAATCGCTGACCCAGGCCTGAGTCTCGGCGTCGCATTCTAGCAAATCTGTGGCGATCACCGGTGCGCCCATCCCTGTCATCTTGGCTCTCGCGGCGCGGATGCCTTTCGCCGCAGCGCCATTCAGGCTAAATTAGCCACATCGACTGCAAGAGATCTTCGTGGTGAGCCCAACCCTGACCATCGCCACCCGTAAAAGCCCCCTGGCCCTGTGGCAAGCCCATGACGTTCGTGAGCGCCTGATGCGCGCCCATCCTGGTTTGCAGGTGGAACTGCTGACCATGAGCACCCAGGGCGACAAAATACTCGACACGCCGCTGGCCAAAATCGGCGGCAAGGGCCTCTTCGTCAAGGAACTCGAACTGGCCCTGCTCGATGGCCGCGCCGATCTGGCGGTGCACTCGATGAAGGACGTACCGATGGCCTTTCCCGAAGGCCTGATGCTGGCCGCCATCTGCCCGCGTGAAGATCCCCGCGATGCGCTGGTCTCACCGCTGGGCGGTGACATCCTCGCCTTGCCGGAGGGCGCCCGGGTCGGCACCTCCAGCCTGCGCCGTCAGTCACAGCTGCGCGCGCTGCGCCCGGACCTGCGCATCAGCGACCTGCGCGGCAATGTCAACACCCGCCTGGCCAAGCTCGACGCCGGCGACTATGACGCCATCGTCCTGGCCTGCGCCGGTCTCGTCCGCCTCGGCCTCGGCGCCCGCATCACCGCGGCTTTGTCCACCGATCACCTGCTGCCTGCCGTCGGCCAGGGCGCGGTCGGCATCGAGTGCCGCAGCGATGACGTGCGCCTGCAGGAACTGCTGCGGCCCTTGCACGATCCCCGCAGCGCGGCACAGGTCAGCGCCGAGCGCGCCATGAACCGGCGCCTCGCCGGAGGATGTCAGGTGCCCATCGCCGGCCACGCCGAAATTCTCGGTGACGAGCTGCGCCTGCGCGGGCTGGTCGCCTCGCTCGATGGCCGCCGCATGCTGCGCGCCGAACGGTGCCTGCCCCGCGCCGAAGCGGAAATCCTGGGTCTCAGGATCGCCGAGGACCTCCTCGCGCAAGGCGCCGCCGAACTGCTCGAGGCCTTGCATGACTGAGCCGCTGGCACTGGCAGGGCTCAGCATTCTGGTCACCCGACCCGAACCGGCTGGAGAACGTCTCTGCCTGCGCCTGGCGCAACTGGGGGCTTACTGCGAAGCCATCGCCTTGCTCGAGATCCAGCCCTTGCTGCCGTCGCCGGCGGCGATCAGCGCGGCGCTGTCGCCGGCCCCTGACGCACTCATCTTCGTCAGTGCCGCGGCGGTCATGTATGGGGTACCGCTGTTGCGCAAGCAGCAAGCGGCTCTGCTCAGGAAGACCCTCTATGCGGTTGGACCGAGTACCGCCTGCCAGCTCGAAGAGCGTGGGCTGACGGCGCTGACGCCGGCCACGGCGAGCAGTGAAGGTCTGCTCGACATGGCCTCCCTGCAGTCGGTGCAGCGGGTGCTCATCGTGCGTGGTCAAGGTGGCCGCGAACTGTTGGCGCAGACCCTGCAAGAGCGCGGCTGTGAGGTCGCCTACCTCGAGGTCTACCAGCGCGTCCTGCCCGCCGCCAGCACCCTGCGCATCGCCACCCTGCTGGATGCGCAGCCCCAGCTCATCGTCCTCATCACCAGCGCCGAGTCCCTGCATCACTGGCGGCACTGTGCGGGTCAGCGCTGGCTGCAACACCGTCTGCTGGTGATCAGCCCACGCCTGGCCGAGCTCGCCGCCGAACAGGGCGCGCCAGACATCATCGTCGCCGCCGGTGCCCGTGATGATGATATAGAATCAGCCTTGCTGGCTGTGGCGGCAGCCTCGTCAACCCGGGTCTAGGAGACCTCAAGCATGTCCAAAACTGCACGCGTGATCTGGTTTCTTCTGCAGCTGGCACTGCTTGCTGCGGGTCTTGCGATCCTCTGGCAGCAGGACCTGGCCTTGCGGACGAGCCTGCGCCAGCAGCAACAGGCCCTGCAAACGCAGGCCCTGCAGGTGGCGAACCTGCAAAGACGCTTGGCGCAGCGCAGCGTCTGGGAAGAGAACCTCAGCCAGGACCACCGGCGCCTGAGCTTGTGGAAGCAGCAAGAAATAGCCTTTGACCTGCATCTGGCCGAGCGTGAACTGCGCCTGGACAGAAACCCGGGCGAGGCACAGGCCCTGCTGCAGTCGGCGATCGAACTGGCCCAAGGCGAAGAGTCTCCCGACTGGCTGCCGCTACGCGCAGCCCTGGCGGAGGATGAGCTGGCCCTCAAAAACACCCCCCATAGCGACCTGCCGGCGCTCTATCTGCGCCTGCAGGCCTTGAGCCATCTGCTCGCGGATCTGCAGCTGCCCTTGCCGGTGGCGCATCTGGAGGTCCCTGCGCTCAGCCATCCTGCCGCCGCCGCGACGCTGTCCGGACGCTGGGCTGCCGGTTGGCAGGCTTTCATGGACCTGATCCGCGTCCACCATGAGCCGACGCTGCAGCTGCCCTTGCCCAGCGCTCTGGAAGTGCGCGAGCTCAGCCTGCTCCTGCAAACCCAGCTGCAAAGCGCCGCCTGGGCCTTGCTCCACGGGCAGGGCGGCATCTACCAGCAGAGCCTGCTCGCCTGTGATCAGGAGCTCTCCCGCCATGCCCTGCTGCTCCATCCGCAGACCCTGGGTGTGGCGCGCCAGGAGTTGCAGGCGCTGCTGCAAGCCTACCCGGGCGCACCGTTGCCTGACCTTCAGGCCAGCCTGAAGGCCCTGCAGCAACTGCAAGGAGTCGCACCGTGAAGCGCAGCTACCTGCTCCTGCTCCTCGGCCTGCTCGCAGGTGGCCTGCTCGGCCGCGCGCTGCTCGTCGACCCCGGCTATGTCCTCATCAGCTGGCAGGGCTGGGCCCTCGAGAGCAGCCTGTGGACCGCGCTGCTGGTCAGCGTGCTCGCCATCCTGCTGGTCTTTGTGCTGCTCCAGGTCCTGCTGCGCCTGCTGAACCTGCCGGACGCCTGGCAGCTGTGGTGGGGGCGCCGCCGCCAGGACCGCGCCCTGAAACAACTCGAACAAGGTAGCGATGCCCTGGAAAGCGGACTGTGGGCGCGCGCTGAACGCCTGCTTGGACAAGCCGCAGGCGGTCTCGACAGACCGCTGACCGCGCAGCTGCTGGCGGCCCGCGCGGCGGCCGGGCAAGGCGCCATGAGCCGGGCGCAGGCGCACCTCAACCAAGCGGCGGAGCAGGGACACCGTCTGGCCGCAGGTCTGGCACGCGCACGTCTGCAGCTGGATGGCGGGGAATGGGAGCAGGCGGCGATCAATCTGCGCAGCCTGCACGCTCAATATGGCCGTCAGGTCGAGGTCATCAAGCTGCTCTTGCAGAGCCTCTCCAAGCTGGGCCGCTGGGGTGAAATTGCCGAACTGCTGCCCAGCCTGCACCGCCATGCGCCGCAGCAGGACAGCAAAGCCTGGAGCCTGGAGCGGCACGCCCACGAAAAGGTCCTCGCCTTTATCGCCGGCAGCGGCACCCGCATCAATCGTGACTTCACCGAGCGCCGTCTGCGCGACTACTGGCAAGCTTTGCCGCGACGGCTACGCCAGGAGCCCAGCCTGCTGAGCGCTTACGCCGAGGCCTTGATCAAGATCGATCATGACGACCTCGCCTTTGCGCTCTTGCGTGAGCAGCTGCACAAGCAGTGGCAGCCGGCCTGGATCGATCTGTTCGGGCGCTGTCGCAGCACACAGCCGGCACAAGCCCTGGAGCAAGCGCGGGTGTGGCAGAAGGAGCATCCCAACGACGCGCTGCTCCTGCGCGCGCTGGCGCGTCTTTGTCTGCAGAACCGGCTGTTCAGCGAGGCGCGTGGCTATCTCGAGTCCTCCTTGCAGCTGGCCAGACATCCTGAGACCTACGCCGAAATGATACGCCTGCTGGTGCGTATGAATGACCACCAGGCGCAGCGCTACCTCATCGAGGGACTGCAGCTGATGTCCGGCAATCTGCCTGATCTGCCGCTGCCTTGATCTGCCAGAGGGCATACTCGCCATAACGACCTACGGCCTGCGCACAAGCGCTCAGCAGGGGATCGCGTGCACCGGCGGTACTGACCAGCCAGGCACGCGGCCAGCGTGCGGCCCACTGCGCCAGGCTGCTGCGCTCGGCGAGCACCCAGGCGGCCGCGGGGTCGAAGGGCAAGCCGTCGATCAGTTGCTGGTCACCATCGTCCTTGACCATGCGCTCACGTGCCCGCCAATCTCCCAAAATGGGGATGGCGCTGCGCCGATCGAGGTAAAAAGGCAGGTCAAAAGGCAGCACGCCATAGGCGATGAGCTGTTCATGAGCCGGCTTTTGCAGCAGGGCTGCCGCCAGCAGGCTCGAGCCCTTGTCATCAACCCGCGTCGCCAGCAAGGCGGCGACGACGAACAAAGTCAGCACGGACTGCAAGGCCCACAGACGCAGCAAGGCCTGACCGTGTCCGCGCCGATGCAGCAAAGGGCCGGCCAGCCAGAGCAGACCCAGCAGCGCACTGAGCAGGCGTAGTGGCCAAGCCACCACCGGCATGCCCGGCAGGGCCAGGGTCACGGCGAAGGCAGCCAGCGCCCAAATCAAGGCACCGAGCAAATAGAGCACCCGCGTCGAGCGTTCTCCAGAGGCGCGCGGCCAAGCCACCGCAGCCAGCAAGGCCAGCGCCGGCATCACCGGCAGGATGTAGCCGACCAGCTTGGACACCGGAATGCTGAAAAAGATCAGGATGGTCAGCAGCCAGATCCAGGCCAGGCGAAGGTCAGAACGCAGCTCGGCACTGGCATCGGCCATTTTCCAGCGCAGCAGGGTACTGAAGGGGAAGAAGCCCAGAGCCAGACAGAGCACATAAAACGGCAGCGGCTGACGGTTATTGAAGGAGCTGCCGACGTAACGCGAGAACTGCTGTTCGATGAAAAAATAGTGGAAGAAGCCGCCGTAGGCGCGCTCGAGCAGGATGAACCAGGGCAGACCCAGGCTCAGGGCGATCACCAGGCCACTCACCCAGGGCAGGCGGAGAAGGTCGCGCCAGCGCTTTTCCATGGCGATCCAGATCAGCAGCACCAAACCCGGCAGGGCGATACCGATCAAGCCCTTGGCGAGCAGACCGAGCGCCGCCGCGAGGAACCCATAACGCCCCAGGCGGTGGGTCTCACGCCCGCGAGCCTGCAAGGCCCAGGCGAAACAGAGAATGCAGATCGCGATCCAGCAGGCCACCAGCATATCGCAGTTGATGTAGTCGCCGCCCCCAAGAACCAGCATCGAGCTGGCCAGCATCAGCGCTACCCGCCGCGCCAGGGCATGACCATGAAAACGCAGGGTATAGAGCTGCGTGACCAGCACCAGCAGCCAGGCGTGGGCCG
Organism: Pseudomonadota bacterium; assembly: GCA_021804565.1. Lineage (GTDB taxonomy): Bacteria > Pseudomonadota > Gammaproteobacteria > Pseudomonadales > Moraxellaceae > JAJZHK01. The sequence continues at coordinate 15,803 of JAJZHK010000016.1, read as the reverse complement.
CCGGCACCAGCCGGGCCACCCAGGGGTGCGGCCCCAACACCCCCATCAGCGCCGCTTCACACCAATAAAGCAGGGGCGGCTTGTGGAAGAAAGGCAGGCCATCGATACGCGGCGTCAGCCAGTCGCCGCTACGCAACATCCAGCGGCCGACATCGCCGTAACGCCCCTCATCGGGCAAGGCCAAAGGCCGCAGTGTGGCCAGCAGGATCAAGAGCAGGGCATAAACCAGATAGAACTGCAGGTCACGACGTTGCAAGCGGGGTGGGGTGATCATGCTCATCCTTGTACGGTGGGAAGACCCGAACGCCGTTGCCAGCGTTGGCGCCACTCATCAGCATAAAGAAGGTAAAAAGCCAGTCCGGTATAGGCGATATGCACCCAGAGAAAAGCCCCTTGCGGCAGGTGCCCTTTTTCCACCGCCTGTTTGACCACCAGCAGCAGGACGATGTAGCTGAGATAGACCAAAATACCCGGCAAGAGCTTCAAAAAACGCCCCTGGCGCGGCTGTACCCGACTCAGCGCCTGCGCCAGCACGGCCACCACCGGCACCAGCAGGACCAGAGAAAGGCGCCACTCCAGCTCGGCACGCGCGAGGATGTCGGAGCGCTGCATCAGCTGTCGCCCGGTCAGGGCCTTGAGCATGGTGACGGCCTTGGCCGGCGCCTGGGTCAGCAGCAGAGAATAGGAGGCAAAATTGATACGCTGCAAACGGTGCGAGCCCGCCTGGATCTCATCGCGCTCACCCGAGATCAGGATCAGATAGCGGGCGCCACTGTGCGGGTCGATGGCGATACGCCCATGCGTGGCGCGGATGACAACGCTATCGACACTGTTGCCGGCCAGATTGCCATAGACAAAGACGTCCTCCAGCTGCCGCCTGTCATCAGAAATCGAGCGCACATAGATGACCTTGCCGCCTTCCAGCGGCTGAAACATGCCCGGCCGCAGAATCTCGAAAGTATTGCGCGAGGCCTGCTGCGAGAACAACTCCTCGGCCCGATAGTTGGCGCGTGGCGTCAGATACAAAGTCATGCCCGCCGACACCAGCAGGACCAGCACCATGCTTGAGGAAGCCAGCTTGAGCAGTTGCAGGGGCCCCAGTCCCACCGCCGAAAGTACGGCCATCTCGCTGTCGACATACATGCGCCCGAGGCTGAGCATGACACCGAGAAAGAAAGACAAGGGTAAAATGAACTCAAGAAAAGCCGGTGACTGCAGAAACAGCAAGGAAAACAGCATGTCGACGTCGAGTCGGCCCTGCGTCGCCATATAGAAATACTTGATGATACGGCTGCCGGCGATGATCGAGAACAAGATCCCCAGCACCGCCAAAGAGGACTGAAGGATCTGAGCATTGATGTAGCGCTTGATGATCATGCTGAAGGTCCCACAGGGTCGCGGCGCATTATAGCGCAGGGCTGGCCGGCTTAGAAGGCCACACCACGTAAACCCTGCTCGTCGAGCACCCGGCGCAGGAGCTCAGGCCAGCTCTCCCCGGTCGTCGAACAGTGCCAACCCTCATCCTGCCAGCGCAGATGGTAGCCACCACTGCGTGCCGCCACCCACAACTCCTCAACGGCAGCCTGGCGATTGACGATGATCCGGCTGCCGTCCGGCAGGATCATCTCCAGCATGCCGTCAGCGCTGCGATAGTCGATGTCGAGTTCATCCTCGATCGCCATGATCCGGTTTTCCAGATCATTCAAAGTCGCGTCGATGCGTTGTGCGTAGTTCATGTGGCCTCACCCGATATCGTCCAGCGTCTCGCAGACAGCCGCGCTTTAGGCTAGGGTAGCGAGGCTGTCCGCTATATACTAGGGCAAAACTTGATCACGCCAGGATTTTATTCGATGTTGAAGCCTTGTTGCGCTCTTGCGCTCTGTCTATTTCTGCTCGCTTGCGGGCAGAAAGGCCCCCTCTACCTGCCCGGCCATGCGCCCAAGAGCCACCGCCATCTCGGCGGCAGCGCACCTGCTGCACCTGCTGCACCTGCTGCACCTGCTGCACCTGCTGCACCTGCTGCACCTGCTGCAACGCAGAACAGCACAACGACACAGACACAGGGGCAGTGAGCGATGAACAGCACCTCTTTGCAAGGCGAGCTGATGCTCGGGCAACACACGGCCACGTCCCTGGCGCAGCGTTTTGGTACGCCGCTCTACGTCTATGACAAGGAGCTGATCGAGTCCCGCTATCGTCAGCTCGACGCGGCTTTCACCGGCCTCAAACATCGCATCTGCTACGCCGTCAAAGCCAACTCCAACCTGGCCGTCCTGCAGCTCCTGGCGCACCTGGGGGCCGGCTTTGACATCGTCTCGGGTGGCGAGCTCGAGCGTGTCCTGGCTGCCGGCGGCGATCCGGCACAGGTCGTGTTCTCGGGTGTCGGCAAGAGCGCCGCCGAGATCGAGCGCGCCTTGCAGCTGGGCATCCACTGTTTCAATGCCGAGTCCAGCGCCGAGTTGCAGATGATCATCGAGATCGCCACCGCCATGGGCAAGCCGGCGCCCATCTCTTTGCGTGTCAACCCGGACGTCGATGCAGGCACCCACCCTTACATCTCGACAGGGCTGCGTGATAACAAGTTTGGCATCCCTATCGAAGAGGCCCTGGCCCTCTATCGCCAGGCCGCCCAGGAGCCCTATCTGCGTATCGTCGGCATCGACTGCCATATCGGCTCACAGCTGGTGACGGTACAGCCTTTCGTCGACGCTCTTGAGCGCGTGCTACGCCTGGTCGATCAGTTGGCGGATATCGACATCCATCTCGGCCATGTCGACGTCGGTGGTGGACTGGGGGTCAGCTATCGTGGCGAGAGCGTCCCTTCGGCGCAGGATTATGTGGAGGCCCTGCGTCCCTTGCTGGCCGGCCGCTCGCTGCAGGTGATCTGTGAGCCTGGACGCTGGCTGGTGGCCGACGCCGGGACCCTGCTGACCCGGGTCGTGCGCCTGAAAGACAATGGTGATCGTCATTTTGCCGTGGTCGACGCCGCCATGAATGATCTGCTGCGCCCCAGTCTCTACCAGTCCTGGATGGAGATACGCGCCTGCACCGATGCCGGCGTCGCCGAGCAGATTTATGATATCGTCGGTCCGGTGTGTGAAACCGGCGACTACCTGGGCAAGGAGCGCCGTTTGCGCTTGCGCGAGGGCACCTTGCTGGCGGTGATGCAGGCCGGTGCCTATGGCTACACCATGAGCTCCAACTACAACACCCGGCCCCGTGCGGCCGAGCTCATGGTGGACGGCGCACACTGCCATCTGGTGCGTCAACGTGAGACCCTGAGCGACCTCATGCGCGGCGAGTCCCTGTTGCCGCTGAGCACCGACAAGGAGCAAGCATGCAACTAGAATTCAGTAAAATGCATGGCTTAGGCAATGACTTCATGGTCATCGATCTGATCAGCCAGCGCTTTCATCTCAGCCCGGCGGCGGTACGCAAGCTGGCTGACCCGCATTTTGGCGTCGGTTTTGACCAATTGCTGATCGTCGAAGCGCCCAGCCGTCCGGACGTCGATTTCCGCTACCGCATCTTCAACGCCGATGGCTCGGAAGTGGCGCAGTGCGGCAATGGTGCGCGCTGCTTCGCACGCTTCGTCCGTGACCGGCGCCTGACCCGCAAGAATCGACTGCGTGTCGAAACCCAAAGCGGCATCATCATCCTGCAAATCCATGAGGACCAGCGGGTGACCGTCGACATGGGGCCGGCGCGTCTGGAGCCGGAGCTGATCCCCTTCCATGCCCCACAGCGCTCGACCACTTACGAGCTGAGCGTCGGCCAGGAGAGCTTTGAAGTCGGTGCCGTGAGCATGGGCAACCCGCACGTGGTGCTCCAGGTCGATAACGTCGACCTGGCTGATGTCGGCCGCCTCGGTCCGCTGATCGAAAATCATGAGCGCTTCCCGGAGCGCGTCAATGTCGGCTTCATGCAGGTGCTGGATCGCCAGACCTTGCGTCTGCGCGTCTTTGAGCGCGGCAGCGGTGAAACCCTGGCCTGTGGCACCGGCGCCTGTGCTGCGGTGGTCAGTGGCCGCCTGCGTGGCTGGCTCGACGAAAAGGTCAAGGTGATCCTGCCCGGCGGTGAACTGGAGATCAGCTGGGCCGGTGGCGACAGCCCGGTGCTGATGACCGGTCCGGCCACCCGGGTCTTTGACGGCGTCATACGCCAGCATGAACTGCTGAATGCCCAGGAGTAGATGCAGCTTGCATGCAGTGCTGTTAGCCTTGAGTAGGATGGAGCAGGATGATGGAGGATCTCATGACTGCGGTCGATGATGAAGAAGAAAGCAGAATCGTCGCCTATCTGCGCGAGCATCCGGAGTTTTTTCGGCGTCACAGTGAGCTGCTGGCCGATCTGGATCTGCCCCACGAAAGTGGTGCCGCGGTTTCGCTGGTGTCGCGCCAGGTCATGGTTTTGCGCGAGCGCAACGAGGAACTGCGCAATCGCCTGCAGCGCCTGCTCGATGTCGCCCGGGAGAACGATCACATCTTCGCACGCACCCGGCAGCTGGCGCTCGACATGCTGGCCTGCAGCGATCTCGACAGCCTTTTGGTGGAGCTGCTCTCCGGCCTGAAGGAGTACTTTGATCTCGACCTCTGTGAGCTCATCCTCTTCGACCAGGACATTCCCCTGCCCATGAACTGCCGCAATCTCTCCCTGCAAGAGACCCAGGCACGCCTCCCGGCCTTGCTGCAGGCGCCCGTCGTCTGTGGCTTGCTGCGTCTTGACGAGCTCGATTTTCTTTTTGGTGAGCGTGCCGCGATCGTCGGATCGGCAGCCGTCATTCAGCTGCAGCACGGCGGCATTCAAGGCATCCTGGCCATCGGCCACAGGCAGCGCGATCACTACCGCAGCAGCATGGACACCTTGTTCGTCCATCACATCGGCGAGATCCTGGCGCGTCTGCTGGCCCGTCAGCTTCCCGTCCGCCCGCAACGTGTCCAGCACGGCTGAGCTGGACGCTTATCTGGCGCAACTGAGCCAGTTGCGTCGTTTGAGTCCGCGCACGCTTGACGCCTACCGGCGTGATCTGACGCTGTGGCAGATCCATCTGGAGCGCTATGAGGGCGACGTGCGCAGCCGCGCCTGCCTGGAAGACTTCATCGCTACCCGGCGCCTGCAGGGGGTCGGCACGCGCAGCCTGCAAAGACAGCTGTCCGCCTTGCGTGGCTACCTGCACTACCGACAACGTGAGCACCAGGAGTCGTGGGAAGCCCTGCTCGATCTGCAGTTGCGTCAGTCCGGCCGCAAACTGCCGCTGGTCCCCGATGTCGACCTGCTCGGCCAGCTCATCGACAGACTCGACCCCAGCACCCGGCTCGGCTGTCGTGACCGGGCGATGGTCGAATTGATCTACTCCAGTGGTTTGCGTCTGGCTGAACTGGCGGGTCTGCAGCTTGATGATATCGACTTCTCACAGTCGCTGTTGCGGGTCACCGGCAAAGGCGGCAAAACGCGCATTCTGCCGCTCGGCCGCAAGGCCCAGGTGGCATTGCGCGCCTGGCTGGCGATGCGCACCGGCTCCGGTCATGACACACCCCAGGTGTTCATCGGCCCGCGCGGCCAGGCCCTCAGCCATCGCAGCATCCAGTTGCGTCTGCAGCGCATCGGCCAGGCGCACGATCTGCGCCTCTATCCACACCTGCTGCGCCACGCCTTTGCCTCGCATCTGCTCGAGTCCAGTGGTGATTTGCGTGCGGTGCAGGAGCTGCTTGGTCATAGCCAGATCAGCACGACACAGATCTACACCCACCTCGATTTTCAGCACCTGGCCGGGGTCTACGACCGCGCGCACCCGCGTGCCCAGTCACGCCGACCCGCCGCGCCCGGGCAGGCCGACGACGATCCCGCCTAGATGGGCTTGGAACCGTAGGCGCTTTCCGGCCGGCGCGGTGGATCAGCGGTCACATCCGCGGGCACTTCCTGAATCTGCCCCCCACTTTCGAGGAATTTACGCATCTGTTCTTCCATCTGTCGACGCAGATGATCCTTGGCCGAAACGGTCAGCTGCTCCGCTTCCTCGGCCTCGCTCAGATGTCGCCCTTCTTCTTCGGCCGCTGAACTCGTGACGGCGCCTTCTGCAGCCACCTCCTCGAGTTCCGTCTCCTCTTCGGCCTCGTTTTCGTTGTAGTCTTCATAATCGTCAGACATGCTTCACCTCAAGCGCTCATCAGCAACAGGATCCATAGCGGATTTATAGCTTAAACAGGAAATTTGTCCAGAGTCCACCTGAAATAGGCACTAGCGTCCATCTTCCCCTTTGAGGTAAGTCTGCACCAGGGGCACCTGGATCGCATGCTCGTCGCTGAAGTTCCACAGCTTGTCACGGGCTCCCTCGACGATGATATGGATCAGCGCTGCCTGCAAGGCCTCCTCGACGCACAGCTGCACCGGCTCGTTACGCGTGTAGCCGGTTTCCAGCTGCAGCAGACGCTTATAGGTCACATAGCGAAAGATATTGGCGTCGAGGGACTGCGAGTATATCGTTTTGGTCGTCGTCACACTTTCCAGAATACGCCCGGTACGGGTGTCGACGGCGCGCAGATTGACCGTCACCTGGTCGGTCTGGTACTGCTGGGTCAAACCCGTGCCCAAATAGGCCGCGCCGGCGCCACCGGTACGCACATTCGACTCGTAGCCGATGATGCCGCCCTCAAAAATGACCGTCGCCGGGAGCAGAGGTGACTCACCGTCATCACTGCGCACCGCCGTCGCGTTCACCGCCGCCTTGGCCGGAGCGGGATGCTCGGCACGGACGATGCGGCGTTCGGTCAAGAGATCCTGCAGACCCTCGCGCTCCACCGGATTGAACCAATGCGAGTCGATCATCGCCTTGACCAACATCGCCGCAGCACCTTGCGTCACCGCGGTTGAATAGAGGCTGTCCGGCGAAGGCTTGTACTGCCCGGTCAGGTCACGAAAACCATAGACCGCCGCGACGATGGCCCCTTTGGGCTGCGGCAGGGCACGCAGATCGGCATGGGTCGCCGTCTCCGGTGTCAGGGTGGGACGACCGGTGGGATGCGCCGGCTGATGGTTAGGCCCCAGCACCGAGCACGCCGACAGCAACAGACCCAGCAGAGGGGTCGATTTGATCCAGACTTTCATCAGTTGTAGACCGTAAAGGAGGACGAAGCGCCCGTCGTTGCATCGGTGGTCGTGATCTGCACCTGGTTGTTGGGCAGGTTGGTGATTACGACGGTGTAGTTGCCGAGATTGACCGTCTGCGGCACCAGATTGCCACTGCTATCGGTCAAACCCTTGGTGATGGCACCGACGATCTTGGCCGTGATGGCGCTCTGCAGGGCACTGTTGAACTGCTGCAAGGGAGTCTGGCCGAAGCTGACACTGGGACCGTTGTAGAGATTCTCGGCGCTGGCCATCGACTGCAGCCAGCTGCCATTGAGCGGACTCCCACCGAACATGGGGTTGACCGGGGTGTAGTTGAGCTGGTTGGCAGCGGCGCTGCCCGTCAAGAAGACCGTGGCCACGATCCGTATCAAGGTTCTCATATGGACGTCCCTATTCAGTGAAAAAGTTTTTGGCGGATTTCGAGCGCGAGCAGGCGTTCGTGGACGGTCTGTACAGCCGCCGCGCAGTACGTATTGAGCGTGAACATCGTGGTTGGACTCAGATAAGTGCTGAAGAGCAGCTGATCCCCGGCGTAGACATCGATCTCGAGCAGCGCTCTGGGCGCATAGTGGTCGCGGATCACCAGAACCGCGTCACCGTAGGCAGGGTCAGCCATCCAGTTCACCGCAAATTCGCGCGCAAAAAGATTGCCCATGACCGACATGGTCTGATCCGTGATCAGCGGCATCAGCAAGTCCCCAGGGCGAGCGGCCAGATCCGCGTAAGGGTCCATTTCATTGGGGTCATGCGCATGGACCTGGACACTGAGCAGGCCGATCAGCAAAAGTCCGATGCGGGCTGTTTCAGGCGCGCACCTGATGGCGAACATGCTGCACCCCCCAGTGGATGGCCTTGGCGCGACTGCTGACCCCGAGCTTGCGAAAGAGATTTTGTAGATGCGTCTTGATGGTGTGCGTACTGACAAACATGCGCTCGGCGATGTCGGCGTTGCTCAAACCCTCCATGAGCAACAGCAGCACCTGCCTTTCCTTGGGGGTCAGATCGATCAGGCTTTCCTGCTCTGTCGCCAGCGTCGCCGCGCTGTTAAGCCGCGTCGTGTCGAGATAGGCACCCAGCCAGCGCCGTGGCAACCAATGCTCGCCGGCCAGCAAGGCTTTCATGCCGCGGCAAAAATCCTCATTGCCGCAGTCCTGAAAAAACATGCCGCGCAAAAAGGGAAACATCACCAGGTGTTGCATGGGGTGGTCGTCGCGCGCGAAGACCAGTGCGATAGGACGCAGTTGCTGATCAGCATGCAACTGCCTGAGTATAGCGGTGATCTGCTCATCACTTTGCCCTTGGGCGTCGACGAGAAAAATATCGGACACACACTTCACCGCCGCCTCGACGGAAGCGATCTCTGCGCTTAAACCACATTCATTGACCAGACATTGGCGCAGAAGTTCTATTTGTAAAGTACGTCTGCCTACGATGCATACCGCGGGCGTCGATCGTTCCATGTTGCGGTCCCCATTCATCCATCATGTGAACTAGATCACACTTTGGCGTTGCCAGCCAAGTCAGCCGACAAAAAAAACGAATGATCGCGGTCTATTCTGACGCTTTAATGACGGCTTGGCCGTCTTTTTGTATCACTTGCAGCTTGGCCTGTGATACGACCTGATCACCTTGCCATACCCTGAGTTGCATAACGTAGCTGGCCCCCAAAGGCGGTAAAGACAGCTGCAGACGACTCAGGCTCGCGCGTTCACCGGCGCGGACATGCAGGCGCCCGGACTGCTCGCTGCTGCTATGGTTATGGCCTCCTTCCAGGCTGGAGCTCAGGCTATAGCGCAGATCAGCATCCTGCGGCGCCTCGACCCAGGGGCGTAGCTGCACGCCGACGGCGGGCAGAAGATCGATACCCGTCAACACATCCATGGCCTGAGCCCCTAAAGTCAAGCACAGCACGCCGAGGGCAGCGTATGGTTTCATAGAACAGCGCTCGCTTGATCCATCCTGTCCATCTCCAGGCCCAGGACGGGTGGCCAGAATCGCCGGGCCTCTGGCGAACAAAAAGGCGCTCGGTTTCCCGAGCACCTTCCTTGTCCAACGCTAATGCATCTACAGCTCTGAGTCGACGCCTAGCCGATCAACGCTGCACGATGGTAGCACTGTTGCCGCCACCACCAGCCTGCGTGATGCTGGCATGGTCGCCGTTGGCGAACTGCTGGATCAGAGCCGTGTTGGCGCTCATGCCATCACCACCAGCCTGGCTGATCGTGGCGACGTTCGCAGCACCGTACTGATCGATCTCAGCCACATTCAGGTTGGCGCCGGCAGACTGCGTGATGCTCGCGCTGTTGCCGTTGGACAGATCGGTATCGTTCGGGCTCGCCTGGTTGATCGTGGCCTGACCGTTGATGCCATCCTGGGAGACCACGAGGGTATCGCTGGTGCCTTCCTGAGCCGTGTTGGCGGTGTTGCCGGTGCCCGTCTGGCTCACCGTGCTGCTGTTACCGAACTCGGCCTGCGCCACATTGGCGGTGTTATTGGCACCGGCCTGGGTGACACTGGCACTCAGATTGGCGCCTTCACCAGCACCGCCTTCATCGTTCTGATTGACCGTGGCGGTGTTGCTCGAGCCGGTCTGGCTGACCGTCGCCTGCGAGTTGAACACATTGGCCTGCACGATGCTGGCGGTGGTGTTCAGGGCTCCGGTCTGCGTGATGGACGCCTGATCGGTGCTGCCGGAGGTCTGGGTGATGGTGGCGCTGTTCATCGCACCATAGCTCTGGTTGATGCTGGCCGAGCTGCCGTTATTGCCAGCGGTCTGGCTGATGCTGGCATTGCTGCCCACATCATTCTGCTGCACCAGGGCGGTATCCAGGCTGACATTGCTCTGGGTGATGCTGCCCTGCTGGTTCATGCCGGACTGATCGATGGTGGCGGTGACGCCCTGGTTGGCCTGCTGGTTGATGGTCGCCGTGCTGCCCACATCGCTTTCCTGATCGACACTGGCGGTCGTCGCTTGGCTGCCCTGGGCGCTGTTGCTGGTCTGGGTGATGCTGGCCGAGCTGCCCGAAGTTTCGTTCTGCATGACGCTGGCCGTGCTGCCGTTATCGGCACCATTCTGCTGAATCGTCGCGTTGCTGCCGACCGCTTCATCCGGCTGGCTGATGGTGGCGGTATCGCCGACCACGCCGGTCTGGGTGATGGTGGCGGCGTTGTTGTTGGAGCTGCCGCCGTCGCCGTCGGGATCCTGGGCCGTACCCTGGCTGATGGCCGCCGACGTCGCCGACGAATTACCCGTCTGGGTCACGGTGGCGCTGTTGCCGGCACCGAACTGGTCGATGCTGGCGGTCTGGGCAAAGGCGGTGCCGCCCAAAGCCATCAGTATGGCTGCATAAATTGCTGTGGTCTTCATGGTCATCTCATCCTCGTTGAAATTTGCCCGTAGGCCTTGATACTGTTCTAGTGACCGCCCTGGCGCACCAAGGCTATGTTGTCATTGCCGCGTTGAACCACCGAGACATTGAGCCCCGATCCTGTCTGCGATACATCGACCCAGTTGCCCCGGCCCTGCTGTATCACCCCTGCCTGGTTGCCATTGCCGGCCTGCGTGATCTGCATCTGATTGCCATAACCCTCCTGGCTCAGCTGCGCCGCATTGGCCAGGCCTGACTGCTGTAGCGATGCAAGGTTGGCCCAACCGGCCTGATTCAGGTCCGCCGTATTGCCCTGCCCCGACTGCAAGGCCTGGCCGTTGTTGGATCCGCCCTGCTGCACAATACTCATGCGCTGGTGCTGGCCGTTCTGCGTGATGCTGGCCACCTGCGGGCCACTCAGCTCATCGTTGGGCGCCAAGTCCAGGGCTAGCGCCCCCCTGATCACCGCCGAGCAGACCAATATCGTCGCCACTAATCGGGCTTTCATGATCTGTGTCCCATAACCGCTGTCTTGGGCAGATTGTGATGAAGATCACGATTTCATGACATCGCCTGGACGTGTAGATTTTTACGCCATGGATTAAGTCGTAGGAGTGACAGGGCTTATCTAGAAAAATTCTAGATAAGCCCATCAATAGACTGATTTAAAGGGGCATGTCTGATTATTTGAAATGCATGCCTCATCTGAAAGGATGAGGGCTGGGCGTTTTCAGCGTCCGGCCTGGGCGCTCAGACCTTCGCCGGGCTTAGGCTCTGTCGCCAAAAATCAAGACAGGCCTGACGCTCACCCTCGCTTTTGACGACCTGCCGCTGATAGCGCAGGGTCTGCAGGGTGATGCTGTAGAGCATGTGGTAGAGGTGGCGGTTGCCTGCCAGGCCGCCGACCTGACGCACCATCTCATTGGAGAGATGGATAAAACGGAGCAGATTGCCACGCGCGTGCTCGGCCTCGAGCAGGTCGAGTCCCTCACGCAGAAGGCCCAGCTTGTCTGGCTGCGCATCTATCCATGCCAGCCCCATCAGCACCAGACCGCGTTGGAGCTGGTCGAGCTCCTTGAGATCCTGCGGCGTCAGCATGCGCACGATGGCCCCCCGTCGCGGCTGTATCGTCACCAGCCCCTCGCGCTCGAGGATCCGTATCGCCTCGCGCACCGGCCCACGGCTGACCTTGAAGCTTTCGGCCAGTTCCTGCTCGATGATATGTTCGCCCGCCGGCAGCAGGTCCTCGGTGATCTTGTCCGCCAAATGCAAGGCGATCTGCTCGGGCACCGACAACGTCAGGTACTCACGATCACTGAACAGACGAAAAGCCTCGACATTATTCCAGGCCGATGCCGCTACAGCGGATTTTTTGGGCATGAAGTCACCGAGAGCCAGGCCAGCCCTGCGTCATGCAGATCAAAACATGCCAGGGCCATCATTGTCATAGGGCAATCATTTGACCATTTTAAGCCCTAGTGCGTCAACTACTGACGCAAGCTTGCCGCGACGGTCCAGGCTGAAAAAACAAGGGCGCCATCAGGCGCCCTGTTCTCCACCATGCACCCTCAGTCGTTGTACGCCTGCTCGCCATGCGAGCTGACGTCGAGACCGATACGCTCTTCTTCTTCACTGACCCGCAGACCCACCAGGATGTCGGCGATCTTGTAGGCGAGGAAGGCCACCGTAGCCGACCACAGCAAGGTGACGCCTATGGCCCAAAGCTGTGCCTTGACCTGCGCCAGCATGTCGTAGCCAGGGCTCACCGCATTGGCGACGTAGTCATAGATGCCGGTGCCGCCCAGGGAAGGCGCGCAGAGGACCCCGGTCATCAGTGCACCGAGCATACCACCGACACCATGCACCCCGAAGACATCCAGCGTGTCGTCAGCACCCAGCAGCTTCTTGAGGCCATGCACACCCCACAGGCAGATCACCCCGGCCAGCAGACCCAGCACCAGCGAACCCATGACCCCAACGTAGCCGCAAGCCGGCGTGATGGCCACGAGACCCGCCACCGCACCTGAAGCTGCACCGAGCATGGAGGGCTTGCCCTTGAACAGCCACTCACCCGCCGTCCACGACAAGGCCGCAGCCGCAGTGGCCAGCCAGGTGTTGATGAAGGGCAGACCGGAGGTGCTCGCCTGCAAGGCTGAACCGGCATTGAAGCCAAACCAGCCGAACCAGAGCAGGGAGGCACCGATCATGGTCATCGTGATGCTATGGGGAGCCATCGATTCACGCCCCAGACCGACACGCTTGCCGATGACGAAAGCACCCACCAGACCGGCGATAGCGGAGTTGATATGCACCACCGTGCCGCCGGCGAAGTCAAGAGCGCCTTTCTGGAAGAGGAAACCCGCCGTCGCATTCGCCGCATCCGAAGCCTTGGCGTCGGTGTAGGCGTCAGGACCCTGCCAGAACCAGACCATATGGGCGATGGGCAAGTAGGCAAAGGTGAACCACAGCACCACAAAGACCAGCAGACCGGCGAACTTCACACGCTCCGCCAACGAGCCGACGATCAGGCAGCAGGTGATGGCGGCGAAAGCCCCCTGGAAGACCACATAGATGAACTCATGGATCCCTACACCTTTGCTGAAGGTGCCCGCGATGGTGTCAGCGGTGATGCCTTTCATGAAGACATTATCGAGACTGCCGATAAAGGGACTCAGCGTTGGACTATGACCGGCGGTAAAAGCCAGGCTGTAACCATAGACCACCCACAGGACCGTAATCAGCGAAAAGACGAAGAAGACCTGCATCAGAACCGACAGCATGTTCTTCTTGCGTACCAGGCCCCCGTAGAACAGGGCCAGCCCGGGAATGGACATCAGGATGACAAAGGCTGAACTGATGATCATGTAGGCATCATCACCGGTATCGACCTTGTCGACAGGCGCAGAGGCCGCAGCTGCCGGCGCTGGTGTGGCTGTGGCCGGCGCAGGTGCGGTCGCCGCCGCAGCCGGCGCTGCTACCGCCGCTGTGGCCGCCGCCGGGGTTGCAGTCGGACTGGGATCCGACCAGGCCGGAGACGACGCCAGCAGCGCCCCTCCCAGGCTCAAAGCCAAGAGCAGATTTTTCACGTTAACCTCCAGGATAAAAAATCAAATTTTTTGAATCAAACAGCGTCGTTACCGGTTTCACCCGTGCGTATACGCACCACCTGCTCGAGGCTGGTGACAAAGATCTTGCCGTCACCGATCTTGCCGGTATGAGCCGCCTTGGAGATGGCTTCGATGGCACGATCGAGCATATCGTCGACGACGACGGCCTCGATCTTGACCTTGGGCAAGAAGTCGACAACGTACTCGGCGCCGCGGTACAGCTCGGTATGGCCTTTCTGGCGCCCAAACCCCTTCACCTCCGTGACCGTGATGCCCTGCACACCGATATCCGACAGGGCTTCACGCACGTCATCGAGCTTGAAGGGCTTGACGATTGCGGTAACCATTTTCATAGCATTACTCCTTGAGCTGGGGCGGCCGCCTGGCCGCCAAGACGATCAGAACTTGTAGAGCGCATCGAGCGCATAAAACTGCTCGGTATCGGTCAGGCTGCTACCCTTGCTGAAGGCGGTGGTCGGTGCCTTGTCCTCGCGAGCTTCGGCGCGAACCAGCAAAGCTGGGGTGACGCTGTAGCCGACCGTGAGCGTTGCCGATTTGGTGCTGCCGGTGCCGTAACCGAGCTTGTAGCCGTCCTTGTCGTCAAACGACTCGAGACGGATGGTGCCCTGCCAGGTTGGCGTGAACACGTAGTTGGCATAAACATCGACCGCCGTCCACTTGGCATCGCTGCCATCGGCAAAGGCGTGCTTTTGCGTCGCATCGTCGGCATTGAGGACCAGGCTGAGAGCGCTCGTCGGCTTCACCGTCACCACGGTGTCGACCAGATCAAGCATGCCAGGACCGGTGTTGATCGCTTTCACCGGCTGCAGGCTGCCCGACGGGGCGCTCGGCAGGTTCTGGCCGAAATAGCCGGCGCCGGTCCAGCTCACCATGGCGGTGGGATTGAAAGCAAAGCCCAGCTCGGTGGTCTTGGCCTTGACCTTGGCCTGCTGCTGATCCCAGCCGTTGTCCTCACCGAGCATCAGCGAGAAGGTGGAGCTCGGGGCGACGGTCAGGCGAGCACCGGTGTGGGTGAAAGGAATGGCATTGAGAAAAGCGATCGAGTGCGAGACGTTGTAGTTGCTCAGAGAGTTGATCGTCTCCGCCCCGGCCATGGTGACGAATTTACCGGCCATGACACTGTAGATACCATGCGAGTACTGCAGGAAGGCCTGGGTCAGATCGTAGGAGTTGCTGGCAGGTCCGCTGCTATAGGGATAGGACTTGATGTAGTCAGCATCGCTGCCGGTGGTGATATTGACCAGTCCGCCGACACCTTCTGTGGGCAACTTCGACAACTGCAGGGCAGCCTGCTTGAGTTCGAACGTATTGGGTTTGCTGTCAAAGTAGTTGAGTGAAGAAGGATTGCTCAGATCGTAATGGGTGTAGGCCGCCTCGATATAGCCCTGCTCGCTGATGCCTGAGGCACTGAGCAGCTGATCGATCGTAGGGCCTGCCGCAGGGGTGTCAGCCTGTGCCACGCCGGCCAGTAGGCCCATACTTACGCTGATGGTCATCGCTAGCTTTTTCATCATCTTTTTGCATCCCTTGAGTTAAAAAAGTCTGAAACTTCATGTCGCCACCACACCCCTTACAGCAGAATTCATGCCAATTTATATTTTTATATAATTATCATGTAGTTAATGAATTGATGCCGACTTGTCTGGGCGGCGGACGCCAAACATCTGCACCAAAATGATGCGACATGGAAGGGATTTTGAGTCATCATGGTGCGCAGGCCGGGCCAAACGCACCCTTATGCGCCAGACGCAGGCCTCTTCATCCTGGAGGACAGCACGATCGACTCTTGCTACACTCGGACGCCTAATGACCGGAGATCGACGCTATGCTGGAATCGGTTCTATCACGATTTTCCGAACAGCTGGACTTTCTGCTGCCGCCGGGCATGCGCAGTCTGCGCCATGATATCGACAAGCTGCTCAAGAGCACGCTGCAGGACGCCCTGGGTGGACTGGATATGGTGACGCGCGAAGACTTCAATGCCGCCACGGCGCTGAGCCAGAGCCTGCGCCAGAACGTTGCCGACCTCGAAGGCCGGCTGAAAAGCGCGGAAAGCCGGCTGCGTCAGCTCGAAGAGAGGGCCGGCCGCAGCTAGGTGCTGGCCGGACCGCGCCCAGGACGGCGGATGAGGTCCCCGAGGCCCATGTCTTCGAGCTCATACTCGACCAGGGAGCGAGAT
>JAJZHK010000052.1 GCA_021804565.1 Pseudomonadota bacterium | reverse complement strand
CGACACGCATCGCATCCGGTGTGGCGATGACGACATCAAAGGCAAGGTTGCCGCCCTGGATGCTGGCCGCCAGATCGTCGAAACCGACGATATCGGCACCGGCTTCCTTGGCAGCTTCAGCGTTGGCACCCTGTGCGAACACAGCCACACGCACCGTCTTACCGGTACCTGCGGGCAGCACCGAGGCGCCACGCACCACCTGGTCCGACTTGCGCGGATCGACGCCCAGGTTGACGGCGATGTCGATGGATTCCTTGAATTTGGCCGCAGGCAAGGCATTGATGACGGCGATGGCCTCTTCGATGCTGTACTGCTTGCCGGCCTGCACCAGGGCGGCGATGGCCTTTTGACGCTTGCTCAATTGTGCCATCTCACACCCCCTCCACATCGATGCCCATGGAACGCGCCGATCCAGCGATGGTACGCACAGCGGCGTCGACATCGGCTGCGGTCAGATCGGGCTTCTTCAGCGCAGCGATTTCTTCCAGCTGCGCACGCGTCACCTTGCCCACCTTCTGCGAATTGGGGCGCGGCGAGCCGCTCTTGAGACCGAGAGCCTTCTTCAGCAAAACGGAAGCCGGCGGCGTCTTCAAAATAAAGGTGAACGAACGATCGGAGTAGACCGTGATGACCACCGGCGTCGGCAAACCGACTTCCATCTTCTGCGTGGCTGCGTTGAAAGCCTTGCAAAATTCCATGATATTGACCCCCTTCTGACCGAGGGCGGGGCCCACAGGAGGAGAAGGATTCGCCTTGCCTGCAGGGATCTGCAGCTTGATGTAGGCTTCGATTTTCTTGGCCATGTCGTACTCCGTGGGTGCAAACGCCTTGCGGCTCCCCGTTCATTGAGGTCATAAAGACCGGGATCAGGTTTTCTCGACCTGATTGAATTCCAGTTCGACGGGCGTGGAGCGCCCGAAGATCATCACCGCCACTTGCAGGCGGCTCTTTTCGTAGTTGACTTCTTCAACCGTGCCATTGAAGTCGGCGAAGGGACCATCGACCACGCGCACCACCTCACCCGGCTCGTACAAGGTCTTGGGCCGCGGTGAGTCGGCGTTCTGATGCACGCGGTTGAGAATGGCGTCAGCTTCACGGTCCGAGATCGGTGCCGGCTTGTCCGCCTTGCCGCCGATGAAACCCATCACCTTGGGGCAGTCTTTGACCAGATGCCAGGTGTCTTCACTCATTTCCATCTGCACGAGCACGTAACCTGGGAAGAACTTGCGCTCGCTCTTGCGACGCACACCGTTCTTCATTTCGACGACGTCCTCGGTAGGCACCAGGATCTCGCCGAAACGCTCTTCCATGCCGGCTTCACGGGCACGATCACGCAAGGCACGCATGACCTGCTTCTCAAACCCGGAGTACGCGTGCACCACATACCAACGCATGGCCATGATCCGTCCCTCAACCTATGATGCTATGAATGATCCACCCAAAGAGTGCGTCAGCACCCCACAGGATCAAGGACATGACGACCACCACCGCGAGCACCAGCAAAGTCGTTTGCCAGGTTTCATCGCGCTTGGGCCATACCACACGCAAGGCCTCTGCCTTGGCCTCACGCAACATGCCAAGAAACACTTGCCCCTGGCGCGTCTGTATAGCGATCGCTGCGGCGGCCGCGGCGGCAATGACGACGCCGAAAACGCGAGCCAGCAGATAATGCCCACTCCAGTGCGTATTGGCGCCTACCGTGAGGGCGGCGAGTATGAAGACGACCAGCCACTTGAGCAGATCTGATTTCTGTTCGACCTGTCCTGTCTGGGCACTCATGACAACCCCATCTCGAATATGGCGGGCCAGGAGGGACTCGAACCCCCAACACCCGGTTTTGGAGACCGGTGCTCTACCAATTGAACTACTGGCCCAATAAAACCCGTATAAGACAAAGGGCCCGGATGACCGGGCCCTCGTCCAGCATCTTACTTGATGATCTTGGCGACGACGCCGGCGCCGACGGTGCGACCGCCTTCACGGATAGCGAAGCGCAGGCCTTCATCCATCGCGATCGGCGCTATCAGTGACACCACCATCTTGATGTTGTCACCCGGCATCACCATCTCGACGCCTTCCGGCAGTTCGATGGTGCCGGTCACGTCCGTCGTCCGGAAGTAGAACTGCGGACGGTAGCCCTTGAAGAAAGGCGTATGACGACCACCTTCTTCCTTCGACAGCACGTAAACTTCCGATTCGAAATCGGTGTGCGGCTTGATCGAACCGGGCTTGGCCAGCACCTGGCCACGCTGCACGTCTTCACGCTTGGTGCCACGCAGCAGCACGCCGACGTTCTCACCCGCACGACCTTCGTCGAGCAGCTTGCGGAACATTTCCACGCCGGTGCAGGTCGTCTTCGTCGTGTCCTTGATACCCACGATTTCAACTTCTTCACCAACACGCACGATGCCGCGTTCGACACGACCGGTCACCACCGTACCACGGCCGGAAATCGAGAACACGTCTTCGATCGGCAGCAGGAAGGGCTGATCCACCGCGCGCACAGGCTCCGGGATGTAGCTGTCGAGTATGGCCACCAGCTTGTGGATCGCCGGCTCGCCGTACTCACCCTGCTCGCCGTTCAGCGCCTGCAGCGCCGAGCCACGCACGATGGGCGTGTCGTCACCAGGGAACTGGTACTGGCTGAGCAGTTCGCGAACTTCCATCTCGACCAGATCGAGCAACTCGGCGTCGTCGACCATATCGCACTTGTTCAGGAACACCACGATACGCGGCACACCGACCTGACGCGACAGCAGGATGTGCTCACGCGTCTGCGGCATGGGACCGTCAGCGGCCGACACCACCAGAATGGCACCGTCCATCTGCGCCGCGCCGGTGATCATGTTCTTCACATAGTCGGCGTGACCCGGGCAGTCAACGTGCGCGTAGTGGCGCTGCGGCGACTCGTATTCCACGTGCGCGGTGTTGATGGTGATGCCGCGCGCCTTCTCTTCCGGCGCCGAGTCGATCTGATCATAGCCGCGCGCTTCGCCGCCGAACTGCTTGGCGCAGACGGTGGTGATCGCAGCGGTCAGCGTCGTCTTGCCATGGTCCACGTGACCGATGGTGCCGACGTTCACGTGCGGCTTGGTACGTTCAAACTTTGCCTTTGCCATTTTGACATCTCCATCCCGGCCTGCGCCGACCCTTTTTGAATACTGGAGCTCATAACCGGATTCGAACCGGTGACCTCTTCCTTACCAAGGAAGTGCTCTACCTGCTGAGCTATATGAGCTTAAATCCCTGTCCGCTCATGGAGCGGGTGGCGGGAATCGAACCCGCACTATCAGCTTGGAAGGCTGAAGTTCTACCACTAAACTACACCCGCCTTGTCTTACAGCCACATCCACAGCTCCAGCGAGCGCAGGACTTGTAGTGGTGGAGGGGGAAGGATTCGAACCTTCGAAGGCTGAGCCGTCAGATTTACAGTCTGATCCCTTTGACCGCTCGGGAACCCCTCCAGAGCAAGGCCGCACATTTTCATGCCTGGCATATGACTTGTCAAGGGCTAAGATGGCATTTATAAAGTGAGGCTACGCATAAGGAAAGACGCCATGAGCATCGTACGTATCACCGGCGCCTGGACACAACTGTTGCTCAGCTTCCTCGATGAGCGGCAACTTGCCGCTGAGAGTTTGCGCCAGCAGCTGGCCGCGCTGGCCCACCAGGAACTGGTACCCATCCGCATTTGGCAGAACCTGCTTGAGGAAGCGGCGGCCCTCTGCCCCCACCTCAAAGCCCCCGGCCTGGCTATCGGCGCCCTGGTCGAACCCCGTCATATCGGTGTTTTGGGCTATTTGGCACTGGCCTCCTCCAATCTGGCCGAGGCCATGCACATCTATCAGCGCTATGAACGGCTTTTTTATGGCGTTGATCTGGTCCAGCTGGCCCAGGAAGGCAGCGATGTCGAACTGCGCTGGCCGCGTGACAGCCGCAGCTTCAACGAGCTCACCGACAGCCTGGCCATCGCTGCGCTGATCAGTTTTTTGCGACGCCAACTGCAGGCGCCACCCCCGCCGACCCAGGTCAGCTTCGTGCACCCGCACCCCGGCGCCGAGATCGCCGCCCTCTACGACGAGTTCTTTGGCTGCCCGGTGACCTTTGCCGACAGCCACACGCGCGTGCGCTTTCCCAGCAGCCTGCTGAGCCTGCCCATGCCGCAGCACGACCCGGGTTTGCGCGACCTCCTGGCGCGTCAGGCGCAAGCGCTGCTGCAGGCCCTGCCCAGCGCCGACGGCTTTGAGAGCCGCCTGCAGCAGATCCTGCTCAGCGCCCTCCCCGAGGGCTGTGCCCAGCTCGAGTACTGCGCCAGCGTTTTATCGATGTCCTCGCGCAGTCTGCAAAGACAGCTGCAGCGTCGCTCCCTGAACTTCCAACAGCTGCTCGACCGTACCCGTGACGCCCTCTGTGAGCAGTACCTGGCCGACCCCTCGCTGAGTCTGGTGGAAGTCGCCCTGCTCCTCGGTTACTCTGAACAAAGCGCCTTCAACCGTGCCTTTAAGCGCTGGAAAGGCGTCAGTCCGCAAGCCTGGCGCCTGCGGCACACCGAGCTGTCTTCATGATCATCCACGCCCTGCACCGCCTCAACCAGATGCTCCTGCTGCTCGCCCACAGCCTGTGGACGCACCTGCCGCTGCTGCTCCTGGTGCTGTTTTGTGTGGCCCTGCTGCGCCTGCTGCAGGCCCTGCCGCGCATTTATGCCTTCGTCACCCTGCCGGCCACCCTGCTCCACGAGCTTTTGCACGCCGCCCTGGGCTGGCTGCTCTTCGCCGAGCCCTACGCGTTCAGTCTATGGCCGCGCCGGCAGGGCCGGCACTGGCAGCTCGGCGAGGTCAAATTCCATCGCCTGCGCTTTTACAATGCCCTGCCCGTCGCGCTGGCTCCCCTTCTGGCGGCGGTGGCGCTGCCCTGGGTATGGCAGGCGCGCATCGACCCCTACGCCCACCCCGGTGATCTGCTGATCCAGGCTTTATTGCTGTGCACCCTGGGACTGGCCGCCTTACCGAGCCGCCAGGACTGGCGCACCGGCCTGCGGGTGGGCTGGCCCTTGCTGCTGACCCTGCTTGGCCTGGTCGCACTCTGGCAGCTGCTTGCAGGACGGATCTAAGGCGACGGGAGCTCAACCCAGTAGGCGCCATGACCATCCGGCTGTAGTGCCGGCGCCAGCAGCTCAGGCTGAGCGGCCACGAAGGCGCGCCCATCGAGATGCCAGCGATGGGCGGGCTGACCGTCGTCACAGCCTATCCAGCCCTGGTCACGCTGCAGCTTCAAACCTGCGCACATGCCGCCGACGCTCCACCAGTCGTGCTCAGGCAGGACATAGAGATCATCGGCGTAAGGAAAGCCGTAGACACGCAGGCGACCGTCCTGCCAGAACACCAGCAGGCGCAGATGGTGCGGACCGGCCGGGCCATCGATGACCTGCAGATGCCCATCACCCGAAGGCGGGGCTTGCAGACGCAGCAAGGCCGACTCATGGGGATGCCGACCGAGCGCGAACAAAAAGACCAAGGCAACAGCCGCCAGGGCGATGTAAAGCATCCAGCGTATCCAGGCCACGTACAAGGCTATCCTTTGTTCACGCGTCCACACGGGCGATCTCCTCGGCGCGCAACGCTCGCCACTGCCCTGGCTGCAGTTCAGCATCGAGGACGATGCCGGCCACTTCTTCTCGGTGCAGGGCCAGCACATGGTTGCCCGCCGCTGCGCACATGCGCCTGACCTGATGGTAGCGACCTTCATCGATCGTCATGCGCACTTCACAGGGTCCCAGGACCTCAACCGCCAGGGCGCGGGCACAGCCATCGCTGCGCAGCTCGACACCGCGCAGCCAAGCCTGCTGCATCGCTGCATCAACCGGCTCGGCCAGCCACAAGCGGTAGACCTTGCGATGATGCCCAGGACGGCGCAGACGATGCGACCAAGCGCCATCGGTGGTCAGCAGGAGCAGGCCGCTGCTGTCTTTATCAAGTCGGCCTGCCACTTGAATCCCGGCATGCATCGACGCCGGCAACAGATCGATAACCGTCGGCTGATGGTCATCGTAGGTCGCGGAAAGGTAGCCGAGCGGCTTGTGCATCATCCAGTAGCCAGAGCGAGACTGCGGCGGCGTCAGCGGCTGGTCGTCGCACGACACCTGCATGCCAGGCTCCAGCCGGGTATCCGCCTGGTGCACCGGACGTCCATCGACCGCGACGCGACCACCACGGATCAAGACGCGCGCCGTACTGCGACTGACACCGAGAGACTGGGACAGCCACTTGTCGAGTCGCCCGCTCACCTTGTGCTCCTCAAGAAACTGCCGGGACAAGCCCGGCAGGATAGCGTAGCGAAAGGCTTAGAGCTTGTCGGCATGACCTGCAAGATAGCTGGCGACACCGGCGGGCGAGGCGTTCATGCCTTGATCACCCTTTTTCCAGTTGGCCGGGCAGACCTCACCATGCTCTTCGGTAAACTGCAGGGCATCGATCAGTCGCAGAAGCTCATCCATATTACGTCCGAGGGGCAGATCATTGATGATCTGCGAACGCACCACGCCAGCCCTGTCGATCAGGAAAGCGCCGCGCAAAGCCACACCGCCTGCGGTTTCGACATCATAGTCTTTGGCAATCTGGTGCGACACGTCAGCGGCCATGGTGTAGCGCACCGGACCGATACCCCCCTGGTTGACCGGCGTATTGCGCCAGGCATTGTGGGTGAACTGCGAGTCGATGGACACGGAAATCACTTCGACATTGCGCTTTTTGAACTCGTCGATGCGATGATCGAGTGCGATCAGCTCGGACGGGCAGACAAAGGTAAAGTCGAGTGGGTAGAAGAACAGGATGCCATACTTGCCCTTGAGGGCGCTGGCGAGATTGAAGTTCTCGGTGATTTCGCCATTGCCCAAAACAGCGGCGCAGGTGAAGTCAGGGGCTTGTTTGCCTACCAATACTGCCATGATGCTCTCCTTCAGTGGTGTATCCAGACCGGCGCCGGTGCGCCGGTCAAGCTATTGAGGTTTTGTTGCCGTATCAAGCGGCGCGGGCTGCCTTGATCAAGGGTGCAAGTTCACCCTTTTGCGCCATCTCAACCAAAATATCACAGCCGCCGATCAGTTCACCTTTGACCCACAGCTGCGGAAAGGTCGGCCAATTGGCGATGCGCGGCAAGGTCGAGCGAATTTCCGGGTTGTCGAGAATATTGACGAAGGCGAAGGGTTCACCGATCGCCATCACCAATTCAGAGGCGCGCGCAGAGAAGCCGCAGGAAGGAAAATCAGGCGTTCCTTTCATATAGAGAAGAACCGGATTTTCGGCGATCTGCTGGCGTATCAGACTTTCAATATCGTCCATAGTACTCACCCAGGTGCAAGGTTTCAGGGCACTTCGGCCATCAGCTCAGCGAAGTGCCTCATATACTACTATCCTACTAGGTCTTTCGCCAGTGCTGATGCCTAGACGCCCATGACCCCTAAGGGCTATCATCGGGGGCTTGATTCGTGTCGCGACGTCGACACGTCAGCCCTGTGTCTGCGGAGGATACTCGTGAGCACACCCCTGATGCCGACTTATAATCGGCAGCCTGTCGCTTTTGTCCGTGGTGAGGGCGTCTGGCTTGAAGATGAGCACGGCCAGCGCTATATGGATGCCCTGTCCGGCATCGCCGTCTGCGGCCTGGGCCACGCCCATCCGCGCATCGCTGATGCCATCGCCGAGCAGGCGCGCACGCTGATCCACACCTCCAACCTCTACCGCATCCCTCTGCAAGAACAGCTGGCCGAGGCGCTTTGTCGTGCTGGATCCATGGATCGCTGCTTTTTTGCCAACTCCGGGGCCGAAGCCAATGAAGGCGCGCTCAAGCTGGCGCGCCTGCACGGTCACCAGCGCGGCATAGACCGCCCGGCGGTGCTGGTGATGGAAAACTCATTCCACGGCCGCACCCTGGCGACACTGTCAGCGACCGGCAACAGCAAGGTCCAAAAAGGCTTTGAACCTTTGGTTGAAGGCTATATTCGTGTGCCCTTCGACGACCTCGATGCCATCAAAGCGGCGGCGCAGGCGCATCCGGACATTGCCGCCATCCTGGTTGAGCCTATCCAGGGTGAAAGCGGCGTCCGCCTGCCGAGCCATGGCCTGCCCGCCTATCTGCAAGCGCTGCGGGCGATCTGTGATCGTCATGACTGGCTGCTCATGCTCGACGAAGTACAAACAGGCAATGGCCGTACCGGTCGCTACTTCGCCTATCAGCACAGCAGCATCCAGCCCGATGTCATCAGTACCGCCAAGGGCCTGGGCAATGGCTTTCCGATAGGCGCAGTGCTGGTGGCCGGCAAAGCCAAGGACCTGTTCGGCCCTGGCATGCACGGCACCACCTTTGGCGGCAGCCCCCTCGCCTGCAGGGTTGCCCTGTGCACCATCGACATCCTGAGCTCCGGCGCCATCGACAATGCCGCGCGCGTAGGCCTCTGGATACGCGAACAGCTGGCGGCACGGCTCAGCCCCCTGCACGTCGAGGTCGTCGGCCTGGGCATGATGATCGGTGTCGTACTACCCTGCGACGCCACCGCCATGGTCGAACTCGGACGGCAGGCCGGGCTCTTGTTTGCCGTTTCCGCAGAGCGCCGCATACGCCTGCTGCCGCCGCTCATCATGAATGAGGCAGAAGCCCAGCTTCTGGTCGACAAGCTGAGCGGGCTGGTTCATGACTTTCTTTCCCGTCAGGAGTCGGCATGAGCACGCGCCATTTTCTCACCCTGCTCGACTTGCTGCCGGCTGAGCTCGATCATCTGCTGCTGCGCGCCATGGAACTCAAGCGCATGCACCGCGAACGGGTCCATTACGAACCCTTGCGTGGCCGTGTGCTGGCGATGATTTTTGAAAAGTCCTCGACCCGTACCCGGGTGTCTTTCGAAGCAGGCATGGCCCAGTTTGGTGGCCACGCCATCTTCCTGTCGCCTCGCGACACCCAGCTCGGTCGTGGCGAGCCGATCGAAGACTCGGCCCGGGTCATCTCGCGCATGTGCGACGTCATCATGATACGCACCTACCAGCACAGCATTGTCGAGCGTTTCGCCAGCGCCTCACAGGTTCCCGTCATCAACGGCCTGACGGATGCACACCATCCCTGTCAGCTGCTCGCAGACCTGCAGACCTTCAAGGAACAGCGTGGCGAACTGCGCGGCAAAACCTTCGCCTGGATTGGCGACGGCAACAATATGTGCAACTCCTATATCCATGCCGCCCATCGTTTTGACTTTCAGCTCAAGATCGCTTGCCCCTATGGATTTGAACCCGACCCCGTCCTCATCAACCGCTTCCAGGCTCATGTCGAGCTGGTCAAAACGGCGGAAGAGGCGGCGCGTGGCGCCCACCTCATCGCCACCGACGTTTGGACCTCGATGGGACAAGAAAACGAGAGCAGCGTGCGCAAGCGCCGCTTCTCCGCCTACCAGATCAGTCCGCGCCTGATGGATCTGGCCGCTCCAGATGCACTTTTCATGCACTGCCTGCCGGCCCATCGTGGCGAAGAAATCTCCGACGACATGCTGGAGGATCCGCGTGCCGTGGTCTGGGATGAGGCTGAAAATCGTCTCCATGCCCAAAAGGCCCTGCTTGAATTCCTGCTGACATCCTGATCTATCGGTCTATGCTGTGTACGCCGTCACAAATCATGGAGATGAGGGTCAACCCGATGACGGCCCGCTGCGTTTTCTCGGGTACCTCACACAGGAGATGTATCATGCGTAGTATCAAGTTCAGCACGGTTCTCGTTTCTGCCCTCATGGTTGGCGCCCCGCTGCTCTCCCATGCCGATGGTGACTGGAAAAAAGATCACCCGCGGCGCGCCGAAGTCAACCATCGTCTGCATCGTCAAAACCAGCGCATCAACCAGGAGCGCAGGGAGGGCGACATCAGCCCCGCCCAGGCGCATCAGCTGCACAGGGAAGACCATCAGGTGCGCAAGGAAGAGCGGCAGATGGCCCGTGATCAGCACGGCACCATCACGCCGCAGCAACAGCAGCAGCTCAACCAGCAGGAAAACGCCATCAGCCAGCAGATAGGCCACTGAGGCTCTGCCCCCGGATCGAACACACCTCGCTCCGGGGGCGATTTTCCTCACGAAGCGCTTGACAAAGACGCTTCTTGCGGTAAAAATCTGCCGCCTCAAATGGCTACGTAGCTCAGCTGGTTAGAGCGCGGCATTCATAATGCTGAGGTCGCAGGTTCAAGTCCCGCCGTAGCCACCAATTCGAAGAAGCCAGCCTTGCTCTGGCTTTTTCCTTATCTGCCGCAGACGCCAGTTTTGGCGCGGATTGCGACCATGTTGCTGTGTTCCAGCCGCCGCCGGGGCGGGCGTTCCCCGGTGAATTTCGGGCTCTTCCCCATAAACGGGGGATGGGCATTCATCAAACCCGATTGATCATACCGCTCCAGCCACATAGGGCAAGAACCCTCATACGATAATTCTCAAAATTCTCAGAACCCGAAAGCTCTGCGCGAGATCATCTCCATCTTCGTGTGGAATCCCTCAGTGATGCCATTGGATTTTGAGAAGCGCCACATACGCACAATCGGTATTAGCCATGATCGGATCGTCTCTGCTAACGACCTGGCAGGGCTGTTTTCCAACTGCTGGATCAACTCCAGGAACCTGGGTAACAAGCCGCATCCGCGCCGGCCTGGATATCACGGTATTTTTGACGTCCCGAACCGTAACTCTCCTGGCATTCATGGCGCACAAAAAAGGCGCAACTCACCCCTCCACAGGACACGATCGGACCGTGCATCAGGACTTCAGTCCCAGGCGACGAGCCAGTTTGTGCAGATTGCTGGGATCCATCCCGAGCTGACGCGCCGTAGCCGCCCAGTTGCCCGCACAGTGCTGCAAGACCTGGCGCAGGTACTGTCGTTGAAAAGATTGCACGGCCCGCTCCCAGCCCGGCAACTCGCCCTCGGCGACCACCAGCATGGGCGGCATGGGCAAGGACTCCGGCCTGCTGCGCGCTGGGGCATCCAGATCGAGGAGTTCGGGGACCAGGGTGACGATATCGGCGTGTCCGGCACCACGGCTGAGCGCCTTGATCGCCGCTCGGCTGATCACGTGCTCGAGTTCACGGATATTGCCCGGCCAGTGATAGGTGAGCAGCAGTTCTTCCGCTTCCGGTGCCAAACGCAGGCTACGCATGCCCAGGCGTGCCCGATTCAGCTCCAGAAAGCGCCCGGCCAGCAACAGGATGTCGCGGCCCCGCTCGCGCAAAGGAGGAATGGGGACCGGATAGACCGACAGGCGATGATAGAGGTCGGCACGAAACAGGCCATCGCGCACACTCTGGCGCAAATGCCGGTTGGTCGCTGCGACGATACGCACGTCGACTTTGCGCGGGTGATCCTCGCCAAGACGCTGAATTTCACCATTCTGCAGGGTTCGCAAGAGCTTGGCCTGGATGCTTAAAGGCAGCTCACCCACCTCGTCGAGAAAGATCGTGCCGCCATCGGCGGCTTCAAAGCGTCCGGCACGATCACCGGCGGCACCGGAGAAGGCGCCTTTGACATGGCCAAAAAGCTCACTCTCGGCCAAAGACTCCGGCAAGGCGGCGCAATTGACATGGACGAGCGGCCGCTTACGCGACGAGTGTCGATGCAGATGGCGGGCGAACAACTCTTTGCCGACGCCGGTCTCACCCAATAATAAAACCGGCAGATCCGAGCCTGCGACGACCTTGAGCTCGTCGATCAGTCGCAAGACCTCCGGACTATGACCCAGAATTTCGTCATCAGCATCCGTTTGCCCCTCAACGTCCTCGCGCACCCAGCGATGCAGATTGAGCCTATGCATCTCTTCTTCCATGCGCGTCATGCGCAGGGCGGCTTCGACCAGGAGCAGATGCTCCGATAAAGCCTGCTGGGTCGCCGCATCGAAACCCTCGCCGGCCAGCGCGTCCAGTGTCAATACGCCCCACGCCTGCCCTTCGATGAACAGACTCACCCCCATGCAATCGTGCACCGGCAAGGGGATACCCGCCTGCTCGGCGAGAAGGCCATCGTAGGGGTCCGGCAGATCACTCCCGGGCATGAAGCGAACCGGGGCGCGCTGCTGCAAAATCTGGATGAAGCGTGGATGCAAAGCCACCTGAAAACGCCGACCGAGCGCCTCATGGACGAGTCCCTCGACCGCTACCGGCACCAGAGCATCCTCCTGCAAACGCAGGATGGCCACGGCATCGCAGGCGAAACGCAGACGCAGACCGTGCACCAGACGCTGTAAACGCACGCTGGCCGGCAAGGCGGTGACCAGATCAGCAAGCAGGCTGGCATCGATCATGGTTAAAAATACCTTAAGGGTTAAAACAACCCTAATCTATCAGGGTATGAATCACCATGCCATATGTAATTTGCTGTTTTTAAAAAAGAAATATAAATGGCACAGTCCTTGCTAAAGACCCATCGTTGTTTCATTGATCAAACTCGGGAGACATCTATGGATCTGCGTGAACTTTCCCTCGGGCAACTGGCCCGCACCCTGCCAGGGGCCACCGCCATCTTTCACCGGCATCGTCTTGATTTTTGCTGCGGCGGTGACATCTCGCTCAGCGAAGCCGCCCAGCGCAAAGGCCTGGACCTGGAGCCCTTGTGTGCGCAACTGGCCAGCCTCGCCCAGTCACCCCAGCAGGAGACGACACCACCCGACGCCGCCGGCATGATCGAGCATCTGCTCGAAAACTATCACCAAAAACACCGGGCCCAGCTGCCTGAGCTGATCCGCCTGGCACAGCGCGTCGAACGGGTACACGCCCAGCATCCTCAGTGCCCCACGGGCTTGACGCAACAACTGACGCAAATGCTGCAAGAGCTGGAAAGCCACATGCTCAAGGAAGAGCAGGTCCTCTTTCCCTGGCTGCTGCGCGAAAGCTCCATCTGGCCGGAAGGACCGATCGCCATGATGCGCTTCGAGCACGAGCAGCATGGCGCCGCCATCGACGTCGTCATGCGCCTCACCGATGACATTCAGCCGCCCGCAGATGCCTGTAACACCTGGATGGCGCTGTATGCCGGCCTGGAGGCCTTTCGTCGCGACCTGATGCAACACATCCATCTGGAAAACAACATTCTGTTCAAGGGTCTGCTTCACGAACAGAGCCCTCTCAACTAGGAGCCCATCATGCAGGAAGTTTTCAGTAAAGCGATGGCGCGCAACATCTTTTTGGGTGGCGCCGTATTTTTTCTTCTCATCTACCTGATGCTCAGCATCGACACCTGGCGACAGATCCCGGCGCGGGATCATGCGGCACAGATGACCGCGTCAGCGCAACACGGCAAATACCTGATGGACAGCAACAACTGCATAGGCTGTCACACCATCAACGGGGAAGGCGCCTATTTTGCACCCGAGCTGGACAACGTCTATGTCCGCCGCGGTCCTGACTTCATCAAAACCTGGATACGCATACAACCCACCGGTGTTCCTGGCCGTCGGCAAATGCCCCACTTCAACTTCAGCGATCAGGATCTTAACGATATCGTCGCCTACCTGCAGTGGCTGTCGCACGTCAACACCAACCATTGGCCGCCCAACACCCAGGGCTGAAGGATCACCACACTCGACTGAATCTCTATGATGGAGCCATCATGAACTACGCATCGCAAAGGGTGGCCAAGCCCTACTTCATCGCAGCCCTGCTGCTTTTTCTCGGCCAAATCATCTTCGGTCTGATCGCCGGCTATCAGTACATCGATGGCAGCTTTCTCTTCCCGGAGCTTCCTTTCAGTGTCACCCGCATGGTCCATACCAACCTGCTCATCGTCTGGCTGCTGATGGGCTTCATGGGAGCGGCCTACTTCATCGTGCCTGAAGAGGCGCAAACCGAGCTCTACAGCCCCAAGCTGGCCTTGCTGACCTTTTGGGTGTTCTTGAGCGCTGGTGCCCTGACCATCCTGGCCTATCTGCTGGTGCCTTACGCACATCTCGCAGCACTGACCGGCAACGCCTATCTGCCGACGATGGGCCGGGGCTATCTCGAGCAGCCCTTGCCGACCAAAATCGGCATCGTCCTGGTGGCGCTATCGCTGCTGTTCAATGTCAGCATGACCCTGATGCGCGGCCGCAAGACCTCCCTCAACATCATACTGGTCGCCAGCCTGTGGGGCCTGGCGCTGCTGTTTTTGCCGGCCTTCTATTTCCCCGTCGACACGGTCAAGGCCAGCTACAGCTGGTGGTGGGTTGTCCATGGCTGGGTCGAGGGTGACTGGGAACTGATCCTCAGCTCGCTGCTCGGTTTCATCCTGATCAAGACCACGGGGGTCGACCGCGAAATCATCGAAAAGTGGATGTATGTGATCATCGCCATGACCCTGATCAGCGGCATCATCGGCATCGGCCATCACTACTACTACATCGGTGCTCCCGAGTACTGGATCTGGCTAGGCTCCATCTTCAGCGCCATGGAACCGATCCCCTTCATCATGCTGATCGTGTTTGCCGTGCGCATCCTCATCAAGCGTCGGCGCGAGCATCCCAACCAGGCGGCCATGCTCTGGGCCTTGGGCACCCCGATCATGGCCTTCCTGGGCGCCGGCGTCTGGGGCTTCCTGATCACGCTGGCGCCGATGCAGTACTACGCCCATGGCACCGAGATCACCGCGGCCCACGGCCACCTGGCCTTCTTCGGCGCCTACGCGATGGTCTCGCTGTC
>JAJZHK010000051.1 GCA_021804565.1 Pseudomonadota bacterium | reverse complement strand
CATGTGATGCAGGAATTGCCCATGGGGGTGATGACGGCGGTCATCGCCCGTATCAAGATCCTCGGCCGGCTTAACATCGCCGAGAAGCGGCGGCCGCAAGATGGTCGGGTCAAGACCCGCAAGCCTGATGGCGGCGAAGTGGAGTTGCGGCTGTCGACCTTGCCGACAGCCTTCGGTGAAAAGCTGGTCATGCGCATCTTCGATCCTGAGCTCTCGCAGCAGGGCTTTGAGGAGATGGGTTTGCTCGGCGCCGAGTTGCAGAGCTGGAAGCAGATGTGCGCCCACAGCAGCGGCATCGTCCTGGTGACCGGCCCGACAGGCTCAGGCAAGACCACCACCTTGTACGCCAGTTTGCGTCAGTTGGCCAGCGATGAGGTCAACGTCAGCACCCTGGAAGACCCCATCGAGATGCTGGAGCCGCGTTTCAACCAGATGCAGGTCATGCAAGGCATCGATCTCAGCTTCGCTGACGGGATCAGGGCGTTGTTGCGGCAGGATCCGGACATCATCATGGTCGGCGAGATTCGTGATGGCGAGACCGCCGACATGGCCATACAGGCTGCTTTGACGGGGCACCTGGTTCTCTCTTCGCTGCACACCAACGATGCGCCGAGCAGCATCACCCGTTTGCTCGATATCGGCGTGCAGCCTTTTCTTATCGCCGCCACCTTGCAGGGGGTCATGGCCCAGCGCCTGGTGCGCCTGCTCTGCCCGGACTGCAAGCAGGAGGGGGGAGTCGATCCTTTGGCCTGGAATGAGTGCACCCGGCCCTGGAAGCTGCCCCTGCCCGCTCAGGTCTACCATGCGCGGGGCTGCAAGCTCTGTCGTGGTACCGGCTACCGTGGGCGTACCGGTATCCACGAGGTGCTGATGGTCTCGCCGGTGTTGCGGCGCATGATCAGTGAGCGTGCCGATGCCTCACGCCTGCGTCGACAGGCTTGCCGGGAAGGCATGCACACCCTGCGGCTCAATGGCGCTCTGAAGGTGCGCTCGGGACTGACCACCCTCGAGGAAGTCTTGCGCGTCGCCCCGGGAGACTGGTAAAACAGCGGTCTTGAGGAGAAGTACTTATGAGCCAGCACCATCTGCATATCGAACAAAGCTTTGCCCGCGATGTCCAGGCGGTTTTTGCCCAGCTGTCCGACCATGATCGTCTGCAGGCGGTTTTTGGTCTGCCTTGCCGGCGCATCAAGGCCGGCGACGCCGAGCCCAATGGTGTCGGCTCGGTACGCCGTATCGGCATCTGGCCCCTGGCCGTCGAAGAGACCGTGCTGGCCATGCAGGCCGGACGCAGTATCGACTATCGGATCAGTCACGGCGGCGCGCCTCTGCGTGCACATCGTGGACGTGTCGAGTTTTATGAGCAGCCGAGCGGTTGCCGTGTGGTGTGGGATATCTATTTCGAGGTGCCGGTGCCAGGCCTGGGTGCGGTGGTCGAATTCGTGCTCGGTCATGCGATACGCCGTGGCCTCGCCAAAATCGCGGCAGTTTGAGCGCAGCTGCCGTGTCCGTACAGCTCGCTAGATCTGCGAGCTGGAAAAAAATGCGGCAAGACGGTCACGCAGCTGCGGGTTGATACGGCAGCGCAGGAATTTGCCCTCACGCTGGGCATGGATGAGCCCGGCATTGACCAGCTCTTTGGTGTGATGAGAGATGGTCGGTGCCCCGATGTCGAGGTGGCTGATGAGGTCCCCCAGACAACAGCTGTGCTTGATCGAGGTCTCGCTATGACGCAGCACTTCAAGATAGATGGCCAGGCGGTTGGGGTGCGATAAGGCTTTGAAAGCACGCGCCAGCTCATCGATCGGAGAGAGGGGGGTGAACATGTCATCGGTCCAGGGTCGAGCGTCGCATAAGGACGAAGTCTAACAGGCCTGACCGCCCTCGGTAAATCAAGGGCGGTCAGGGCCCGCTCAGGCCGCTTGGCGGCGTGCAGCGCGGCCGGCCAGGCCCATCGCCCACGAGCGCGGCATCCACTGCAGGAAAAAGGGCAGGGGCTTGTTGATCCAGCCGCTGATCACAGCACCCCGTCCGCGCAGCATCGCCCGGTAGGCGACCTCAGCGACCATCTCCGGGCTGTCCATCAGCCGGGTGATCAGGGTGCCCTCATTGCCGGCGACGTCGTGGAACTCGGTGGCGGTGGCGCCGGGACAGAGGGTGGTGACGGAGATGTGCTGGTCACGCAGTTCGTAGCGCAGCGACTCCGACAGTGACAGCACATAGGCCTTGCAGGCGGCATACACGGCAAACTGGGGACAGGGCAGCAAGGCCGCCACCGAAGCGACATTGAGGATGCGTCCATGGCCACGCTTTTTCATCGGCGCCAGGCACAGATGACAGAGCTCGGTGAGAGCGACCATGTCGACCTGCAGCATGGACTGGATCTGTTCCAGCGAGGACTCGGCGAAGGCACCGTTGTAGCCCAGCCCGGCATTGTTGACCAGGGTGTCGACTTCGAGGCCGGTGGCGTTGATCTGCTCCATCAGCCGTGCCGCGGCACCGGCTTCTGCCAAATCCTGGGCGATCACCAGCACTTCGATACGATGGGTCTGGCGCAGCTCCTCGGCCAGGGCTTCGAGAGCTGCCTGGCGTCGGGCGACCAGGATGAGGGAGTGGCCCGCTGCGGCAAAGCGCTGGGCGAGAGCGCGCCCTATGCCGCTGGAGGCTCCGGTAATCAGGGTTCTTGAGGTGGACATGTCCTAGGCTCCTTGCTGTGGGGACGTGGGTGTTCAGGCGCGCGCGCGACGTGAGCGGAAGGTATGCCAGCCTGACTCGAGGAGGGTCATGGCCAGGGAGCTCAGCGCGCTTTCGCGGGGGCGCGGGCGCCGGCCCTGGCCCATGCGTCTGAGTTGACGGCCGTACCAGGTCACTTCCATGAGGGCCATGCGGTCGATGGCGCCTATGCCGGTGCTGATACGGGCGGGGGTGCTGTGTTGTGGCGCCATGCCGGCCAGGATA
This sequence comes from Pseudomonadota bacterium, assembly GCA_021804565.1. Taxonomy (GTDB): domain Bacteria; phylum Pseudomonadota; class Gammaproteobacteria; order Pseudomonadales; family Moraxellaceae; genus JAJZHK01. The sequence continues at coordinate 11,902 of JAJZHK010000051.1, read as the reverse complement.
CGCGCTGAAAAATCCGGCTCTATGGCCAGCGGGCGGGCCAAGCCGATGAGATCCAGTGCGCCGCTGTTGAGCGCCTCGATCATCCCCTGGCGGGTACGAAAGCCGCCGGTGACCATCAAGGGGGCGCGCACTTCATGGCGCACCTGCTCGGCAAAGCTGAGGAAATAAGCCTCGCGCTGGCGGGTGCTCGACTTGCGGTGCAGACCTGTCGACATCGCCGGCGCCTCATAGGTGCCTCCGGAGATCTCGATCAGGTCGATGCCGGCGCTATCGAGGGCGCGCATCAGGTCGCGGGCCTCTTCTTCACTGACCCCGCCTTTTTGAAAATCCGCCGAGTTCAGCTTGATGCCGACAGGAAAGTCAGGGCCGACGGCGGTTCGTATGGCGTGATAAACGGCGAGCACGAAGCGGCGGCGGCGTTCAGCGTCACCGCCCCAGGCGTCCTCACGCTGATTGTGACGGGCGGAGAGAAACTGCGAGATCAGATAGCCGTGGGCGGCGTGGATCTGTACACCGCTGAAGCCGGCTTTTTTCACCAGGGCGGCGGCGCCTGCAAAGCGTTGGATGAGGTCTTCGATCTCGGCTTCTTGCAGTTCACGTGGGACGCCGAAAAAACGTGCCAGCTCAGGGCCAAAGCCCAGGGCGGAAGGCGCCAGGGTCTCGACATTGAGTCCCTTGGGGGCCTGTTTGCCGGGGTGGTTGAGCTGGACCCAGCAGGCATTGCCCGCCTCGGTCGCAGCGCGCGCCCAGGCCTCCAGCATGGGCAGGTCGCGCTCGTCTTCGATGGCGACATTGTTGGGCTCGCCGAGGGCGCGCCGATCGATCATGACATTGCCGGTGATGAGCAGCCCGGTACCGCCTGCCGACCAGGCCTGGTAGAGACGGCAGAGTGCCGTGGTGGGCCGGTTGTCGGCGGTCCCCAGCGCTTCGCTCATCGCCGACTTGGCGAGCCGGTTGGGCAAGACGCTGCCGTTGGGCAGGGTCAGGGTTTGGTGCAGTACATCATCCATGGTCAGGGCCTCAGGGTGCTCGGCAGAAAGCGATGGGCCTACCCTAAACAATAGTTCGATAGATGTCAAACTTTCAAAGCAAGAAGGCGCCCTGAAGAGGCTGGCGGCAGCGCCTTCAGGGGGCCTCACAAGAAGGCGATGAGCGGCAAGGTGAAGGCGATCAGCAAAAGCAGCAGGGGGAGAAAAAACTTCTTCTTGCCTATCGTCAGGGCGATGACAAAACGCACCACCGAGTTGCTGATGCAGGCGACAATGATGGCTTGCGCAAAAGGATGCATGTCAGCGACATGTTGGGCCTGTTGCGCCATGGCGACACTGATCGGATCGACATCGGTGAGCCCGGCCATCGCCGCCACCAGGGGTAGCGCACGTGGGGACAGGTAGTCATGGGCCAGGTGGGCGATCAGCAAGAGTGCGGCCAGAAAGGCCGCATATTGCAGGGCCTCGATGAGGCTGAAGGGATTGCGCAGGGCCATGGCCTCGCTGCCATGGGTCTGCTGGCGGGATCGGCGCAGCAGGATCGTGGCAAAGAGGGCACAGAGCAGGGCCAGCGGCAGTTCGCGCAGGGCCACCCAGAGGCCGAGTTTCTGGTTGAGCATGGCGACCACCAGGGGCAGGCGCACGAACATGACGCTCCAAGCGGCCGCGACATTGGCGGCGAGCAGGATGTGCTCGCGTTCATCGGCCGCCAGGCGCCGGCTTTGCCGGGCCAGATTGAGGGTGACCGCCGTACTCGACACCAGCGCTGCGGCCAGCGAGGTGAGCAGGCTGCCCTGGGTGCGGCTAAAGTGCCGGGCTGCCAGATAGCCGAGAAAGCTGAGACCGGAGAGCAGGGCGACCAGCCACCCCAACTGGTAAGGGTTGATCGCTCCCCAGGGATCGATCGCGTGTTGCGGCAGCAGGGGCAAGATGATGAAAAAGACGATGAGCAGACGCGCTGCGGCGTAGACATCGTCTTGATGCAAGGAGGCGATGGCGGCGTGCAGGGGACGCTTGTAGGCGAGCAGGGCCATGGTGCAGATACCAAGAGCCGCGGCAAGGTTGCGCGACTCCATGGCCACCGCCCCGAGGAGCACGGTCATCACCAGGGCGAGATGGGTGGTCAGATCACCGTTTTCAGGCTGATGCCTGAGTTCAGCGGCAAACTGCAGCCAGCCTGTCGCGGCGACCAGGGCACAGACCAGGAGCAGCAGGCCGGGATAACCCTGGGTCTGTAGCCAGCTGGCGGTCGCACCGCACAGCGCCGCGATGGCGAAGGAGCGTACACCGGGAGCACCAGGCTCGGCCAGCTCGCTCTTGTGCCGCTCGCGCTCAAGACCGACCAGAGCGCCGATCAGCAGGGCGGCCAGAAAACCTAAAAGTGTTGCAGACAGATCGGCTATCAAGGTGAGGTCCTTGGCAAAGGGGCGGTTTCGGGAAGATGGCGCAGTTGCTGTGGCAGTTCGCCACCGCCGCCCATGTCCTCGGGAAGATTCTGGCCGAAAAGTGGATGATCTTCAAACTCCAGGGCCTTGAGCGTCATGACGAAGATATGGCCGGAGCTGTCGGGTCCGCTCATGCGTACCGGAATATTGCAAAAATCAGGCGCCAGCCAGGCATCAAAACCCTCCTGGACCTGGCTGCTGCCGGCGGCCTGACGGCTGCCGTGCAGATGCACGGTGCGTATCGTCCCGGCCGGCAGGATGAGCGTCTCTTCGTCGACGATATGAAATTTGAGCAGATAAAGCGTCGAACCGTTGGTGACGTTCAGCTGCAGATCGTCGTGTCCGGCAAAGGTGATCGCCAGGTGGTAGGCGAAGCTGAACATGTCCTGGGTGCCGTCGGGAAAAGAGATGCTTTTCAGGTGGTTGGGAGAGCCTTGGCTGATCGTGTGGCTGACGTAGGAAAAATCCGCCACCGTATGCGCCTTGCCATTGAGCTGCAGCTCGAAGTGGTCGGGGGCCAAGCCTTGATCGCTGATCTGTCCGGCACTGAGGATACGTGCCTTGAAGCCGAATTTATGGGCGTCCAGTTGTAACCGGTACTGATGGCCCTGAATCTGCCAGTGCTCGATGGCATCGGTGCCGATGGGGATGCTCAGCCCCACCCGCAGGTGGTAGAGCGCACGCAGTTCTGCAGGAAAGCGGCTGCCATCGATATCTGCCGGCAGTTTCAGGCTGGCGGCGCTGGACACGGTCTCTGCCTTGTCTTCTTTGGGTTCGGCGCTCGCGTCAGTGGGTGGGTTCCTGGCCTCCGTGGCCGCTGGTGGCGGCGCCTGCAGGTCGGGGGCAGGCAGCGCGGCCGGGGTGGCGCTGGGCGCCGTGCTGACGATGGTCGGTGCTGCAGGGCCTGCATCCGGCGCTGGCGGTGGTGCTGCTGCAGGTGCAAGCGGCGGCGCTGGCGGTGGACTGCTCTCAGCTTGCCGGGGATGCTGCTGACGGTGGTGGTGCGCCCGGGCGATGCGCGGCACGGCCGCTGGTGCTAGCCTGGGCGCAGGGGGCTGCCAGACGTAGAGGTGCAGGGTGTGGCCGCCGGCGGGAGGACTGTCCGGCGCATCCAGATGCAGATGGACGTGCGACAGGTGACCGCCAGCACGGCGCTTGAGCACCTGGGCGGTGTCGCCGTCGTTCAGCGACGATCGATCCGAGCGCCAATACGGATAAAAAAGCCCCAGCAGATGCGCGAGCAGGGACAGGCTCAGCGCGATCAGCATGGGGGCATTTTTTCTCATGTCGATGAGGCCAATCGAGCAAAAACCCGTTCCGCGGCATCGAGGGTCGCCTGGATCTCGGCTTCGCCGTGGGCGCTGGAGATGAAGCCGGCTTCAAAAGCCGAGGGGGCCAGGTAGACGCCCTCTTTGAGCATGCCATGAAAGAAGCGGCGGAAGCGATCGAGGTCACAGCTTTGCACGTCGCTGAAGCGGCTCATCGCGTGCCGATCGCTGAAGAAAAGCCCGAACATGCCGCCCACCTGTGTGGTTTGCAGGGCGATGCCCGCCTGTTGGGCGCGTTCCTGCAGCCCTTGCAGCAAGCTGTGCAGACGCTGTTCGAGACGGCTATGAAAGCCGGGCACCTGCAGTTCGCGCAGCATGGTGAGACCGGCGCTCATCGCCAGTGGATTCCCCGACAGGGTGCCGGCCTGGTAGACGGGCCCCAGCGGTGCCAGCTCTTGCATGATCTCCTGGCGCCCGCCGAAGGCGCCGACCGGCAGTCCGGCACCGATGATCTTGCCGAGGGTGGTCAGGTCAGGGCGGATGCCGTAGCGTTCCTGGGCGCCGCCCAGGGCGACACGAAAGCCGGTCATGACCTCATCAAAAATGAGAACGCTGCCGTGGCGATCGCAGACCGCACGCAGGGTTTCGAGAAAGCCCGGTAGCGGGGGGATGCAGTTCATATTGCCAGCGACAGGCTCGACGATGATGGCGGCGATCTGGTCACCACATTCGCCAAACAGTCGTTCCACCGCGGCGCTGTCGTTGTAGTCCAGGGTCAAGGTGTGACGGGCGAGATCGGCAGGCACCCCCGGTGAGGTGGGTATGCCCAGGGTCAGCGCTCCGGAGCCGGCCTTGACCAGCAGGGAGTCGGCATGGCCATGGTAGGCGCCTTCGAACTTGAGCAGCAGGTCGCGACCGGTATAGCCACGTGCCAGGCGTATGGCGCTCATGGTCGCCTCGGTGCCCGAGCTGACCATGCGCAGCATCTCCATCGAGGGCATGATCTGGCGGACCGCTTCGGCCATATCGACTTCCAGCGCCGTCGGTGCCCCAAAGGACAGGCCCTGCAGGGCCGCTGCACGGACCGCTGCGACGATGGCGGGGTGGGCATGGCCGAGGATCATCGGGCCCCAGGAGCCAACATAGTCGATGTAGCTGCCACCATCGACGTCATACAGGCGGGCGCCCTCGGCACGTTCGATGAAGATGGGGGTGCCACCGACACTGCGAAAGGCGCGGACCGGTGAATTGACACCGCCAGGCAGGACCTGGCAGGCGCGTTCAAACAGCGTTGCGGAGCGATTCATCGCGTGGAGACTCCTCGAGGGACGAAGGGGAGAGCGGGGGGCGCTCACAGAGGGCGAGCAGATCACGGCATCTTTGGCTGATGTCGGGAGCGTCAAAAATGGCACCTATCATGGCCAGGGTGTCGGCGCCGGCCGCCATGAGTGCTGCGCCATTGTCCAGGCTGATACCGCCGATGGCGACCCGGGGCTGCCCCAGGTGGGCCGCTGCAGCGAGGATGCTCACGTCGGCACTTTGCGCTTGCGGCTTGCTGTTGCTAGCAAAAAAAGCGCCGAAGGCCAGGTAGTCGGTGTAGGGCGCCGCAGCCTGCGCCAGTTGCAGGTTGCCATGGCAGGTGGCGCCGAGCAGAGCGTGGCGACCCAGACGTGCACGAGCCGCAGCCAGGGAGCCATCGCCCTGGCCGAGGTGGACGCCGTCGGCACCGACGCGCAGACCCAGCTCGAGATCATCGTTGATGAGCAAAAGGCTGTCGTAGCGCCGGCACAGCCGCAGCAGCTCCTGGGCCCGACGCAGGCGTTCGCTCGCGGCCGACCGCTTGTCGCGATACTGCAGGCAGCGCAAACCACCGGCGAGGGCTTGCTCGACCTCATCGAAAAGTTGCCGGGCGTCCTCGCGGTGCGGGGTGATGCCGTAGAGGCGCGGTAGGATCAACGCCATGGCAGTGCCTGTCCGCGGCCGGGCTGCCAGGCGCGTTGCAAAGCCTGCAGGGTATAGGTCTGCGCCTGCACCAGGGCTTGCTCGACAGGCCAGCCCTGGGCGAGCCCGGCCGCACAGGCGGCGGCCAGGGTGCAGCCGCTGCCATGAAACTCGCCGGCCAGCCGCGGCCAGGTCCAGCTTTGGGTGGCGCCCTGGCGGCGATAGAGGGTGTTGGTCAGCGTCGGGCCAGGCTGATGGCCGCCGGTCACCAGCAGGTTGTCCACCCCGGCGGCGAGCAGCGCCTCGACCGTGCCCAGACGCTCGAGCTCGACACTGTTGGGGGTCAGCAGACGGACATGCGGCCACAGTGCGCTCAAGGCCGGCAGCAGGTCGTCGGCGGCGAGAGCGCCGGCCAGATTGGCCGCGAGGATGGGGTCGAGCACCACCGGCGGCTTGTGGGCCAACTGCTCGAGCAGTTCGCCTACGACCCTGACGATGCCGGCATGCCCAAGCATGCCGATCTTGATGGCGGCCGGCGGGGTGTCGGCGACGAGTACCGCCAGCTGGCGGCGCATCAGCTCCGGGTCGACGCTGACAAAGTCATAGACCTGGCGGCTGTCCTGTACGGTCAAGGCGCTGAGCACCGGCATGGCATGACAGCCGAGGGCGTGCAGCGTCTCGATATCGGCGCTGATACCTGCGCCACCACAGGGGTCGAGGCCCGCGATCACCAGCACAGAAGGAGGCATGGCGTCAGAACGGCTTGAGTTCGACCAGCATCACGATGGCGATCAAAAAGATCACCGGCACTTCATTGAACCAGCGAAAGAAAACGTGGCCGTGGCGACTCTGGCCGCTTTCCAGCTCACGGCGCATGCGGCCACAAACATGGTGATAGACCAGCAGCAGGGCCACCAGGGTGAGTTTGGCGTGCATCCAGGCCTGGGTTCGATAGTAGTCCCAGTGCGGGATCAGCATCGACAATCCAAGGGCTACCGTGGCGAGCATGGCCGGGGTCATGATGCCGCGATAGAGCTTGCGCTCCATGATCACGAAACGGGCGCGTCCCACCGCATCTTCGCTCATGGCATGATAGACAAAGAGGCGGGGTAGATAGAATAGACCAGCGAACCAGCTGACCATGGCGATGATATGAAGCGCTTTGAGCATCTGCATGTGGTTTGTCCTCTGCCGGCCAGCATTCTAGCAGTCTGCTGGGGGGCTGGAAACGGGCGTTTACCAGAAGTCGGGCTTGATTGATAATGAGGGCCCTTGAAGGAGGCAGATCATGTTCAAGATAGGCATCGTCGGCGGCACGGGTTATACCGGTGTGGAGCTTTTACGCATCCTCGCCACGCATCCGGATGTGCGCCTGCACGCCATCACCTCGCGCTCCGAAGCCGGACAGCCGGTGGCGTCGATGTTTCAGAGCCTGCGCGCGCATGTCGATCTGTGTTTTAGCGAGCCCCATCTGGACATTCTCAGTGCCTGCGACCTGGTTTTTTTTGCCACGCCCAATGGTGTGGCGATGCAGTCGGTGCCGCAATTGCTGGCCGCCGGCGTTAAAGTGATCGATCTCAGCGCCGATTTTCGCTTGCGCGATGCGGCGCTCTGGTCGCAATGGTACGGGCAGGAACATGCCTGTCCGCATCTGCTCGAGGGCGCCGTCTATGGCTTGCCGGAGTTCTATGCGGAGCAGGTGGCAGGGGCGCAACTGGTCGCCAATCCCGGCTGCTACCCCACGGCGGTGCAGTTGGCTCTGCTCCCCCTGCTGGCGAACCCGATGATCGACCTGCAGCATCTGATCGCCGACTGCAAGTCCGGAGTTTCCGGGGCCGGCCGTCAGGCGCACATGGGGTCTTTGCTGGCCGAGGCGGGCGACTCGTTCAAGGCTTACGGGGTGGCCGGCCATCGCCATGGGCCGGAAATTCGTCAGCAGCTGAGTGCTTACGCCCAGGCCCCTGTCGAGGTGACCTTCGTCCCGCATCTCCTGCCCATGATCCGGGGTATCCATGCCACGGTCTACGCGCGCCTGCGGGGCAAGATGGACGACGTACAGCAGCTTTATGAGCAGTATTACCAGGGCCAGCCTTTTGTTGACGTCATGCCGGCCGGATCGCTGCCGGAAACCCGCAGCGTGCGCGCCAGCAATATGTGTCGTCTGGCGGTGTACAGGCCGCAAGGCGGCGATACGCTCGTCGTGCTGTCGGTGATCGACAATCTGGTCAAGGGCGCTGCCGGGCAGGCGGTGCAGAATATGAATCTGATGCTTGGCCTGCCCCAGGATCGCGGGCTCGGCCATGTGCCGATCCTGCCATAGGCGGAGCCGGATTTGATGCGCCTGTTCTGGCAGCGCTGGCCGCGACTGAGTCTGCTGACGCTGTGCGCCTTGTGCTTTTTTGTCGGGTTGCAGGCGGGAGAACGACGGTCCGGGGCGACGCCGCACGAAGTGGCCGAACTGCGTCAGACGGTGAGCCTGTATGCGCGCGAGTGGCACCAGGATCGTGCCCAGGTGCTGCTCGCCCAGCGTGACCGGCAGGTGACGCAGGCCGCCATGGACCAGTTGCAAAAGCAGAACAAGGATCTGCTCGATGGTATGGCGGTGATCGAGCAGCAGCTGCGGCTGTACAAGCAAATCGCCGACCCGCACGCCCATGCAGGCCGTCTGAGCCTGGAAAAGTTTAGCCTGTACGCGACCCCTGAGCGGCAACGCTACGCCTACCGGCTCTTGCTGACCCGGGCACATCGCGAGGGGGGCAGTGAGACGGGTGTCATCGATGTGAAAGTCAGCGGCCTGCAAGGCGGCCGGTCGCAGCAGATCCAGCTGCATGTCGGTGACGACCATTACAATCTGCAGTATTTTCAGAGCTTCTCGGGTGAGTGGGTGCTGCCTGCAGGCTTCGTTCCACAGCTGTTGACCTTTCGTTTGGGCGGCTCGGGGGCTCAGCGGCAGCATGTGGTCCAGCAGTTCAAGTGGGCTTTGAGCCCGTCTTGACCGGGCAATACCCTAGCAAAAAGCTAGGTTTTGCGTTAGACTGGGGATCGTGGAAAAGCGAGAGAAGTAGCGATGCAATCTCAGGATATGGTGTTGACTGATGCCGCCGCGGCCAAGGTGCGTAAATTGCGCGCCACTGAGAACAATCAGGATCTGCTCCTGCGTGTCTATATCACCGGGGGGGGCTGTGCGGGTTTTTCCTATGGTTTTACCTTCGATGAAGCGGCCAAGGATGACGACTCTGTCTTCGTCAATGGCGACGTGCGCATGGTCGTCGACCCGCTCAGTTTTCAGTACCTGGCGGGGGCGCAGGTGGACTATTCGGAAGGCCTGCAAGGTTCGCGTTTCGTCGTCAACAACCCGAACGCGCAAAGCACCTGCGGGTGCGGCTCTTCCTTTTCGGTGTGAGCCAGGCTCAGGCGCTATAGACGGCGCCCAGACAGCGCGGTCCCTGCGCGCCGGTGACGCTGGGCATATTGCCGGGCTGGCCCTGCAGACGTTGCTGCCCCAGCCAGGCAAAAGCCATCGCCTCCATCCATTGCGGATCGATCCCCCACTCGGCGCTGCTGTGCAGGGTAAAGCCCGGCAAGGCCTGCGCCAGGTCCTCGCATAAAAGGCTGTTGCGCTGTCCGCCACCGCAGAGGATGAGGCGGCCGCAGCTGCCGTGCCGCAAGACGCCATCAGCGATGCTGCGGGCGCTGAGATAGGTCAGGGTGCGTAAAATATCGGCGTCCTCGGGTGTCTGCGGCAATTGCGCCAGGGTGTTGTCGACCAGGCTCAGGTTGAAGCTTTCGCGTCCGGTGCTTTTCGGCGGCTCTTGCTGAAAATAGGGGTGTGCGAGGAGGCGACCGAGGAGTCCAGCGTCGACACGACCGCCGCGGGCATAACGGCCGTCAGGGTCGTAGGGCAGGCCATGACGGCTCTGCATCCAGCCGTCGATGAGGACGTTGCCGGGACCGGTGTCATAGCCGAGTACGGCGACAGTGCTGTCGGCGTCCAGCCAGGTGAGGTTGGCCATGCCGCCGATATTGACGACACAGCGATGCTCGCCGGGCGCGCGCAGCATGGCCGCGTGGAAGGCCGGTACCAGGGGGGCGCCTTGCCCGCCGGCGGCCAGATCGCGGCGGCGGAAGTCGGCGACGACGGTGCAGCCGCAAGCTTCGGCGATGCGATTGGGGTCGCCGATCTGCAGGCTGTGACCGAGTGCCGGCTCATGCCTGATGGTTTGTCCGTGACAAGCGATGGCGCTGATCGCTGTCGCCTGCAAGCCCTGCTGCTGCATCAGTTCACCGGCCACCTGGGCAAAAAAGTCACCACAGGCGGCATCCAGCCGTGCCAGACGGCGCAACTCATCCGCGCCGGGCTGGCACAAGGCCAGCAGTTCATCGCGCAGCGGTGCCGGCCAGGGTCGGCTGTGGCTGGCCAGCAGCCTGGCCCCGCCGGCAGCGGGGAAGCTGACCAGGACGGCGTCGACGGCATCGAGACTGGTGCCTGACATCATGCCCATATAGATCGCCGTTTGCATGGCTGTGTAGTCTCCTCGCCTGTCGGGCTGCTAGAATAGCATCCCCCTAGGTAGGCAGGATGGATCACGATGGCTTTGTCCCCGGAACAACAGCTGGCCCTCATCGAGCGAGGCTGCGAGGAGATCATTCAGCGTGAGGAACTGCTGGCGCGCCTGGCGACGGGACGGCCGCTGCGCGTCAAGGCCGGCTTTGATCCGACCGCCCCCGATCTGCATCTTGGGCATACCGTCCTGATCAACAAGCTGCGGGTTTTTCAGCAGCTCGGTCATCAAGTCCTCTTTCTCATCGGTGACTTCACCGGCCGTATCGGCGATCCCACCGGCAAAAATGCCACACGGCCACCGCTGACCGAGGCGCAGGTGCAAGACAATGCCCGCAGCTACGCCGAGCAGGTGTTCAAGATTCTCGATCCTGCGCGCACCGAGGTGGTCTTCAATTCCAGCTGGATGAGCGGGCGCAGCGCCGCCGACCTGATCGCCCTGGCCGCCCAGTATCCGGTGGCGCGTATGCTCGAGCGTGACGACTTCGCCAAGCGCTTTGCCAGTGGCCAGTCCATCGCCATCCATGAGTTTCTCTATCCTTTGCTGCAAGGCTACGACTCGGTGGCCCTGCAAGCCGACGTCGAGTTGGGTGGCACCGACCAAAAATTCAATCTGCTCATGGGGCGTACCTTGCAGCGGCAGGCCGGCCAGGACAGCCAGGTGATCATCACCTTGCCCTTGCTGGAAGGACTCGATGGCGTACAGAAGATGTCCAAGTCGCTGGGCAACTATGTCGGCATCGGTGAGCCGCCTGGCGTCATCTACGAAAAGATCCTGTCCATGCCCGATAGCTTGGTGTGGCGCTACTACGAGCTGCTCAGCTTTGAAAGCGCCGAGCAGATCGGGCAGCGACAGCAGCAGGCGCAGCAGGTGGGGCATCCGCAAGAGGCCAAGAAAGACCTCGCCTATGAACTGGTGGCGCGCTTTCATGGTGAAAAGGCGGCCCAGGCGGCGCCACAGTCGGCCGGCAACCGTCTGCAGCCTGGGGCCATGCCTGAGGATATGCCGGAGGTGGTGCTGGTCTGTCCGGGCCAGGACCTGCCTTTGTCGGCGGTGCTCAATCAGGCTCGGCTGGTGCGCAATGCCGCCGCTGCCCAGGATGTCATCGGACGCGGAGCCGTGTATGTTGATGGTCAGGTGGTGGCCGCTGGATGGCGCATGGCGGTGGGCACCAGCCACGTGATACAGGCGGGTAAAAAGGCCATCGCACGGGTTGTGCTCAAGAACTGAGCGATCGCGTGGTGCGGATGAAAAAGGCCTTTACAGTGGGCCTGCAGTCCCTATAATGCAGCACCTCAGCGCCGCTTTGGCAGCGCGGGGCGGTCAGGAAAAAATAGTTCTTGACTGGTTGCGAAAAGCGCGTAGAATGCGCGCTCCCGATGAGGGCGGTGATCGAGACGATCGATGGCTGGTGATCTTTAAGAAGCAAGTACAGACAATTTGTGTGGGTTTTTGCAAGTTGATGAGTCGTTTGACTTAAATTATCAACGAGCAAGAACACTCAGAAATTTATTTGAGCGTTTTTGATTCCGTTGAGCCTTTTTAGGTTGCCTTAGGGTGACCGAGAAAAAATTGAACTGAAGAGTTTGATCATGGCTCAGATTGAACGCTGGCGGCAGGCCTAACACATGCAAGTCGAGCGGGGACTTCGGTCCTAGCGGCGAACGGGTGAGTAATGCCTAGGAATCTGCCTCGTA
>JAJZHK010000015.1 GCA_021804565.1 Pseudomonadota bacterium | reverse complement strand
TGGTTTTGCCGTGGTGGCTGATGAAGTCCGGCAGTTGTCCATGCGTACCAGTGAGTTCAGCGAGCGCATACGGACCGTCGTTGATGAGGTGTCACAGGCCATCTCCGGAGCGACTGAGAAGGTGGCCTCTCTGGCTTCACAGGACATGATCCATGTTCTCAAGGCCAAGGATCATTTGGTGGGCATCATTCAGCACTTCTCTGCAATGTCGCAGCGGACAGCAGACGCTGTCTTTGAGGTGCATGATCTGGTCCAGCGTATACAGCAGCGTTCTGAGCACGCGGTGACCCTTCTGCAGTTTCAGGACATGGTATCGCAATTGTTGTTGTTCAGCGAAAACCGCGTGCAGTGGATCACGCGCTACAGCGGTATTTTGCAGTGTTATATGCAGGAGGCTGTGGCCCATGCCGGGATTGAGAATCTGGAGGTTATCCATGCTTTGCGCCGCGAGGCTGAAGCTCTGCAAAAGCAGATCCAGGAGCAGCGTCAGAGCTCCCCGGTCAGCCAGAAAAGTATGGAACAGGGCTCGGTCGATCTATTCTGATACTTTTGGGGGGTGAGGGCGGACTTATGAGCAAGGTTATTTTGACGGTAGATGATTCGGTTTCGATCAGGCAAATGGTGATGTTTACCCTGAAGTCCGCAGGCTATACGGTGCTTGAGGCGGGCGATGGTCAAGCGGGCCTGCGCATGGCGACGAGCCATAAAGTGGACCTCATACTGACCGATCAAAATATGCCAGGCATGGATGGTTTGAGTTTGATCAAGGCCCTGCGTCAAAACCCTGGTACGCGTACGACGCCGATCTTGATGCTGACCACCGAAGCTGGCGATGCCATGAAAGCGCAGGGTAAGGCAGCAGGTGCTACGGGGTGGCTGGTCAAGCCTTTCGATCCAGCACGCCTTCTTGACGTGGTGAAGAAAGTCCTGGGATAGAAAAATCTGGGTGCACGCTGGATGGGAAGTCGCGAATGAGCATAGATTTGTCGCAATTTTTGCCGACCTTTTTTGAAGAGGCACTCGAGCATCTGGCGCAACTGGAGGCGGTGCTGTTGGCGATCGATGTCAGCAGACCGGATCCCGAGGATCTCAGCGCGATTTTTCGAGCGGCTCACTCGGTGAAAGGTGGTGCAGCGACTTTTGGGTTGGGGGATATTGCCGAACTGACGCATGCCCTGGAAAATCAGCTGGATAAGATTCGACAGGGAAATTTGCATCTGCGTAGCGAGATGATCGACCTGTTTTTGCGTACCGGTGATCAACTGCGACGTATGGTGGAAGAGCATCAGCAGGGCATTCTTGGCGATAGCACCGCCTCGCAGCAGTTGCAGCAGGCCTTGCATCATTTGTCAGACGTCGACTTGAGGTCGCCCTGGCGTCTGCATTGGCCGCCGAAAGATGAGCATGGCGACCTGCAGGAGCGTTTGCTCAGCGAAAACTGGCAGCGCCAAGGAGACGACTGGTTTTATAGCGGCGACCTCAATGCCCAGGCTTTGCAGTCAGATCTTGGTTTTGTGCTGCGTGCTGAGGAGTTTTCCCTTTTTGATCCGCAAGGGCGACGGCTTGAGGTCGATGAAGGATGGGGCCTTTTTGACACTGATTCTGAGCCTGAAGGCATCCCTGCCGAGGACCCGGGTTGGGGATTTTTTGTCGAGCCTCAGCCTGCTCCAGCGGCCCTTATGCCGGAGAAGCCCACAAGTTCGATCAAAACAGCCGCATCGACCCATGAGGCCAGTACCTTGCGCGTGGCGGTTGAGAAAATTGACCAGATCATGAATCTGGTCGGTGAACTGGTCATTACCCAGTCCATGCTGCAGCAGATGGTGCTAGGTCTTGATAGCAGCGAGCACGAGCGTCTGCACCAGGGTGTCGCGCAATTACAGCGTAACACCCGAGAGTTGCAGGAAGCGGCGATGTCGATACGCATGATTCCTATCTCCTTTGTTTTCAGTCGCTTCCCTCGTATGGTTCGGGATACGGCACAAAAACTTGGCAAGCTGGTACAGCTTGTGACCCTGGGTGAGGCGACTGAACTGGACCGTGGTGTGATTGAAAAGCTGGCAGATCCTTTGACCCATCTGGTGCGTAACAGCCTTGATCACGGTATAGAATGCCCCGGGCGCAGACGTGAATTGGGCAAGCCTGAACAGGGCACATTAACACTGAAGGCCTTTCATCAAGGCGGCAATATTTTGATCCGGGTCTCGGATGATGGTGCGGGCTTGAACCGTGAAAAAATACTGGCCAAGGCTCTTGAGCGTGGTTTAAGTGTGAGTGAGGGCATGGGTGACGATGAGGTCTGGCAGTTGATCTTTCAGCCCGGATTTTCGACGGCCGATGTGGTCAGTGATGTCTCCGGGCGCGGTGTGGGGATGGATGTCGTTCGTCGCAATATCACCGCCATGGCAGCTCGTATCGATATTGAGTCGCAACCGGGCTTAGGTAGCACCATGACCATACGCCTGCCTTTGACCCTGGCCATTCTTGATGGCATGGCTGTGCGTGTCGGTGCCGAGACCTATATCTTGCCACTCAGTTTTGTCGTCGAGTCTTTACAGATAGGTGCGGCCGACCTGCGCTCGGTGAGTGCTCAGGGTCAACTGATCCATGTGCGTGGAGACTACCTGCCGGTCATGACTTTAGACCGTCTGTTTGGTGTCGAGCGTTTGCCTCCGACGATCACGGCCGGTGTTTTTGTCATTCTGGAGTCCGACCAGATGCGCACAGCACTGCTGGTGGATGAGCTATTGGGGCAGCACCAGGTGGTGATCAAAAGCCTGGAAGACAATTTTCGTAGGGTGGATGGTGTTTCGGGTGCGACGATCATGGGAGATGGTCGTGTTGCCCTCATCATCGATGTGGAGGCATTGGTGCGTAAGAGCCAGGATTGACCATGGCTTATAGACTTATGGTACGGACGTGATCGGTTTGCGTCCGTGGAGGAGAGCAGGATGAAAATCTGGGACACGATCAGACATGCGCAGCAGTATCAAACCACGCTGGAGAGAGCTCTTGATGCTGTCGTTCTCATTGACGCCAGCAACCGAATCACTTTTTACAACGATGCTGCCGAGCGGCTCTGGGGCTATCGTCGTGATGAGGTGATAGGACAGAATGTGCGCAAACTGGTGCCGCGTATGCATCAGGCGCAACACGATGAGTATATCGATCATCATCGGCGTACGGGTCAGGATCGTATCGTCAATACATCGCGCATCGTTGAAGTCGAACGCAGTGACGGCAGCAAGGTATGGTGTCGGCTGTCCCTGACGCAACATGGTGAGGGTGCGCAAACCTGTTATTCCGCCTTTGTTCAGGATGTCACCGCCGAACGTGAAGCTCAGGCCATCATCGAGCAGACCTTGGAACAGGCCCTCGATGCTGTTGTCAGCATCGATGAAAATAATCATGTGACCTTTTTCAACGCCGCTGCGGAGCGCTTGTGGGGACGTCCACGCGCCGAGGTGATGGGCAAGAATGTGAAGATGCTGGTGCCTATGGCAATACAGCCACAGCACGATGCTTACGTGAATGCCAATCGACAAAACGGCGTTGATCATATCGTCGGTAAGGCGCGCGAGGTCAAGCTGGAGCGTGCTGACGGACAAGTCTTGACAGTTTCACTGTCCTTAAGCCGGGTCAAACTGGCTGGACGTACCCTGTATACAGCATTTTTGCACGATGTGACGGAGCAGGTGGCCTTACGAGAAGAGTCACATTTGCTGTCACTGGTGGCGCACGAGTCGGATAACTCGGTGATCATTACCGACGCTCAGGGCAAGGTCCAGTTTGTCAATCGCGGCTTCGAACGCATGAGCGGTTATACCCAGGCAGAAATGCTAGGCAAGAAGCCCGGGGAGGTTTTACAGGGCGCCTTGACCGATGTCAGCGCCAAAAAGCGTATCCGTGAGCGACTGGACGCCGGCCAGCCTTTTGTTGAGGACATCCTCAACTATCGCAAAGATGGCAGCTATTACTGGGCCAGCCTTGCCATCAATCCTGTGCGTAATCGTGAAGGGCAGATCGAGCGATTCATTTCGATACAGAGCGACGTCAGCCATTTCAAGGATATTTCCCTGGCGGCTGATGCTCAGCGCAAAGCACTGGACTTCAGTATGGGGGTGGTGGAGTTTACCCCCACCGGTCAAATTATAGCGGCGAATGAGACCTTTCTTCGTATCATGGGGTACCGGGCTGAAGAAGTTGCAGGTCGCCATCATAGTATTTTTATGCCATCCGAGGGCTTGCAAGGGGACACCTATCGTCAGTTCTGGGAGCGTTTAGGGCAAGGAGAATTTCAGAGTGGCCAGTTTGAGCGTCGTGGTCAGGGGGCGCGCGTGGTCTGGCTGCAGGGCTGTTATAGCCCTATTGTTGACTTCACCGGCAAGGTGATCAAAGTCGTCAAATATGCCCTTGATATCACAGCGCAAAAGCAGGCTATAGATGCTGTCAGCAGTGGTCTCAACGCTTTGGCTCGAGGCGATCTGTCGCAAACAATCGATATCGATCTGCAGGGTGAGTTTGCGACCTTGCGGACCGCTTTCAATGACAGCATGCTCAACTTGCAAGAAACCGTAAAAACTGTTCGAGAGGCCAGTGATACGATCGCGACTGCAGCGTCGGAAATCGCTTCAGGCAATAGCAATCTGTCGGCACGTACTGAGCAGCAGGCGGCCAATCTTGAAGAAACGGCAAGTAGCATGGAGGAACTGACCAGCACGGTACGGCAGAATGCGGCCAATGCCAAGGAGGCCAATCAGGTCGCTCGCGAGGCCAGCGAAGTGGCCAGGCGTGGTGGTCTGGCGGTGGAGCAGGTGGTGCATACGATGCAGGAGATCAATACGTCTTCGCGTAAGATCGTGGATATCATCTCGGTCATTGATGGCATCGCTTTCCAAACCAATATCCTGGCCTTGAATGCCGCTGTCGAGGCGGCGCGCGCGGGTGAACAGGGACGAGGATTTGCCGTCGTCGCTTCGGAGGTTCGTAACCTCGCCCAGCGTTCGGCCTCGGCGGCCAAAGATATCAAAAGCCTGATCAATGACTCGGTGAGCAAGGTTGAGTCAGGGGCGCGTCTGGTGAGTAGTGCCGGACAGACCATCGATGATGTGGTCGGCTCGGTCAAGAAAGTCAGTGACATCATGGCCGATATCTCATCGGCTTCTGCCGAGCAGAGCAGTGGTATCGAGCAGGTTAATGTGGCGATCACGCAGCTGGATGATGTCACTCAGCAAAATGCCGCCCTGGTCGAGCAGGCTGCAGCTGCTGCCGAGAGCCTCAAAGAGCAGTCACAGATGCTGATGCAGGCGATTGCGATCTTCAAGTTAAAGCAGGGCCTGCCGGTGATGACACCAACACTCGGTCAAAGGGCCACAACGACTCTGGCTGCATCCAGCAAGTCCATATCGCCATCGTCTTTCCCTGCTCCGCAGGCAGAGGATGATTGGGCCGAGTTTTGAGGGGATGAGCATGAATGAACATGTGGCTCACGAGGAGCGCTCTGAATACCTGGTGTTCAAGCTTGGGCGTGAAGAATACGGCATCGATATCTTGCGGGTTCAGGAGATACGCGGCTACGACCAGGTGACCGCAATTGCCAGTGCTCCAGCTTTTATCAAGGGGGTCATCAACTTGCGCGGGGTCATTGTCCCTATCGTCGATCTTCGCCTCAAGTTCGGTTTGGATGCACCAAGCTATGATCAATTCACCGTGGTCATCATCGTCACCTTGGGCACGCGCATGGTAGGTATCGTGGTTGATGGCGTGTCTGATGTCATCGGGCTGGAAGCCGCACAGATGAGGGCTGCTCCCGAGTTTGGGTCGGCTCTTGATACCCGTTATATCCGTGGCCTGGGCACCCTGGATGAGCGTATGGTGATACTCGTCGATATCGATAAGCTACTTGGTAGTCCTGACATGTATCTGATGGATACAGCTTCGGTTGAGATCTGAGCCTTGGAAGAGACCGAATTTGCTTTCAGCGAGGCGCAGTTTAAAAAAATATGTGCCTTGCTTTACGAGCACGCCGGTATTGCCCTGAGCGACCAGAAGAAGTCCATGGTCTATTCGCGTTTGGCGCGAAGACTGCGTGCTTTGCAATTGCGTGATTTTGCCGACTACCTGTCTTTGTTGAACTCCGACCAGGGCGACCAGGAATGGCAGCATTTCGTCAACGCACTGACCACCAATCTGACTTCTTTTTTTCGTGAAGAGCATCATTTTCATACCTTGGCAGCTTTATTGCCCGATTGGCTGCAGGCCTATGGTCAAGTACGTATTTGGTGTGCAGCAGCGTCGACAGGAGAAGAGCCTTATTCCCTGGCTATCACGGCAGCTGAAGCCTTGCATAGTCTGCATGCGCCAGTACAGATTTGGGCGAGTGATATTGATACGGACGTTCTGCGCAGGGCTGCCACCGGGGTCTATCCACTCAAGGCTGTCGAGCAGCTGAGCCTGGAGCGTAAGCGTGCATTTTTCCTGCGCGGACGCGGTCAGCAGGAAGGCCAAGTACGGGTGCGTGATGAATTACGTCATATGCTGCTCTTTGAGCAGATCAACCTGCTCGATTCACTATGGCGGATCGAAGCTCCTTTGGACGCTATTTTTTGTCGTAATGTCTTCATTTATTTCGACAGACCCACGCAAGAGCGCCTGCTGGAGCGCTTTGCAAGCTTGCTTCGGCCAGAGGGACGACTGTTTCTCGGACACTCAGAGGTTCTCGGTCAGGGCAGTGCGTGGTGGGAGGCTTGTGGTCGCACGACATACAGTCTAAGGAGGCGCGCATGAGTGGGCATGACGTGCATCAGCCGACACTCTATTTTGACCCACATTTCTCGATGGCGGCCGCCAAGATTTTGCCCGGCCAGTACTATGTGACGGCTCGCGACATGGTCATCGTGACCGTGCTGGGGTCCTGTGTTGCCGCTTGTATTCGTGATCCCGTGCAAAAAGTGGGCGGTATGAACCACTTCATGTTGCCGGATTTGCACCTGGGTGATCTCGATACGGTGTCCGCTCCAGCCCGCTATGGCAGTTACGCCATGGAGTTGCTCATCAACCATGTCATCAAGGCAGGGGGGCAGCGCGACCGACTGCAAGCCAAGGTCTTTGGTGGTGGGCAAGTGCTGGCCGGGTTTACGGTTTCCAATATTGGTGAGCAAAATGCCGAATTTGTTGAGTCTTACCTGCGCAAGGAGGGTATCGAGATCATCGCTCGTGATCTTCTCGATATTTACCCGCGCAAGGTCTATTTTTTTCCCAGTAGCGGGCGGGTGATGGTCAAGCGTCTCAAGTCAGCGCATAACGATACGATTATTCAGCGTGAACGAGAGTATGTGTCACGTCTGAGCAAGGACAAGGTATCGGGGGATGTCGATCTGTTTTGAGCGGCTTGATGCTAAGGCGCCATGAGGAGAGCTGAGGTGACCAGGACAGGCGTGGTGATTGTCGATGATTCGGCACTGATGCGGCAGATCCTGCGCGCTATCGTTGAAGATAGCGAAGATCTGCAGGTGCTCGGAGAGGCCAGTGACCCCTTGCAGGCACGAGAAGTGATCAGGGCGACCAACCCCGATGTCATCACGCTTGATGTGGAGATGCCGCGTATGGACGGGCTGGAATTTTTGCGGCGCCTCATGCATTTGCGGCCCACCCCGGTGGTCATGATTTCAACCTTGACCGTGCGCGGTAGCGGGGTGGCTTTACGTGCTTTCGAACTGGGTGCTGTGGAGGTGATCGCCAAGCCTGATCTCAGGCAAGCGCAACATATGCACGCGTATGCAGAGGACTTGCGTCAGATTTTACGTGCCGCCGCATCAGCTCGCCTGCGACCTCAGGCGGTGTCGACTTTGCCGGCTGCTCCTGCCCTGAACACACGCATCGATAAAGTGGTGGTGGTCGGGGCTTCAACCGGGGGGACAGAGGCCATCAAGGCCTTGCTCACAGCCTTGCCTGCACAGATGCCGCCTATACTGATTGCCCAACATATGCCGCCTGAGTTCACCGCTTCTTTTGCGCGGCGGCTGGATGGTTTGTGCGCACTGTCCGTCAAAGAGGCTGCAGACGGTGAGGTGTTGCAAAGGGGCCATGTCTATATAGCGCCAGGAGGGCAGCATCTTCTGTTGGAGAAGAAAGATGCACAGACTTCTGTCTGCCGTCTTTCGGACAGTGAGCCTGTCAATCGCCATAGGCCCAGCGTCGATGTGCTGATGCAGTCCGTCGCAGAAGTCGCCGCGCAGAAGGCATGCGGCATTTTATTGACCGGTATGGGTAAAGATGGTGCAGAAGGTTTGCTCAAGCTGCGCCAGGCCGGGGCCTGGACGTGCGCCGAGGATGAGTCGAGCTGTATCGTCTTTGGTATGCCCAGAGCAGCGATACAGCTGGCAGCAGCGGTGGATGTACTTCCCCTGAACCGTATTGCTGCTGCGCTGATGGCGCAGCTGGCGCACTGAGTGAGGCCATTATGAATGAAGATCTCGCGCGCATCATTGATCTCAATGAAAATGTCAAAGTGATCAGCTTAGGCGCCTTGCGTATCGAGCGTCTGGCGATCAATGCCACCTTGCTGGCCAAGCGTGTCGGTCAGCAAGCCGCTGGATTTAGCATCATCACTGACGAACTGCGGGAGTTCAGTTTGGGGATGGCGCAGTGCATGGGGCATCTGCGGCAAACCACATTTGCACATATACTGCTCACCAGCCGGGCCCTGCGTCAGCAGCGCCAAGCTATTTTGTTGGCAGATGCTTTACGTGCGGGGCTGGCGCTGAATATGCGTCATGGCATGCAAACGATGAGAAGTGAGTTGTATGCACTTGAAGGACGGTTACGTGAGGTGGTGGAGCAAGCCGAGGAGCTTTTGCGCTTTGCCGATGTGATCTGTCGTGGTGCCAAGATCGAGGCCGCTTATGGCGGCGACTGGCGGGGACAACTGACCGAAGTGGCTAACCAGTTTGCGCAGTTGATCGGTGATATCACGCCGATGCTGGATAAAACCATGCGTATCGTACAAACAGGGCACCAGATGATGCGCAACAATATTGAAGAGATCGATGCCGCGCCAGGAGCGCCAATATGAAAAAGGCTGTCAAAATATATGAGCAAGGCACACATAGCTGGCATGTTCTGACGCGCGACCCTGACAAGCGTAACGACGTCATCGACACCAATGAGTATGTTGTCAGCGATGGTGAGCACCTTTTGTTAACCGATCCGGGCGGCATGGAGATCTTTCCAGCGGTTTTTGCGGCGCTGAGTGAGATCGTTGATCCACGCCATCTGCGTTATATTTTCGCATCGCACCAGGACCCTGACATCATCTCGTCTTTGGCGCTTTGGCTTGAAGTGAATCCTGAGCTGCGCTGTTATCTGAGTTGGTTATGGGGAACTTTCGTCACCCATTTTGGTGGTCACGAGCAAACCTTTATCTCCTTGCCTGACGAGGGGAGCGAGATATCTTTGGGCGCCTTACGTTTGCAGGCCCTTCCAGCGCATTACCTGCACTCTTCGGGGAACTTTCATCTTTACGATGAAGTCGCTCGTATTCTTTTTTCTGGCGATGTGGGTGCGGCCATGCTGCCAGGTTCAGCCGATGTTTTTGTGCGTGACTTCGACGAGCATATCAGGCATGCCAAGCATTTTCACCAGCGATGGATGGGCTCACAGACCGCTAAGCTGGTCTGGTGCGAGCGCGCCGCAGCGCTCAAGATTGACATGCTATGCCCCCAGCATGGGGCGATTTATCGGGGTGCCGACGTTGAGCGTTTTATCAACTGGTTTTCGGAACTGCCGGTAGGGGTACTCAATACACCGCGCTAAAAGAAAGCAAACTTACCGGCGACGAGTAGCAGGGTCGTGCCCAGGATATAGCGCAGGGTCGCCTCGGGTGCTCGCGTGCTCAATTGGGTTCCGATCAGGGTGGCGGGTAATGAGCCCAGGCACAGGCTGAAGAGCAGATGGAGGTCGACGCGCCCCATCTGCTGATGGCCGAGACCGGCGACAGCGCTGAGCAGTACGGCATGGACAACATCACTGCCCATCAACTCGTGTGTACGCAGGCGAGGATACAGCAGCATCAAAACGACGACACCGATGGCGCCTGCGCCCACCGAGGAAAGGGTGATGAGGGGGCCGAGGATCAGTCCCGTGCACGTGCTGAGGGCGAGGCTGCGGCGGCTGATGGTGTTTGCCGTATGGGGTGTTTTGTGCCGGGCATGGGCTTGCAGGCGCTGTTTGCCGATCAGCGAGATGCCGGTGAGCAAGAGCATGCCGGCAAGAATTTTGTGCATCAGCAGGTCCAGTCCTCGATGGGCTAGGTGGCTGTGATGCAGGATATCGAGGGTGAGCAAAGCACTGGGCAGGCTGCCGCAGGCCAAAGCGATCACGACCGGCCAGCGTACGTGCTGCTGACGCCAATGGATCCATGCCGACCCGGCTTTGGTGATGCTGGCATAGAGAAGGTCGGTGCCTATGGCGGTGGGGGCTGGCAGACCCAGTGCCAGCAGCAGGGGGGTCATCAGCGAACCGCCCCCAACACCGGTCAAGCCTATGCAAAAGCCGACCAGGGCGCCGGCCATGATATAAACGGCATCAGCAGGCATGTCACCACTCCTCACACAATGAGGGCGAGCTTAGGTGGGATGGTCTATGCTTGGAAGTGATATTTATCTATATTCTTATAACCTGGCATGGAATGCGTCTCATGAAGCTGCAGCAATTACGATATATCTGGGAAGTGGCCCGACATCAGCTGAATGTCTCGCAGACGGCACAGACGCTCTATACATCGCAGCCGGGTATCAGCAAGCAGATACGCCTTCTCGAGGATGAGCTGGGGGTCGAGATCTTTGTCCGTAGTGGCAAGCATCTGACCGAAGTCACGCCGGCGGGCAAGGTTATTTTGGGGATGGCGGCGAGTGTCCTGCGTCAATGCGAGAGCATCAAACAGGTGGCGCTCGAGTTTAGCGATGACCAACGCGGGACGTTGTCAGTGGCCACCACACATACCCAGGCGCGATACCGGCTGCCTTCGGTCGTCAGCGCCTTTATCCAGCACTACCCTGAGGTCAAGTTGCAGATGCAGCAGGGTTCGCCGCAACAGATCGCCGCCATGGTCGCCGATGGCTCGGTCGATTTGGCGATAGCGACCGAGGCGCTGGAGCATTATAGCGACTTGGTCTTGTTGCCTTGTTATCGATGGAACCGATCCATCATCGTGCCCCAAGGACATCCTTTGAGTCTGCTTCAGAGGGTCGAGATTGAAAACTTGGCGGAGTACCCGCTGGTGACCTACACCTTCGGATTTACCGGTCGCTCCCGTCTTGATGAGGCTTTCGCGGCGATGCATGTCACGCCACGTATCGCTTTTACTGCGACCGATGCCGATGTCATCAAAACCTATGTGCGTCTGGGGCTGGGTGTGGGCATCATCGCCAGTATGGCTTTTGATATGCGGACGGATACAGAACTGGTCGCGTTGCCCGCCGATCACCTTTTTGCGGCCAGCACCACCGTCATCGGTTTGCGTAAAGGGACTTTTTTGCGTGCTTACCTGTATCATTTCATCGCTACCTTTGCGCCACATCTATCGCGTGAGCGGGTCGATGCGGCGATGCAGGCGCACTCCAGGGAAGAGGTCGAGGCCCTGTGGACCGACCTGCAGCTACCTTCTTACTGAGTGTCCCGGGGGTCTTATGCATGGAAGTTTGCTGGAGCTTTACACGACCCGTGATCAGCATCATCAGGGTCAGGAGTTGATCACCTGGCTGCTCGAAGAGGCACGTCGCTTTGGCGTGCCCGGGGCGACGATGGCTAGCGCAGGTCTGGGTTTTGGGCAGGGTGGGCGTCTGCACAGTGCGCATTTTTTCGAACTGGCCGATGAGCCGGTCTATCTTCGTTTCATCGCTGAGGATGACCTGGTGACGCGTTTCATGGCACATCTGGAGTCTTTGCAGCTACACCTTTTTTATGTACGTATTCCTGCTCAGTTTGGACGTCTTGGGCAGGTCCAGGATGCGTAGTATACTCGCCATTGCCCTGGGGGCTTCCTTGGGGGCCTTGTTGCGCTGGCAGTTGGGGGTGCGCTTCAATGCTTTATGGGCCGCCGTGCCTCCAGGTACTCTGGCGGCGAATCTCCTGGGCGCTTATATCGTCGGTGTCGCCATGGCCGCTTTTGCCCAGATGCCGGGGTGGTCGCCGGAGTGGCGTTTGCTGCTGATCACCGGCTTTTGTGGCGGTCTGACGACATTTTCCACATTTTCTGCAGAAGTGGTGACGCAGTTGCAAGCCGGCCGTACCGCCATGGCCTTGTTGGCGATCCTGGTGCATCTGGGGGGCTCCTTATTGCTCACTATTTTGGGGGTGTTGAGCGTGCAGGCCTGGCTGCATCGTTAAAAAACCGCGGCCGGGTGCGTCGGCTTGGCGGCGCTGACGCAGTGCTCAGGCCGCAAGTTCATTGACCATAGGCCTCAGGCTTTCTAATCTAGCTGCACCTCACGATAGCAGGAAGGCAAACTGATGAAGCAGCTCAAGGATAAAGTGGTCGCAATCACCGGAGCCGGCTCAGGCATAGGCCGGGCTACGGCTCTTTTGTTGGCAAGCCGTGGCAGCCATCTGGCGTTGTCGGATATCAACGAAAAAGCGGTCGAATCGACCGCAGAGGCCTGCCGGGCGCTGGGTGTCAAAGCCACCGCCTGCCGTCTGGATGTCGCCGATCGTCAGGCGGTCTATGATTGGGCTGATGAGTGCGCGCGCAGTTTTGGCCATGTCCATGTCATCATCAACAATGCCGGGGTGGCCCTGGGAGCGACCGTCGAAGATATGGCTTACGCCGATTTCGAGTGGCTCATGAATATCAATTTCTGGGGCGTGGTCTACGGTACCAAAGCCTTCTTGCCTCACCTGCGTACCGCAGGCGAAGGTCATGTGGTGAATATATCGAGTGTTTTTGGCTTGATCGGGGTGCCGACGCAATCGGCTTACAATGCAGCCAAGTTCGCGGTCAAAGGATTTACCGAATCCCTGCGCGAAGAGTTGGCGATTGAAGGTGCGCCGATAGGGGTCACCTGTGTGCATCCGGGTGGGATCAAGACCAATATTGCCGCCAGTGCACGTATCACCCAAAGTGCTGGTTTTACCGATGACAAGGCCCAGCGTGACTTCGAGAAGGCCTTCATCACCACCCCTGAGGCGGCAGCGGCGACGATCGTGCGTGCGATTGAGCGCAACCAGCGTCGCCTGCTCATCGGCCCGGATGCCAAGCTGATCGACCTCATGGCCCGTGTCTTGCCAGGTTATTATCAGGACGTGCTGGTGCTCGGTGGTAAGCTGAGACGCCGTAAGATGTTGCAGCAGTCCTGAAGGTGAGCAGCCAGGGCCGCACTCGATGCCGCTTTGACATACAGCAAGTAGCGACGATGGATGAGGGGGTGTGATGCACATTGCAGGCAAACTGGTGGTGGTGACGGGCGGTGCATCAGGCTTGGGTTATGCGGCGGCGCAGGTTCTCGTCGCTGCAGGCGCGCGTGTGGCGCTCATCGACCGTGACGCAGAGCGTGTCCAGGCGGCAGCTTTGAGCCTGGGTTCAGCCGCACAGGCTTATGTAGTCGACGTCGTCGATGCGCAAGGGGTGAGTGATCTGTTGGCCGCCCTGGGTCAGTTGCATGGTTTGCTCAATTGTGCCGGCATCGGTACGGCGAGCCGGACTGTCGGCAAGCAGGGGCCGATGCCTCTACAACTGTTCGAGCAAGTCGTGCAGGTCAATCTGATCGGGAGCTTCAACCTGGCGCGTTGTGCGGCAGCGCGTATGGCTCTGAACGAGGTCGACGAGCAGGGCGAGCGTGGCGTCATCATCCATACGGCATCGATCGCTGCCTATGAGGGGCAAGTCGGGCAAGTGGCGTATGCCGCCTCCAAAGGCGGTATTGTCGGCATGACCTTGCCGATGGCGCGCGATCTGGCCGGTCTGGGTATACGCGTCAATACCATCGCCCCCGGTATATTCGATACGCCCCTGATGCAGGCCGCCTCTGAGGATGTTCGGCGTCCACTGATTGCAGCGACACAGTTTCCCAAGCGTTTGGGAGAACCGCGTGAATTTGGTGAGCTGGCCTTGCACATCATGCAAAACAGCTTTCTCAATGGTGAAGTGTTGCGCATCGATGGCGGGCTGCGTATGCCAGCGCGCTGAGTTGCATGATGTCACAGGCTCTGCTTGAGGCTCTGCGTCGCTTTATTGGCGAGCGTCGTGCCGGGCTGCAGGGTGATTTGGTGCTGGCCTGGAGCGGTGGTCGCGACTCCAGCGCACTGGCGCATGCCTTGCTGCAGCTGCGTGACGAGATGCAGCTGTCCTTGCGTGCCGTGCATATCCATCATGGATTGCAGGCGGACGCTGATCCATGGGTCGAACATATCACCCAGCAGGCTCGGCTTTGGCAACTGCCCTTGCGTGTGCATCGTGTGCAGGTCGGTGCCGGTCCCAGCCTGGAGGCGCAGGCGCGCGCAGCGCGTCAAGCGGTATGGGCTGCGGAGTTGCGTGCCGAGGATGTTCTGCTCCTGGCCCATCACGCCATGGATCAGGCGGAGACGGTCTTGTTTCGTCTGTTTCGAGGCAGCGGTCTCGATGGTTTGGCGGCCATGGCCAGCGATGAGTCTTGGCACGAGCCGGCCTACCGTATCTGGCGACCTTGGCTGGATCAGGAGCGCAAGCTGATTGAAGATTACCTGCATGAGCAGGGTATCACCTGGGTGGAGGATGGCAGCAATGCCGATGTGCAGCTGGATCGCAACTACATCAGGCATAGAATTTTACCAGCGATTGTCCAGCGCTGGCCACAGGCGATAGCGCATCTGGGGGCCTTGGCTGGAGAGGGCTGGGAAGAACGGCAGCTACGTCAGGAGCGTGACGCGGCGCTGTTGGCAGGTCTGCTGGGCGAGGATGGCAGAAGTCTCGATGCCCGGGCCTTGGGTGCGCTACCGATCAGTCAGGGGCGCCGCGTTTTGCGATTGTGGCTGCGTCAGGCGGCTATAGGCATTCCTCCGCGCGCGTGGATCGAAAGACTATGGCGGCTTTTATTCACGCCTGCAGGTGGCGCTCAGCTGCATTGGCGACATCATCGCTTTGTCTGCGCGCGTCAGCGTCTCTACTGGGAGCCTGTGCGCGATGAAGTGATCTGGCCGGCGCAGGTCTGGACGGACAGCGCCGAGCTCTACCTGCCGGATGGCGGGGTCCTGCGCCGAAGCCCGGTGCTCGGGCAGGGCCTGCGTGCCAGTCTTTGGCAGCAAGGACTAGCGGTCCGGCAGCGCCGTGGTGGTGAGCGTCTGCATCGCCACGATGGCGAACGCCAGGTCAAGAAATTGTTGCAATCGACCGCTTGGTCTGCGGCGGCGCGGGCGCACATGCCTTTGCTCTATTGTGGCGAACAGCTGATCTGTGTGCCTGGCGTGGCGACCGCTCAGGAAGCTGCGGCAGCCCCTGGAGAGCCAGGTTATTGGGTGCACTGGCAAGCGCCTGAGCTGTACCGATGAGCCGCAGGCGACAGACCTGCCTGGGCTCCTGGGGGCGCAGTAGATGCGTGGCGACGTTGAGAGCGGGAAGTTAGTCGTGTTAGACTTCCTCCCCATCCTGAGCACATGCGCTGATCGCTGCATGGCTTCGTAATTCCCGCAACCGGGCCTGGATTCTCAGATGACCAAGTATATTTTTGTGACGGGTGGCGTCGTTTCCTCCTTGGGGAAAGGCATTTCTGCAGCATCGATGGCCAGTCTGCTTGAGGCGCGCGGATTGAGCATCAGCATGCTCAAGATGGATCCTTATATCAATGTTGATCCTGGCACCATGAGTCCGTATCAGCATGGTGAGGTTTTTGTCACCGACGATGGTGCCGAAACCGATCTCGATCTCGGCTACTACGAGCGTTTCCTGCGCCATGGCCGGATGACGCGAGCCAATAATTTCACCAGTGGCCGCATCTACCTTGATGTCATTCAGCGTGAACGACGTGGCGATTATCTTGGCGCTACCGTGCAGGTCATTCCCCATATCACCGATGCCATCAAGCAGCGCATCGTCGCTGCCGGTGAAGGCTATGACATCCTCTTTGTTGAGGTCGGGGGCACGGTGGGTGACATTGAGTCGCTGCCTTTCATGGAGGCGGTGCGTCAGTTGCGCGTCGAACTCGGCAGCAGCGGTTCGGTGCTGGTGCACTTGACCCTGGTGCCTTATATCGCTTCGGCGGGCGAAACCAAGACGAAGCCGACCCAGCACTCGGTCAAGGAGTTGCGTTCGATAGGCTTGCAGCCGGATGTGCTCATCTGTCGTTCCGATCATGAGATCGACGAAGGTTCACGGCGCAAGATCGCCTTGTTCACCAATGTCGAAGAGCGCGGCGTCATTTTGGCACCGGATGTGGCCAGCATTTATATGCTGCCCGAGCTTTTTCACCGTCAGGAACTGGACGAACTGGTGATGCAAAGACTGCGCCTGCAAGGGCCGCCGGTGGACCTGTCGGATTGGCAGGCGGTGGTTGAGGCACAGTTGCATCCCCGCCATGAAATCAAAATCGCCATCGTCGGCAAGTACATTGAGCTGCTCGATGCCTACAAGTCTCTCAATGAAGCGCTGCAGCATGCGGGGATACAACTGCACTGCAAGGTCAATATCGACTATGTCGATGCCGAGTCTTTACAGCATGGGCACTTGCAGGAGCTGGCCGCAGTCGATGCCATCTTGGTGCCCGGCGGATTTGGGGACCGCGGTACCGAGGGCAAGATACGTGCGGTGCAGTACGCGCGTGAGCAGAAAATTCCCTATCTGGGTATCTGCCTGGGTATGCAGGTTGCGGTGATCGAGTATGCGCGTCATGTGGCCGGTCTTGCCGGTGCTCACTCCACCGAATTCCAAAAAAATCCTGCCCATCCGGTCATTGCCCTGATCACCGACTGGCTGGATGCCAGTGGCCAGAGCCAGCAGCGCCGGGCGGACTCGGACTTGGGTGGCAGCATGCGTCTGGGCGCGCAGTCGTGTAAGTTGCTGGGCGGATCTTTGGCGCATCAGGTCTATGCCCAGGAACATATTGTCGAGCGCCATCGTCATCGCTATGAAGTGAACAACAACTATCGTGCCGCGCTGGCCGAGGCCGGCCTGGTGTTCTCGGGACTGAGCGAGGATGGACTCCTGGTCGAGGTGGTCGAAGTACCTGAGCATCCCTGGTTCCTGGCCTGCCAGTTCCACCCGGAGTTCACCAGTTCGCCGCGTAGTGGCCACCCGCTTTTCAAAAGTTATGTGCAGGCGGCCATGCGTCATGCGGAGAGCCGCCATGCATGATGTGGTTGAGTTTGCCGGCCTGCGTGTCGGCAATACGCTGCCTTTTGTGCTTTTTGGCGGCATGAATGTTCTGGAGTCACGCGACCTCGCTTTAGAGGTCGCCGAGCACTATGTCGCGGTTTGTCAAAAGCTCGGCATCCCTTACGTCTTCAAGGCGTCTTTCGACAAGGCCAATCGCTCATCCATGCACTCTTTTCGTGGGCCAGGTCTGGAACGTGGCCTGGACATCCTGCAAGAGATCAAGTCGCGTTTTGCCGTGCCGCTGATCACCGACGTGCACGAACCGTATCAGGCGCAGGCTGTGGCCGATGTCTGTGATGTCATCCAATTGCCGGCTTTTTTGTCGCGCCAGACGGATCTTGTGGTGGCCATGGCGCGTACCGGGGCGGTCATCAATATCAAAAAAGCGCAGTTCCTGGCACCGCGCGAGATGCAGCATATCCTTGATAAATGCCGTGAAGCTGGCAATGATCGGCTGATATTGTGTGAACGAGGCAGCGCTTTTGGCTATAACAACCTGGTCGTCGATATGCTGGGCTTTGGCCTTATGAAGGCCATGCAGGTGCCGGTTCTGTTCGATGTTACGCACGCCTTGCAAATGCCTGGTGGACTGCCTTCCTCGGCCGGGGGGCGTCGGGCACAGGTGCTGGAGCTTGCGCGTGCGGGTATGGCGACAGGGCTGGCGGGTCTTTTTCTCGAGGCTCACCCCGATCCCGACCGTGCCCTGTGTGACGGCCCCTGTGCCTTGCGTCTCTCGCAGCTGGAGGGATTTCTGACGCAGATCAAAGCGATCGATGATCTGGTTAAAGGTATGAGTGTGCTCGATACGCACTGAAGATTACTTTGAGTTTGTCATTTTCTAAGGAGTGTTCCGATGACCCGTATCGCCGATGTGCGCGCCCGCGAAATTCTCGATTCGCGCGGTAATCCCACCGTTGAAGCCGATGTTGTCCTGGATAACGGTGCCATGGGTCGGGCTTGTGCCCCTTCAGGGGCCTCGACGGGCACCCGCGAGGCTCTGGAGCTGCGTGATGGTGATGCCGGGCGTTACCTGGGCAAAGGCGTGCGCAAAGCCGTGGCCCATGTCAACAGCGAGATCCGTGAAGCCATTTTGGGCATGGATGTTCGTGAGCAGCTGGCTCTCGATCGTTGCATGATCGACCTTGATGCGACCGAGAGCAAGTCGCACCTGGGTGCCAATGCCATGCTGGCGGTGTCCCTGGCAGCGGTCAAAGCAGCGGCCGTGGCGGCAGGTCAGCCTCTTTATGCACGTATCGCTGAGTTGTACGGTGTCAGCACCTATACCATGCCCGTGCCCATGATGAATATTCTCAATGGTGGCGCACACGCAGACAACACCGTCGATATTCAGGAGTTCATGATTGAGCCGGTCGGCTTTGACAGCTTTGGTGAGGCCTTGCGCTGTGGCGCTGAAGTCTTTCACGCACTGAAGTCGGTTCTGAAGAAGCGTGGCCTCAATACGGCGGTTGGTGACGAAGGTGGATTTGCCCCCAATCTGCGCAGCAATGAAGAAGCGCTGAGCATCATCATGGAAGCCATCGGCAAGGCCGGTTATGAAGCCGGCAAGAATGTGATGCTGGCGCTCGATTGCGCTGCATCCGAGTTTTACAAGGGTGGGCGTTACGTGCTTGAGGGAGATGGCACTTCTTATGATGCTTCAGGCTTTGTCGACTATCTGGCCAAGCTGGTCGATGCTTATCCCATCATCTCGATCGAGGATGGTCTTGATGAATCGGACTGGGCCGGCTGGAAGCTGCTGACCGACCGTCTGGGCTCGCGAGTACAGATCGTCGGTGATGATCTGTTTGTGACCAATCCTGGCATACTGCAACGCGGTATTGATCAGGGCGTCGCCAATGCCATACTCATCAAACTCAATCAGATCGGCACCTTGAGTGAAACCCTGGAAGCCATCGGTCTGGCTCGTCGGCATGGTTATGCCACGGTCATCTCGCACCGCTCGGGGGAGACCGAGGACAGCACGATCGCTGATCTTGCGGTGGGGACCTGTGCCGGCCAGATCAAGACCGGTTCCTTGTGCCGTTCTGATCGTGTGGCCAAATACAATCAGTTGCTGCGTATCGAGGCGGAACTGGATCATTGCGCTCCCTATCGGGGTCGCCTTGAGTTCAGGGGTCTGACCTCTGCATGAGGAAGCCACGCCTCCCCACCTTAGGACTGCTGCTCTTGCTCGGCGGTGTTTTGCTGGTGCTTTTACAGTGGCGGCTATGGTGGGGGCCGGGTAGCCTGAGTGACCTCGCCCGTCTGAAACGGGCGGTAGCGCAGCAGGCGCAGACCAACGCCCGTCTGCAGGAGCGCAATCGCATCTTGCGAGCCGAAGTCCAGGATCTGAAGACGGGAACTTCGGTCATCGAAGAAAGGGCGCGCCTCGATCTCGGTCTGGTGCGTGACGACGAGACTTTTTTCCTGATACCGCCGCCGGCGAGTTCTGCACGAGATAGCCGTCCGTGAAGCGTCCCTGGGTCATCATCCCGGCCGCGGGTGCCGGACGGCGTATGCAAAGCGAGGTGGCCAAACAGTACCTGCCTTTAGCGGGTCGGCCGGTCATCGCCTGGACGCTGGAGCGTTTGCTGCGTATCGAGCCGCAGGCCGTGGTTCTCGTCCTCGCCGCCGGGGACGATTATCGGTACCCGGATCCGCAGGCGCCGATTCTTTATGTCCAAGGTGGCCGTGAGCGCTGTCATTCGGTGGCGGCGGGTTTGCAGGCCCTGGCCTCGCTCGCCCAGGATGATGACTGTGTTCTGGTGCATGATGCCGCTCGCCCGTGCGTGCGCCATGAAGATTTGCAGAGGCTGCTGCTGGCTGCGCAAACGTCGCCTGACGGGGCCTTGCTCGCCGCAGCGGTGCGCGACACCATGAAGCGAGCCGATGCGGCCGCCCGGGTCGTCGCTACCGTGGATCGCAGCCATATGTGGCATGCTTTGACCCCGCAGGCTTTTGCCTATGGCGAGCTCAGTCGTCTCTTGCAGCAGGCCTTGGCACAGGGGCAATTACCGGGCGATGAAGCGGGTGTTTTTGAAGCCGCTGGACGGATGCCGCAGCTGGTCGCTGGTGCGCATGACAATATCAAGATCACTTACCCCGCAGACATCGCGCTCGCAGCCGCCATTTTGCGGGCTCAGCAAGACACCGAGAGTTGAAAATGCAAGCGATACGTATAGGTCAGGGCGTCGATATTCATAGATTTTGTGCAGGCGACCATGTCACCCTGTGCGGCGTACGTATCGCCCATGACCAGGGCATACTCGCGCACTCAGATGGTGATGTGGCCTTGCATGCTTTGTGTGATGCTTTGCTCGGAGCACTGGCCTTGGGCGATATCGGTCAGCACTTTCCCGATACGGATCCCACCTGGAAGGGCGCGGACAGCCGTGACCTGCTGCGCCAAGTCCTGCGTTTGGTGCATGGCCGAGGCTATCATGTCGCACAGGTTGATGTCTGCGTGCTGGCTGAGCGGCCGCGCATTGCGCCGCATGTGTTGGCGATGCGCAGCCATATCGCCGCTGATTTGCAGATCGATATGGCCGATGTCAGTGTCAAAGCCACCACCTGCGAGGGCTTGGGGGCGATAGGTCGGCGCGAAGGACTGATGGCGCAGGCGGTCTGCCTCCTGGTGCAGCGATGAACATTCATGCGCGCTGGCAGCGTGCACACGGCCCCAGCTTGGGGCAGGCAAGGCTGAAAGTAGAGATTGATGATTTTATCGTCGATGAGGACCTTGGATTTGCCCCTGACGGTGAGGGCGAGCATCTGTTGATCCAGGTTGAGAAGACCGGCATGAGCAGCTTTGCACTGATCGATGCTCTGGCCCAGCGCTGTCAGGTGCCGGTGCAAAGCATCGGGTATGCCGGGCTCAAGGACCGTTGGGCACGAACCCGGCAGTGGCTGAGTATCCATCTGCCCGGTCGCGATGCCCCTGAGGAGCTCGATGGCGAAGGCTGGCGGGTCCTCGCACGCCATCGACACTTGCGCAAGCTGCCCCGTGGCAGTCACCGTGCCAACCGTTTTCGTATCCGCTTGCGTGATGTCGACCTGGACGAGCTGCAACTGCAGGCGCGCCTGCAAAGTCTACGCGATCTGGGGGTCCCCAACTATTTTGGGGAGCAGCGTTTTGGCCGTGAGCGACAGAATATAGAGTTAGGCCTGGCCATGCTGGGACGCTGGCAGCGCTTGCGTACGCGGCGTTTGCCGCGACGTGAAGCGATGTGGCTGTCGGCTTTGCGCTCGGCTTGGTTCAATAAGGTACTGTCTGCACGCGTCGCCCAGGGCAGCTGGAATCAATGTCTGGATGGTGACGTTCTGATGCTTGATGGACGCCAGAGCTTCTTTCATCCGCAGGCTGAGGATGCAGCCATCGTCGCGCGCCTGGCCGCCCTCGACGTGCATCCCAGCGGTCCTTTACCAGGCCGCGGCAAACCCGTTGTGAACGCCCAGGTGGCTGCCCTGGAAGCGGTGGTACTGGCCGAGGATAGCGAGGCTATCGCGGTCGTGGCACAGCTGCTCGAGCATGATCGTCGCGCCTTGCGCCTGCGTGTGCAAAATTTGCAGCATGAGCGTTGTGGCGATGATCTCTGCCTGAGCTTTGAGCTGGGCCGTGGCGCCTATGCCACGGTGGTGCTGCAGGAAATCGTCGATCTGGTGGAGGGCGATCATCATGGCCAGGAAGAGGGAGGAGAGTAATGATGCAGGTCTTGTTGAGCAATGACGATGGGGTCATGGCGCCAGGTCTGGCTGCCTTGTATGAAGCCATCGCCGATATCGCGCACGTGACCGTGATCGCCCCCGAGACCGAGTGCAGCGGCCTGTCCAGTGCTCTGACTTTGCATCAGCCTTTACGGGTGACCCATCTGGACAATGGTTTTTATGCCGTCTCCGGGACGCCGGCTGACTGTGTCCATCTGGCACTCAATGGTTTTTTGGACTACGAACCTGATCTGGTCATCTCGGGAATCAATGCCGGTGCCAACCTAGGGGATGATGTCATTTATTCAGGAACGGTGGCCGCAGCCCTGGAAGGTCGTTTTCTCGGTAAACCGGCCATGGCGATCTCCTTGTGTGGCGCCCATGTGCGTGAGCACGGCCGTGAAGGTTTTGCGGTGGCCGCACAGTGGGCGCGCCGCTTGTTGCAGGACTGGTCACGGCTGGCTTTGCCGGAGCGCTCCATTCTCAATGTCAATGTGCCGGACCTCCCTGCCGGGTCGATACGAGGTGTGCGGGCGACCCGTTGCGGGCATCGCCAGCGAGCCCAGGATGTTCGGGCCTTAAGCGATCCCCGAGGACGTCGGGTCTACTGGATAGGTGTCGCTGGGGAGGCTGCCGATGGCGGGCCGGGCACAGATTTTCATGCCATCGAGCAGGCTTATGTGTCGGTGACCCCCTTGCAGACTGATATGACCTTGCTCTCTGGGGTGGCGGGTGTGCAGAGCTGGCTGGAGCAGGTGTCATGATGACGCCATATACGGATCTTGAGCGCCTCGGTAGCGGCATGACCTCGCCACGCACTCGCGATCGCATGGTGCAGCGCTTGCAAGAGCAGGGGATACGTTCTTTGCAGGTGCTGGAAACGATGCGCAGCTTGCCGCGCCACCTGTTCGTTGACGAGGCTCTGGCGCATCGCGCCTATGAGGACAGCTCACTACCCATCTCACAGGGGCAGACCATCTCGCAACCCTATGTGGTGGCGCGTATGAGCGAGGTTTTGCTGGGCGCTGCGAACCATGGCCGGGTCCTTGAAGTCGGGACCGGGTGTGGCTATCAAACGGCAGTTCTGGCCGAGCTTTTTCGTGAGGTCTACAGCCTGGAGCGTATCCGTCCTTTGCAGGACAAGGCGCGCGAGCGCCTGCAGCGTCTGGGTTATCGAAACTGTCATCTGCGCCATGCCGATGGTCTTCTGGGGTGGCCGGAGGAGGCCCCTTTTGATGCTATTTTATGTGCGGCAGCGCCCCTGGGCGTGCCACCTGCCTTGCTCGATCAGCTGGCGCTGAATGCCTGCCTGGTCTTGCCGGTGGCTCGTGCCGGCGGACAGGAGCTGATCGCTTTGTACCGTCGCGAGGAGGGCATCGAAGAGCGTTCCTTGGGCAAGGTGCATTTTGTGCCCATGCGCGCAGGTTTACGTCAATCTTAGATTTTTTTTCTATAAACATAATTTTTTGATTATTATAATTTTTAACAGAAGCCTGCCCGGCTGCTTGTTCCCTTAAGAGTTTCAAGGATTTGTGGCCTCATTGAGCCCGCCTTGATCGATAATGAGACCGCCATGAGTCGGCTGATTTGGGTTCTATTTTTGACACTGATCGCCTGCCAGAGCCGCCATGTCGCTCCTGTCGTCGACCTGTCTCCTGCAGCCTCCCGCCATGCCCGTGTCCAGGACACGCAGGGGCGCTATGTCGTACAGCCGGGCGATACCCTTTACTCGATCGCTTTAAGCTTTGATAAAGACTATCGCGTTCTATGCAAAATCAATAAGTTACCTAAGAGCTGTGGAATATATCCGAAGATGGTCCTGCAACTTGATGAAGCCCATCAGGAGGTATCGTCCAGCCCTATGCCGGTGCTCAGGAAAACGCATCGAGCGCTTGTCCTCGGAACGGCCGTCAAAAAGCCGACAGTCGCAAAAAAGCCTCTGGAAACAGGTGTTCAGTCCTGGATATGGCCTGTGCAGGGCCATGTCATCGCCGGTTTCTCGACCCAGGCTCTGGGCAACAAGGGGATAGACATTTTAGGAAAAAGGGGAGAATCTGTGCATGCAGTGGCGTCAGGTCGTGTCGTCTACTGTGGCTCAGGTCTGGTAGGTTATGGTTTGCTGGTGATCATCCAGCATGCAGGGCCTTATTTGAGTGTCTATGCGCACAATGACCGTATTCTGGTGCATGAAGGGGAACGGGTGCACCAGGGGGATGTGGTGGCCAAGCTGGGCTCTAGTGGGGCTGATCGAGTGGGCTTGCATTTTGAAATTCGTCAAGCCGGCCGGCCCATAGACCCGCTGAGCTTGCTGCCCAAGCAGTGATCAGGCGGTGAGGCCAAGAGTAGCTTGGCCGGGCTTAGAAGACGGCCAGGACAGGATTTCTGAAAAGTGGTTGGCTTGCAACATAATCAAAAAACAGCGGCCTGTGAGGGGCGCTGCAAGAATAAAAGGTGAGGGGGGCATCATGCAGGCACGTAAAGCATCAAGGTACAATCGTAGTATTTCGACGGGTGAGCCCGCATCAAAAAGTGAACCGCTGGCTTTGCCTGTACGCCGGGAAGGAGCGAGCCAAGGTACGGCCGATGCCACCCAACTGTATCTCAATGAAATAGGCTTCTCGCCTTTGCTGAGTGCGGAAGAAGAAGTCTACTACGCCCGTCGGGCCAGACGCGGGGTGGCCAGTGCCCGCAAGCGCATGATCGAGAGCAATTTGCGTCTGGTGGTCAAGATCGCGCGCCGTTATATCAATCGCGGCCTGACCTTGCTGGACCTGATCGAGGAAGGCAATTTAGGCCTTATTCACGCTGTGGAAAAATTTGACCCTGAGCGTGGGTTTCGTTTTTCGACCTACGCCACCTGGTGGATACGGCAAACCATGGAGCGTGCGCTGATGAATCAGACGCGCACGATACGTCTGCCTATCCATGTCGTCAAGGAACTCAATGTCTATTTGCGCGCTGCCCGTGAGCTGACACAAAAGCTGGATCATGAGGCGACGCCGGATGAGATCGCCTGCCTGCTCGACAAGCCGGTCGAGGAAGTGCATCGCATGCTCGGTTTGAATGAGCGTATTTGCTCCATCGATATGCCTGTTGGCCCTGACAGCGACAAGACCATGGCCGAGGTCCTCACCGATGGTCGCGTCAGTGATCCTGCTGAGTTGCTGCAGGAAGAAGATATCCGTGGCAATCTCGACGGCTGGATCGATGAACTGCCGGAGAAGCAGCGTGAGGTTCTCGCCCGTCGCTTTGGTTTGCGTGGTTTCGAACCGGCGACCCTCGAAGAGGTCGGCGAGGAAATCGGCCTGACCCGCGAGCGTGTGCGCCAGATTCAGGTGGACGCCCTGCGTCGTCTGCGTGAAATCCTTGAGCACCAGGGGCTGGATAGTGAAGTGATGTTCGGCGCTTGACCGTTTTACAGCCCCGGCCATTTTGTTCTTGGCCGGGGCTTTCTTCTTGGCTACAATCCCCGGCTTGGCCCCGATAGCTCAGATGGATAGAGCGGTCCCCTCCTAAGGGACAGGTCGCACGTTCGAATCGTGTTCGGGGCGCCATCCTCGCTCTGTGCCGTTCAATCCTGATAAAAATCCTTGTTATGCTGTGCATCTTCTCTGATGTTGTCTGGCCTTGAGCGATAGGGCGCTGGTGCTTTTCGGCACGGCCAGCTCTGGTGCTTCATGGGAAAATGATTTATCATTGAACTAATGAGGGAGAGGTGATCAGTTCGCCGTGAAAAATATCGTTTCTACGCGTCCCATACCCTTGTCGCTGATTCGCTACCAGGGGCCTATGTTGAAGGCATGGAGTCGTGCTTATGCCCGCTCCTGGTTGCCCTTCGTGCGCCCGGCGGAAAACCCTAGCCAGTTTCATGATCTGGCGGCCATCCATAGCCCTTTGCCCATCGATTTGGTTCGCGCCTACACGGATTGGTCCGGTGGTCAGGAAGAGGGTGTTTTGCCTCCGCATATGTTCGCCCAATGGGGCTTGCCCCTGGCCTTGCAGGTGATCGAGCAGTCCAAGTACGATTTGGTCGATATCATCAACCAGGGCGTGCACATGCGCTGCAACGGTCCCCTGCCGCTGGATGCCCCTCTGGTTGTCAGGGCCAGCCTGCACTCGATGCGCGAGGAGCAGGGCAGAGCCGACCTTGACGTACGCATCGTGACCGGCACCAAGCAGCGCCATGATCTGGTTGAAGCTACCCTGCATACGACCTTTCTCAGTCCGGCGGCGCGCCGTGCGGCTTTGCGTCAGTCACGGGTGCATGTGGAAGCCTGGCGTACCGTGGGGGTCTGGCGGGCTGAGCCTGATGATGGTTTTCAGTTTGCTGTGCTGACCGGTGATTTCAATCCCATCCACTGGATCGACGCCATGGGGCGCAAGTCTGCCTTTGGGCGTACCGTTCTGCAGGGCTTGGGTCTTTTTGCCCGCAGCTATGAGTGCCTGCAAAAAGAAATCAGCGTCCATGAGCTGGATTTACGTTTTCTCAGACCCATCCCCCTGCCTTCAGGCGAGCTGCAGGTCCAGGTCAGTGTCGATCCCGATGCGGAAGGCTGGCACCAGTTGCGCGTCATCGACGGCGATAGCCGTGTGCGCGCGGCAGGACGCGTGCTGCCTTATCGAAGCGAGAACAAGGCCTAAACTCCACCCCGATGAACTCGGGAGCCTTGCTCAGCCCGGTCGGCTGGGTGAGGCGTCCTACGACGTCTGCACCCGGGCTTTCCGATCTTCAGGCATGCGAACTGCTGGCCACCGGCGCGGTGTCGACAGGCACGCTCTTGTGGTTTTTGAGCAGGTGTGTCCAGTCGAGGATGACCTCACCCGCTTCGCGCAGAAAGCCATCTTTCTGGATGTCACTATCACTAGGAGCGCTGGCATCGTCGCTACTGCTGGCGTTGTCGGCCCCATCCAGCGATTTCAGCAGAGGCAGGCCTTTGGCCTGTCGTTTGGCATTTTCTATGCTCAACTGCTGGGCATCAAGCGCATTTTGTTCCTGTCGCCGCAGGCTTTCCTGCAGGCTGATGCGGGTCTTGCCGCGTTGCGCCCGCAACAGGGCTGCTTCTGCACGTGTATAGACGAAGTCGGGTGACTTTGCCGCGCGCAGCGCGTCTTCTTTACGAAGTGTGGGCAAAATGGACTTCAGGTCGAAGAAAGTCTGGTAATTGACCGGGCTGATGCTGTCGGAAGGCATGGCGTTGGGCAGGGCGCTTTCGCCGATGTCCTTGTCATCGATCAGGCTGGGAAAGACGATGTCGGGAATGACGCCGCGATTCTGATTCGATTCCCCGGAAATACGATAAAACTTATCTTCAGTGATTTTAACCTGGCCATAGCCGACATCGCGCAAGGCTTGAACGGTCGCTTTGCCAAAGGTGGTCGAGCCGATGATCAAGCCACGCTGATAGTCCTGTATGGCGCCAGAGAAGATTTCTGAGGCCGACGCGCTCAAGCGATTGACCATGACCACCAGCGGGCCGGTATAGCTCATGCCTTCATCGGTGTCGCCCAGGACTTCAACCTGTCCGGTTGAGCTGCGCACCTGCACGGTAGGGCCGGTGTCGATGAACAGGCCGACCAGGCTGTTGGCTTCCTGGAGGGCGCCGCCGCCGTTGTTGCGCAAGTCGATGATGAGCCCGTCGATATGCTCTTGCTTGAGCTCCTCGATAAGCGCCTTGACGTCGCGTGTCGTGCTCCGGTAGTTGGGGTTGCCATCCTGTTCAGCCTGAAAATCGGCATAAAACGTAGGAAGCACGATGACGCCTATGCGGTGCTTGACGCCATTGCGGGTCAGTTCGATGACATGCTTTTTAGCCGCCTGATCCTGCAAAGCCACGGTGTTGCGTACGATGCTGACGATATGCGTCTGGTGCTCGTCGTGACTGCCCGCTGGCAGCACTTGCAAGCGCACCAGCGAGCCTTTAGGGCCACGGATAAGATCGACGACTTCATCGATGCGCCAGCCGACGACGTCGACGAACTCGCCATTGGCCTGCGCTACGGCGACGATACGATCACCGGGTTTGAGGGTATGTCCTTTATCAGCCGGGCCACCGGTCACCAGACGCACGACCTTGGTGTACTCATCCTCGGTCTGCAAGACAGCGCCTATGCCTTCAAGCGACAAGGACATATTGATGTTGAAGTTTTCCGAGACGCGCGGGGTGAAGTACTCGGTATGGGGGTCGATGCTCTCGGTCAGAGCATCCATGTAGATCTGGAAGGCGTCATCAGCGTGAGCCTGGTAGAGGTGCGTGAGCTGGCTCTGATAGCGTTTGCCCAGAAGCTTGAGTGTTTCCGCGGCCGGTTTGCCGGCCAAGGTCAGGCTGAGCTCGCTGGCTTTGACGCGTTGCCGCCAGAGTTTGTCCATGGCCGCCTGGTTGCTGATCCAGGGGGCATGCTCGCGATCGGTCTCAACCCAGTCTTCGCGGTTGAAATTCATCAGGGCGTGTGTCTGCAGCAGGGCCAGTTCGAAATTCAGGCGCTCCGTCATGCGTTGCTGGAAACGATTGTAGATGAAGAACGCTGCATGCAGGTCGCCATGGGTCAGAGCACTGCCCAGGGTGTTGCGTAAAGGCTCAAACTCTTTGATGTCCGAGGCGTAAAAATAGCTGTGCGAGGGGTCAAGATCTTTCAGGTAGCGATCAAAAACCTTGCTGGAGAAGCGGGCATCCAGGCTGGGGTGCAGATAGCTGTAGTGGACAAGATCCTTGGCGACATCGATGGCTGCTGCCGATTCTTGCTGGGTTGGAGCCAGCTCGGTGTAAGCTGCGCGCGGTTGCGTCGAGGAGGTGAAGCCTCCAGCGAATACCAGGGCCAGTGACACCAGGGCCAGACCCAAAAACTTGCGGGGGTAGCGGGGCGAGGGCATTGCTTATTCCAGTGGCCAGATCGAGGGCACGCAGACACTTGCGGACAGGGCAAGTATATGCAGAGCATCCTCAGTCAACAACCGCAAGGAGGAGGGTATCCATGATTTTTTTCTCTGCCAGCCTGCGTATAATCGCCACTCTAGGCGAGAGAGGAGAGCCATGATGAGTCGCGGCGCATTGATGCTGGATCTGGAAGCTACGGAGCTGACGCGGGATGAGCTGCATCTGATGGCGCAAGCCGAGGTCGGCGGTGTCATTTTTTTTGCCCGTAACTATGAAGATCCGCAACAGCTGATGCATCTGGTGCACGCCCTGCGCCGCCGTCGCCCTGATCTTCTGCTCGCTGTGGATCAAGAGGGCGGGCGCGTCCAGCGTTTGCGTCAGGGCTTGCAGCCTCTGCCTGAGATGGCGGCATTCGGTGATTTGTACGAGAGATCTCCCGAGCAGGCCCTGCAGGCGGCGCATCATGTCGCCTGGCTTTTGGCCAGCGAGGTACTGGCTTTGGGTGTGGATATCAGCTTTGCCCCGGTCCTTGATCTCAACCCCGGCGTCAGCGCTGTCATCGGCCGACGCGCGGTGCACGCGGACCCCCATATCGCCACGGCGGTGCTGAAAGCATTCATCGCCGGGATGCGCGAAGCGGGTATGGCGGCCACCGGCAAACACTTTCCTGGCCATGGTTCGGTGGCTGCCGATTCGCACCTCGATTTGCCGGTGGATGCGCGCTCTTACGCTCAGATCGAGCAGTACGACCTGCAGCCTTTTCGTGAGCTGGCGGCAGAACTGCAGGGCATGATGCCGGCGCATGTTCTCTATC
Source organism: Pseudomonadota bacterium (assembly GCA_021804565.1). Lineage (GTDB taxonomy): Bacteria > Pseudomonadota > Gammaproteobacteria > Pseudomonadales > Moraxellaceae > JAJZHK01. The sequence continues at coordinate 23,925 of JAJZHK010000015.1, read as the reverse complement.
CGCAGGTGGATCAGCGGCCGGCAGGATTTTCCAAGATCTGGCTGCAGGACATTCTGCGTCATCGCCTGGGTTTTCAAGGGGCGATTTTCAGTGATGACTTGAGCATGCAAGGTGCAGTCCAGTATGGAACACCGGCGGAGCGTGCGGATCTGGCCATCGATGCAGGCTGTGACATGATTCTGGTGTGCAACGATCGTCCCGCCGCCGAGCAGGTGCTCAGCCATCTGCAAAGACGTGGTGATCGGCGCTCCGCAGCGTCGTCACAGCGCTTGCAAAAACTGCATGGACATTTCCGTATGAACTGGCCCGCACAGCAAAAACACCCGCTGTACGAGCAAGCCTGTCTATGGCTCCGGCGCCTGGCCGCCTGAGGATGCCGGCCTAGCTTAAAGCATGCAGGAGCTCGCTGACCCGTCGCAGTCGCTCCTGGGCATCCTGGCTGGGCTGGATGAAGCGCAAGCGCATGGACCCTTCGAGTTTGTAGATGCGAGGCTGTTTCTGGATCAAGGCGATGAGCCTGGCCGGTTCGATACGGGTGTGAGCGCTAAAGTCCAGGCGGCCGCCCTCGGCGTTCGCATCGATGTGCGCGATACCCAGGCGCTCGGCGTGCTGGCGTAGCGCATGCACGGCAAAAAGATGTTGTACCGGAATCGGTAGCAAGCCAAATCGATCGATCATTTCGCTGCGCAGCTCGCGCAAGTCCTCTTCATTGCGCGCCGAAGCCAGACGCTTATAAAAGATCAGGCGCATATGGACGTCGGGCAAGTAATCATCGGGAATGAGGGCGGGAATACGTAGCTGGATATCAGCATGCATGTTCAGAGGCTCGTCCGCCTTGGGCGTTCTCCCTTCACGTATGGCGTGCACGGCACGCTCCAGCATCTCCATATACATGCTGTAGCCTAGTGCCTGGATGCCACCGCTTTGCTCATCACCGAGCAGTTCGCCGGCGCCGCGAATTTCCAGATCCTGGCTGGCCAGGATAAAGCCGGCGCCCAGGTCTTGCGCCTGTTCTATGGCCAGCAGCCGTTTTTCTGCATCAGCGGTCATCGATTTTTTGCCTACCGGGGTCAGCAGATAGGCATAGGCCTGATGGTGTGAGCGACCGACACGTCCGCGCAGCTGGTGCAGCTGTGCCAGCCCCAGCTTGTCCGCCCTTTCGATGATGATGGTGTTGGCAGACGGCACATCGATTCCGGTTTCTATGATGGTGGTGCAGACGAGGATGTTGAACTGCTTGTGATAAAACTGCTGCATCACCTGCTCAAGTTCACGTTCACGCATTTGACCATGGGCAATACCGACCCGTGCTTCAGGAAGCTCAGCGACCAGCTCTTGGGCACAGCGCTCGATGCTGTCGACTTCATTATGCAGATAGTAGACTTGACCCCCGCGCAACAGCTCACGGAGCACCGCCTCTTTGATCACGGATTTCTGCATGTCCCGGACAAAGGTCTTGATGGCCAGCCGTCGTGCTGGTGGTGTGCTGATGATGGAAAGATCGCGCAGGGAGGCTAAAGCCATGTTCAAGGTGCGGGGTATCGGTGTCGCCGTCAAGGTGAGCATGTCGACATCAGCACGCTTTTGCTTCAAGGCCTCCTTATGCTTGACGCCAAAACGGTGCTCTTCATCGACGATCATCAGCCCTAGCTGCTGGAAGACAATATCGCTCTGCAAAAGCTTGTGTGTGCCAATGAGGATGTCAACCTTGCCCAGGGCCAGGTCGGCCAATATGGTTTTTACCTCGGCCGCCGAGCGAAAGCGGGAGATGGCTTCGATACGTATAGGCCAGGCCGCAAAGCGGTCACGAAAGGACTCGTAATGCTGCTGTGCCAGCAGGGTGGTCGGCACGAGGACAGCAACCTGCCGGCCATTTTGGACAGCGACAAAGGCGGCACGCATGGCGACCTCCGTCTTGCCAAAGCCGACGTCGCCGCAGATCAGTCTATCCATAGGTTGATCCTTGGCCATATCGGCGAGCGTAGCGGCGATGGCTTGCGCCTGATCGGCGGTTTCCTCAAAAGGAAAGTCAGCGGCGAAGGTCTCGTAGTCGATGCCCTGTAGCCGATAGGAGAAACCCGGGCGGGCGGCTCGACGGGCATAGATGTCGAGCAGTTCAGCCGCCAGATCATGGATTTTCTCAGCCGCCTGACGACGCGCTTTTTGCCACTGGTCGCTGCCCAGGCGGTGCAGCGGAATGTCATCGCCCTCGTAGCCGGCATAGCGGGCAATCAGGTGCATCTGTGCCACAGGTACGTAGAGACGGGCCTGGTCGGCATACTCAAGTTGCAGAAATTCCTGGGCCTGGCCCTCGACTTCGAGGACGACCAGGCCCAGATAGCGACCGACACCATGGTCGATATGCACCACCGCAGCGCCTGGTTGAAGCTCGGCCAGGCTGCGCAAGGCCAGATCTTCCTGGAAGCCCTGCTGTTGTGAGCTGCGCCGCCGCCTTTGCATCACCCGCTGGCCAAAGAGCTGGGCTTCAGCGATGATTTCGAGATCCGGGCCTTGCATGCCGGCATCCAGCGCGGCCTGGGTGAGCATCAGGCCGTCTTGTGCAGCCATGAAGCCGTTCCAGTCGTCTACCGGCCGAACCAGAATCTGTGCCTGTTCCAGCTGTTCACGTAAGGCTTCGCGGCGGCCCGCGGTTTCTGCCGTAAACAGGATCCGGCGCCCGGCTTGCGCTGCGCTGCGCAGATGCTCTTGCAGGGCCGCCATAGGCTGTGGCGAATGCGCCTGCACCGACAGTGCTGCCGGTGGTCGGCAGCCCCAGTCAAATGCTGCGTCCTCGGCGGCCACGTCGTTCAGGCGCAGGCGAGGATAAGGCTTGATGGCGCTGAAGAACTCATGATCACGCAGATAAAGCATGGCCGGTGGCAGGAGCGGCCGCTCCCGGTCATGGCGCAGCTCTTCATAGCGTTGCTCGATATCATGCAGGCTATGCGTCAGGGTCGCCGCCAGATCCTGCTCATGAACAAGCACGCAGGACTCGGGCAGGTACTCGAACAGGCTGGCACAGTGGTCGAAAAATAGTGGCAGGTAGGACTCCAGTCCGGCACTGTGCAAGCCCTGAACGACATCCTGATACAGCGGGATATGGCGTGGATTGCCGCCGATATGCGTTTCCCAGTGGGCACGGAAGCGGCTGATCGCCTGACGGTCCAGTGGACACTCGCGTGCCGGTAAAAGCTCAAAATGCTCGATGACGGTGGTGGATCGCTGGCTGTCGACATCGAAGTGGCGCAGGGTGTCGATTTCATCATCGAACATTTCTATACGCAGGGCTTGCTCTGCCCCCATGGGAAAGAGGTCGATGATGGCGCCACGTACAGCAAAATCACCGTGCTCGTAGACACAGTCGACATGACGGTAGCCGACGTTGAGAAGTTGCTGACGCAGTTGCTCGATCTGCAATTTTTGCCCTTGCGCCAAGCGCATGGCCTGCACCTGGATATGACCGACAGGTGGCAAGCGCACGATGGCGCTGTTGATCGCAACGAGAACGATGCCTGAGCGCATGCCGGGCAGCTGGGCGAGGGTGGCTATGCGCTCGGACAAGATGTCCTGGTGCGGTGAGAAGCGATCATAGGGTAGGATTTCGCGGTCAGGAAATACAACGCGAGGTATCGAGGTCTGCTGCAGAAAGAAGTCCAACTCACGCGCGAGACTCTGCACCTGCGCGCTATCCTTGCAGAGAACACAGAAGGTTTGCTGATGATGGCTGGCCATCTGTGCCAAGGCCCAGCCGAGAGCCGCACCCGACAAACCCGTCCAGTCACGATATTGTCCGGGGCGGGGCAGGGGCGGAACTTGAAATGTCATCGATGCGGTGTCCTGGCAGATTCGAGGGGGGAGTATAAAATGAGTCGCCCGACTCTGACATAGCCGAAAATCGATATCCGGGAGAACAGCAATGCCGACACCCGTACAAGTGGAAATCGCCACAGGTCGTATTGAGGGGCAGTGGCGTGATGGTGTGGCTCGCTTCCTGGCCCTGCCTTACGCGGAACCGCTGTGCCCTGAGCGCCGCCTGCGTGCTCCGCTACCGCGCCAGGCCTGGTCCGGGGTGCGTGCGGCGCATGCGCCGGGTCATGCCGTCCCCCAGGAGCATGCTGGATTCCTGGGCGTGGGTGAGTGTGGCGAGGACTGTCTCCACCTCAACATCTGGTCCCCCGGTCTCCAGGGGCAGCATGCGGTCATGGTCTGGGTGCACGGTGGCGGCTTTTTGAATGGCTCCAATGCGCAGGCGATCTATGATGGCGAGCAGCTGGCGAGAGCGCAGAATGTCGTGGTGGTTAGTGTCAATTATCGTCTGGGTCTTGCCGGTTTTGGTGATTGGCGGGCCTACCCTGAGCTTGCCGCCGATACCAACTGCGGCCTGCGTGATCTGATCTTGGCCTTGCAATGGGTGCAGACACAAATTGCTGTTTTTGGTGGCGATCCGCAGCGCGTCACGCTCTTTGGCGAATCCGCCGGCGGCATGGCCGTGGCCAGCCTGCTTTCTGTCGAAGTGGCCCGGTCCCTGTTTCAGCGTGCCATCGTACAAAGCGGTAGCGCCGATCACATCTATCTGCCGCAGTATGCACAGCAGGTCACCGCGCGTATGCGTGAGCAGATGCCGGATCTGCAGTCGCTGGCAGCAGCGAGCTGGCCGCAGTGGCTGCGTGCACAAAGATCCACCTTGCGTATGCTCATGCCGCGTGGCCGCGCAAAGCCGCAGATCATGCAGTATGGGATGCCGGCTTTGCCTTATATCGATGATGATCTCTTGTCGCCTTCGCTATGGACGGCTGCACGCGATACACGCCCGTTATTGCTGGGTGTGACACGCGACGAGTGGTCTATTTTTCTGCATCATCCTGAACTCATGGGGGGCAAAAAAGCCGAGCCGAAGGTGCTGGACGAGGCCGATTTTGCTCGTTTGGTACAGCGTGGTGTCCCGGCCAGAGCCGCTGCCCTGAGCGCCGCTTACTCGGATTTGCTGGCCGGGGAGAGTGTTGAAGCGCGGATGATCATGTTTGAGACCGATCGTATTTTTACGATGAGCAGCCTGAAGCTGGCTGAGGCTGCTGCGGATCGCAGCTGGTTCTATCGTATGGACTGGATTTGTGCGGGATTACGCCAGCTCGGTGCCTGCCATATCGTCGATTTGCCGTTCGTTTTCGCCAATCTCGATACGCCTTGGGGGCAGTTTTTCGCAGGATCGCGAGCGTCGGCGGCCGCCCTGTCAAGGCTGATGCAGGACCATTGGGGACATTTTGCCCGTGAAGGCTGTCCGGGGGGGAGCTGGCCGGCTTATGGATCCTCGGCTCAGGTTCAGGTTTTTTCAGAAAACCCACATCTCGAGAGCGATCCGTATCGACAGCGTCGTGAGATATGGCAAAGCCAAGGCGTTTGGTGAGTCAAGTTTTGCATTTTTGTAATGCATCAGGCGCTTAATCTAGGGTTTCACAGGTAGTTAGAGTACACTCAGAAAGCTTGCTGCCTGCTTTTGGTAGGCCACAATAATCAACAAAATCAGTCGATGGCGCGCCACTCCTGAAAACGGAGGCGGGCCTAGCGGAGGCAAGGTGCTCAACGAGGATCTCGAGTCGGTGCTGAAGGAACAGCTGGCACCGTTGTCGCGTCGCAGTTTTTTGCGGCACAGCCTGGGGGTGGCCGGTGGTCTGGCCATGTTGGCATCCTCCTGGCAACGGGCCTATGCCGATGAAGTCATCGCTGTGCCTTCGGAAATACGTTACCTGACCTTGCTTGAGTATCGCGTACTCAATCGTATCCGTGAGGTCTTTTTACATCCCGAAGTTCTCGGCATGCCTTCGACGATCGATATCCCCGTCATGCAGAATATCGACTTGATGATCAGTCATCTGAGCAAGCCGGTGCGGGCCAATGTCAACCTTGCCGGCAAGATTTTTGAGTTCAGTCCGGGTTACCGCTTCAGCCGTTTTTCCAGCATGTCTGACGATGCGGCACTGGCTTATATGGAAAAGTGGCAAAACGGCTACTTTTTTCAGCGTGGGCTGATCACCAGCCTCAAATCGGTCGTGGCTCTGGCCTACTGGCGTGATCAGCGTGTCAATCCTTATCTCGATTACGACGGCCCGGTTTCTTTACGGTGGGGGGTGCGCAAACTCGGTAATGCCCCTATGCCGACCGACCTTTGAAGGACGGCGACTGCTGTGGTGGACCAAGAAGGACGGATAGTAAGGGATGGGCGATAGATGAAATTCCACGAAGTACCCAAGGATGGCATACCCGTCATTCAGGCGCGTGATCATATCGAAAAGGTTTTGCGCCTCAAAGCCGATGTCGTCGTGGTGGGCTCAGGTGCGGGTGGCGCGGTGATGGCTTTCGAGCTGGCGCGTCAGGGCCGTAGTGTCATCGTGCTCGAGTCGGGGCGCTACGTCCCCAGCAGCGAGATGCACGAGGATATGGCTGAAACCATACAGCGCTCTTATGTCGATGGGGCCTTGCAGGTCAATACCACCTTTGACGTTCCGGTGTTTCAGGGGACAGGGATAGGTGGGTCAACCACCATCGATGCGGGTGTCGCTTTTCGTGCTCCGGATTATGTGCTCGAGCATTGGTCCAAAGAGCTCGGCCTGAAAGCCATGGCACCCGATCGCCTGCGTCCCTTTTATGAGAAAGTCGAGCGCAGGCTCAGTGTGCATATCAATGAGCCGCATGAGATCAATGAGTGCGCCAATAAAGTGATTCAGGGCTGCGACGATCTCGCCTGGTCCTGGAAGCCTTTGGCGCGCACGGTCAAGCAGTGCGCCTTGACAGGGCATTGTCTGGCCGGCTGCCGTACCGATCGCAAGCAGTCGACCCTGGTGACTTACCTGCCGTGGGCGGCGGCGATGGGCGCGCGTCTTTATTCAGATTGTCATGCCACGCAAGTCTTGACCTCACATGGACGGGCCTCAGCGGTCATCGCCAATGTCATCGACCCTGACTCCAATGAGATCGTCGCGCAGATGCGTATCGATGCTCAGGTGATCGTGATGGCGGCAGGGGCTATACAGTCGCCGCTGTTATTGCAGCGCAGTGGTCTGGGTTTTCAATCGGGCACCCTCGGACATAACCTGTATCTGAATCCTTTCGTATCGATGGTGGGGCGCTTTCCGCAAGCTGTCTATGGTTGGCGTGGGGCTTTGTCAGGTGTCTATGTCGATCAATTTCTCGGTCCCCATGACGGCAAGATCTTCATGATGTCAGGGCTGCCAGCGCCCGTGCAGCTTTTGTCCACCGGTGGTCTGGGTGTGGGTAACAGCCATATGGCCTTCATGGGCGACTATCGCTACTACGCCATGCTGCAGGTTTTTGTTCAGGATGAAGGTCAGGGCTCGGTGTTCAGTTCAGGAACGAGCCATGATCCCCACAAAAATATTCAGTGGAACCTGAGCCGCGCCAACCTCGAAGATCTCAAGCGTGGCATCGCTCATGCCGCACGTATCTTTTTCGCGGCAGGGGCTTCATCGGTCCTGCTGCCAACCTTCCAGAAGACCGAGGTCCATTCAGTCTTCGATCTTGATCAGGCGGTCGCCAAAATCAGCTATGAGCCCATGGGGATGTACAGTCTGCGTGTAGCCTCGCTGCAGCCGCAAGGGACTTGTCGTATGGGCACGGATCCTTTCGCTTCGGTGGTCGATGAGGTCTGTGAAATGCATGATGTGCATGGCTTGTTCATCGTCGATGCCAGCGTCCTGCCGCAAGGAATCACGGTGCCGCCGAAAATGACGGTGGCCGCTATTGCCAGCTATGTGGCCGATCACATCGAGGTCAATCACCGTAGTTATTTCTGGAGCTGATGCGAGCATTTCCGGCGTCTTGATACTGACTTGCGGCGGGCACTCAGGTAGAATGACCCGAGAAGCTGTGGCGTGCTCAGCGCGGGTATGGCGAAATTGGTAGACGCACAAGATTTAGGTTCTTGCGAAGAAATTCGTGTCAGTTCGAGTCTGACTACCCGCACCAAACCGCCCCAAGGCTTGGATGGCTGAGAGCCAGAGCGGCTTACCGTGAGTCGCTCAAGTCCATAGGCGAGCGCGGACACCCCAGGATATCTGCCGGCAAGAGCCTCAGTTGTTCCATGCCCTGTTTCTGGACAACCCGATGGTGCACCCAAGAGCTCTCCGCTCAGCGTGTGCAAGGCGGCCGGACCCTCCAGGTTCCGGGCGGTGATCCTGGTGTTGCAGGATACAGGTCTGGGCGCTGGCAGGGCGCAGTCATCGAAGGAGCAGCCATTCATGAAAACATCGGGTAACACCATACTCATCACCGGCGGTGGATCAGGCATAGGCGAGGCGCTCGCGCATCGCTTTCATGATTGCGGCAATACCGTCATCATCGCTGGACGACGGCTAGAAGCACTCCAGCGGGCGATCGCCGGGCGCCCCAATATGCATGCCCTCACGCTCGATATCAACAGCGCCGCAGGTGTCGCCGATTTTGCTCAGCGCCTGCTGGCGGCCTATCCGAAGCTCAATGTGCTGATCAACAACGCCGGTATCATGCGTTATGAAAGTCTGGACCACGCCCGCAGCCTGGCTGATGCCGAGGAGACGGTCAACACCAATTTGCTCGGCCCTATTCGTCTGAGTAATGCACTTATCGAGCATCTGCTGACCCAGCCGGATGCGGCTATCGTGAATGTGACCTCTGGGCTGGCCTTTGTGCCGCTGACGATCGCTCCCACCTATAGTGCGACCAAGGCGGCCATCCACTCTTATACGGTGGCGATGCGTGAAGCCTTGCAGGGCAGGGTCGAGGTGATCGAACTGGCACCGCCTGCGGTGCAAACCGGCCTGACCCCAGGGCAGGAGACGCGACCGGGCTATCAGCCGCTCGAGACGTTTGCCGATGAAGTGATCGCGCTTTTTCGGCAGCAACCGACGCCCAGGGAGATCCTGGTGGAGAGGGTGGGTTTTCTGCGCTTTGCGCAAGAGCAGGGCCGCTTCGATGCAGCACTCACCCAGATCAATGAGTTCGTCGCCAAGGCGCGAGGTCATTCAGCATAGAGCCATGCGCCCAGCCGTGAAGCCGGGCGGAGGCATCGCAGCCTCCGCCGCCTGATCAGCCCAGTTGATGGGTGATCTGGGCTATACGCTCACCAAACAGACGGGCCGTTTCCAGATCCCCCGAACGTGGCGCTTCATCAGGGCTGGCATCGGAAGGGGAAATTGACATCAGACCACCAAAGCCGGCGCTCCAGTTGACATGTTCGGGTCCATGCGCTTTGGCATTGGAGGGCAGCAGGCCGGTGCCCACCCAAATCTGGCCGTGTTGCTGAGACAGCGTCCAAAGGTACTGGATGGTGGCGTACTTGTCGCCGTTGGTCGAGGCTGAATTGGTGAAGCCTGCAGCGATCTTGTTCTTCCAGGCTTGGCTGAACCAGGGCTTGGAGGAGGCGTCGGCAAACTTTTTGAATTGCCAAGCTGGGCCGCCCATATAGGTGGGACTGCCGTAGACGATGGCATCAGCTGCAGCCAGCAACTGCCAGTCGGCATCACGGATCTGGCCTTCATTGTCGATGCGGCACTCATGCACTTCGCTGCCGGCGACGCCACGTGCGCCCGCCATGAGCGCTTGAGCCAGCTTTGCCGTGTGGCCATAGCCACTGAAATACACCACGCAGATCTTTTTCATCATGAACTCCCTTGGGTCAATATCTCGTTGCAGTGCAATTACTGTAGAGCGCTTGCCCATGCATAAAAAGACAGGGAATGACAATACACTGTTGCAAGGAGGCTCAGCGTGATGGCGGCTACGGTCGGTTTCAAACGCGGGTCGCTACATCTAGGTGTCTGCGCTGGAGGTTTAACATACACCCTTGCCAGGAATACACATTTTGGCAGCAAAAGCTTCTCCCCAAGGTCACGGGCCTGTGCTACAACAAGATGGGCCTATAGGTACAGGAGTTGGTCATGGCTACAGCAGGTGATGTTTTACGTGATAAGGATATAACTGAGGTTTTTTCTATTGCGCCGGGAGCTACCGTGCTTGAGGCTTTGCACATTATGGCTGAGCGCAAGATCGGGGCCCTGATCGTCATTGAGGACGGACAGGTCGTCGGTATACTCAGTGAGCGTGACTATGCGCGCAAGGTGGCCCTGATGGAGCGATCTTCTTACACCACCGAAGTGCGCGATATCATGACCCATGATGTGCTGACGGTGGATAGTCTGACCCCGATCGAGGTTTGCATGTCCCTGATGACCGAGCGCCGCTTGCGCCATCTGCCGGTGCTCGACCAGGGGCGCTTGCAAGGCATGGTGTCCATCGGTGACCTGGTCAAGGCAATCATCTCGCGCCAGCAGAACATGATCGATCAGCTGGAGCAGTATATTCGTGGTTCATGAGGCTGAGGGGGTACGGGCTGGCCTGTATCGGCACTATAAAGGGCAGCTCTATCAGGTCTTGGGCCTGGCTCGTCATAGTGAAACCGAAGAGCTGATGGTGGTCTACCAGGCTTTGTACGGTGCTTATGGTTTTTGGGTGAGGCCTTTGGCTCTTTTTGCCGGTGAATATGCGCCAGGCCGTCGTCGTTTTGAGCGACTTAGCGAACCGGGCTCATTTCCTGAATCAAGCTGAAATGGATGCTGTGCTCGGCCTGCGCTTGCGCTTCTTCGCCACAGGCCAGCCAGCCCTGACCATACAGGCTGTGGCTGGTATGGCGCAGCAGCAGTCTTTCGTTCTGGGCCGTCAGCAGGGTGGTACCATTGCTGCTGAAGTCCGTCAGGCTGCAGCGGTCACTGAAGACCTCGATGCGCGCGTGCCGACGTGAGGCGCGTGGCGAGTCGATCACCCAGTCGTTGTCTTCGGCGCGCCCCAGGCTGAGACTGTCGCCAACATGCAGCTGGCGGGTTTTGCCGCCTTGCGCAAGCAGCAGTCTGGGGCCCGATGGCAGGCTTTGTGCCTGGCTGAGCAGTTGCGTCATGTCTTCGGTGGCGATGATGGCTTCAAAAAGACCGACATCGTTTTCTTTGCCGCGCAAGGGCAGGCTATTGAGTCTGCGAACTTGGTCCTGCATGGATTTGCTGAGAGCATCCGCGACAGCCTGACCGAGTAGAATTTGACCGGCCTGGGCGAGACCGGCAATACGGGCGGCGGTATTGACCGTGTCGCCAAAAATGTCCGCTTGCTCCTCGACGACGACACCGTATTGCAAGCCTTGGCGCAAGCGCAGTGGCGTCGACAGGTCGAGCAGCTGAGCGGGGAGCTGCAAGGCGCAGCTGAGCGCGTCATCCGGTGTGATAAATACGGCCATGATCTCGTCGCCGAGGGTCTTGATGACCTGACCCTGATACGACTCGATACAGCGCGCCATGCGTTCCAGAGCCGACCTCATCAACTCGGCCGCGGGCCGGTCACCGAGCACTTCATAGAGGCGGCTGCTACCACAGACGTCTGCGAACAGGACGCAACGGTTCATGTTTTCTGTATCTGTGCAAGTTGTGCCGTGAGTTTGTTCTGTGCCAGCACCAGCTCGGCATGATAGGCCCGTTCTTTATCGACCACATCAGCCGGTGCCCGCTCTATAAAGCTGCTGTTGGACAACTTGGCCTCCACGCGGGCGACTTCAGCGGCGATACGCTGTAGCTCCTTGCCGAGGCGCAAAGCTTCCGCTTCCAGGTCGATCAGGCCGGCCAGAGGCAGATGCAGCTCCAGTTGGCCTAGGATCTGCGTCGCTGTGGCCGGTAGGTGGTCGTCTTCGGCGAGCCATTGTAAGGACGCCAGGCGACCGAGGCTGTGTAGCCAGGCTTGCATGCGCTCGGCACGCATCCGATCATCGGCTAGACCGTGGCGCAAGAGCAGGGGAATCTCCCGGCCCGGGGCGATGGCCAGCTCACTGCGCATATTGCGCAAAGCGCCTATGATCGCCTGTAACCAGCTCAGATCTGCTGCAGCTTCGGGATCGTCAAGCGCAGGGTCAAAGACGGGATAGGCCGCCAGCATGATCGACTCACCGTGCAGGGCCAGAGGTGCACGTAACCTGAGCCACAAAGCTTCGGTCAAAAACGGCATCAAGGGATGCAGCAGGCGCAAACTGCGTTCGAGAACACGCACCAGTGTGGCCAGTGTGGCGAGGCGTTCCTCACTGTGGGGGCCATGGAGCACCGGCTTGGTCAGTTCAAGATACCAGTCGCAATAGTCATTCCAGATGAACTCATAGAGACTTTGTGCAATCAGATCAAAGCGGTAGTCGTCGTAGTGCAACTGCAACTGCTGACCCAGCTGGTTGCAGCGATGTTCGATCCAGCGATCGATGACGCTCGTCGAAGCGGGCACCTCAGCCAGGTGCAAGTCCTCGACATGGCTCAGCACGTAGCGGGCAGCGTTCCATATCTTGTTGCAGAATTTGCGATAGCCTTCGACACGCTTCATATCGAACTTGACGTCGCGGCCTGTCGAGGCGAGCGCTGCAAACGTGAAGCGCAGGGCGTCTGTCCCGTGTGCCGCAATGCCCTCAGGGAACTCTTTGCGTGTCGCCTTGCTGATTTTCTCGGCGTCTTTCGGGCGCATCAGGCCTTGGGTTCGTTTCTCGACCAGCTGCTCGAGGCTGATGCCGTCGATGATGTCGAGAGGGTCGAGGACATTGCCCTTGGACTTGGACATCTTCTGGCCTTCTGCATCACGCACCAGGCCATGCACATAGACCGTCTTGAAAGGCACCTGGGGCTGGCCTTGTTCATCCTTGATGAAGTGCATGGTCATCATGATCATGCGCGCCACCCAGAAGAAGATGATGTCGAAACCGGTGACCAGCACGTCGGTCGGATGAAAGGTTGCCAGTTCGGCCGTCGCCTGCGGCCAGCCGAGGGTTGAGAATGTCCACAAGGCCGAGCTGAACCAGGTGTCGAGCACGTCCTCATCCTGGCGCAGAACGACAGCGGCGCTCAGGCCATAATGCTGACGTACCTGCGGCTCATCATGACCGACATAGACTTGTCCCTGCTCATCGTACCAGGCCGGGATGCGGTGCCCCCACCACAGCTGGCGCGAGATGCACCAGTCCTTGAGATCGCGCATCCAGGCAAAATACATATTCTCATACGCCCGTGGCACAAAACGGATACGGCCATCTTCGACCGCAGCGATGGCATCACGAGCGAGCGGTGCTGTGCGTACATACCACTGGTCGGTCAGCCAGGGCTCGATGATGGCTCCGGAACGGTCACCATGCGGGACTTTGAGCGTATAAGCCTGGTCGACACGGACCAGCCAGCCCTGATTTTGCGCGCAGTCGATCATGCGCACCCGGGCTTCCAGTCGATCCAGCCCTGCCCAGTCCGCCGGTGCAGCTTCTTCGGCGACCACCCCCTCGGTGTAGCTGACCCGCTCAAAACGGGCCAAGATACGCGCATCACGATCAAAAATATTGATCAGGGGCAGTTGGTGACGCAGGCCGACTTCATAGTCATTGAAGTCGTGTGCCGGCGTGATTTTGACGCAACCACTGCCAAAGCTGGGGTCAACATAGGTGTCCGCTATGATGGGAATCAGGCGTCCGCTGATGGGCAGGCGTACGCTGCGTCCAATGAGGTGACGATAGCGCTCATCGTCAGGATGGACGGCGACCGCGGTATCGCCGAGCAGGGTTTCCGGGCGGGTGGTGGCCACCACCAGGTGACCATCACCTTCGGCCAGATCATAGCGAAAATGCCACAGCGAGCCCTGCGTTTCGCGTGACTCAACCTCCAGGTCGGAGATGGCGGTATGCAGCTTGGGATCCCAGTTGACCAAGCGTTTACCGCGGTAGATCAGTTCTTCACGGTACAGGCGGACAAAAGCTTCGCGCACCGCCTCGGAGAGGCCCGCGTCCATGGTAAAGCGTTCGCGTGACCAATCGACCGACGAACCGAGGCGACGTATCTGGCGGGTGATCGTGCCACCAGACTGGGCTTTCCAGGCCCAGACGCGCTCCAAAAAGGCCTCACGACCGAGTTGCAACCGACTCTCACCCTGCGCCGCCAGCTGGCGTTCGACCACCATTTGGGTGGCGATGCCGGCATGATCGGTCCCCGGTTGCCAGAGGGTGTTGTAGCCCAGCATGCGCTGGTGACGGACCAAGGCGTCCATCAGGGTGTTGTTGAAGCCATGCCCCATGTGCAAAGAGCCGGTGACATTGGGGGGAGGGATCATGATGCAGTACGCTGGACCCCGTCCGGAAGGCTTGAAATAGCCGGCACGCTCCCAGCGATCATAGCAGTCGCGTTCCAGGCTGGCAGGATCGTAGGCGGAATCAAAGCTCATCAGCGTGCGCTCGGTCAGGGAGGGAGGGGCATTATACAAGGCTGTGGGGGCTGGCGTTAAGACGCAGTCGATGACAGTGTGTGATTGCTCAGCTGCCAATGCTGGGCTTTCAGCCATTTCCATTGTTGGCGCCGTTGTGCCCGCTGCATTTCATCGCCTTCGACGAGCAGCAGCAGACGACTTGGCGGCAGAACCTGCGGGAGCTCCACGGCGAGGTTGAAGAGCACGGCTGCTGGCGGCTGCGGACCGGCGACCCAGGTGATGAGTGTTGCCGGTCTCTTGCTGGGAGCTTCGTCAGCCAGAGCATGCGGGATGAAGCTCTCCGGACGGCCCGCCCACAGCAGCTCGTCCATGCACAGGGCTTCTTCACGATCCTGGCAGCGCAGCAGCAGACCCAGTTTTTGCTGGGTCACTTTTTCAACGATGCGCAAGATCCACGCCTGGCGGCCACGTGCGTCGAGATCGGCGGCCAGGGTATAAAAGGTGGCTTCAGGCATAGGCTTGCCGACGCAGGTATTCGGTGAGCAGCGGGACCGGGCGTCCGGTGGCGCCTTTTTGCGCACCACTCAGCCAAGCGGTACCGGCAATGTCGAGGTGTGCCCAGCGTTGCCCTTCCATAAAGCGGGCCAGGAAACAGGCAGCGGTGATCGCTCCTGCCGTCGGTCCACCGATATTGGCCATGTCGGCACACGTTGAGTCGAGCAGTTCCTGGTAGTCCTTCCATACCGGCAAGCGCCAGCCTAAGTCCATGCTCGCTTCACCCGCGGCCAGCAGATCTTCAGCAAGCCCATCATCTTCGCTGAATACGCCGCAAGCCACCTTGCCCAAGGCGACGACGCAGGCACCGGTCAAGGTGGCGATATCGATGATGGTGCTCGGCTTGAAGGTCTTTTGTGTGTAGGTCAAAGCATCGCAGAGCACCAGTCGTCCTTCGGCATCGGTATTGAGAATTTCTATGGTTTTGCCGGAAAGCGAGGTGACGATGTCGCCAGGGCGACCGGCGGTGCTGGAGGGCATGTTTTCGGCGCAGGCGATCACCCCGACGACATTGATCGGCAACTGGGCCGCGATGATCGCACGCATGACGCCAAGTACGCTGGCGGCGCCGCACATATCAAACTTCATCTCATCCATGGTCGCGGCAGGCTTGAGGGAAATGCCGCCGGTGTCAAAGGTGATGCCCTTGCCGACAAGTGCGATGGGGGCTTGGCGCGGGGCTCCGCCACGATACTCGATGCTGACCAGCTGTCCTTCCTGTGCGCTACCGCGGCTGACCGCCATGAAGGCGCCAGCGCCCATCTTTTCCAGCTGTGCCTCGCCGAGCACCTTGACTTTGACCTTGCGCTGTCCTTTGCCCAGTTCCTCGGCCTGTTCGGCAAGATAACGCGGGGTACAGACATTGCCGGGCAGGTTGCCCAGCTCGCGCGCCAGGGCTGTCCCTGCAGCCACCGCCTCGGCCCAGTTCAGCGCTTCACGTCCGGCGCTCATGGGAATGCGTTCATCAACGGTGAAGCTGACCTGGGTCAGCGTGGAGCTCTTGCCAGGCTTGGATTTGTAGCGATCGAAACGGTAGCTGGTATCGAGGACGGTGCGAGCCATCTGCGCAAGCAGGTCCAGCGGTTCAGCCTGGGCAAGGTTCAGCTCGGCCAGCGTGAAGCGGGCATGGGCAAGGTGCAAGGACTGCAACTGACGTACCGCCGCCTGGGTCATCTTCAATAAAGATGAGGGCTTCAATTCACTGGCGGGGCCCTGTCCGACGACCAGCAGCCAGTCATGGTTGAGGCCGGACAGCCGCCACAGGGGCAGGGTCTGCGCCAGTTTGCCTTCAAAGCCTGCTGCTTTGAGGGCCAGACGCAGCTCTCCCTGGGTTTGCTGGTCGATGGCTTCGGCGGCGGCGCTCAGTTGCAGGTCTGGGCCTACGGCGATCACCAATGCGGCTTGACGATCGAGAGCGGCATGTGCGGATTTGATGTGCAGCTGCATGGCTTCCTCACAAGACAAGAACATTTTTTTGCGGGATAATGACTCTATTCCCAATCGTGGATTTGTACCACAGCTCATGGCTGCATGTATGCCCTTGTTACGGGATAAGAGGAAGTATTCGCTTGAGTATGCTGTCGCGCTATGTCATGAAAGTGGTTCTGCAATCCATGCTGGGCGTTTTGCTGGCTCTGCTGGGATTGGAGACGGTGTTGGCGTGGCTCGGGGAGCTCGATGCCCTGTCGGCGACCTATCATATGCGCGATGCCCTGATCCAAGTGTGCTTGCATGCACCAAGCTCGATCTATGAACTGATCCCGGTGGCGTGTCTCATCGGTGTGCTGGTTGGTTTGGGCGTTTTGGCCAATAATTCCGAGCTGACCGTGATGCGCGCTGCGGGCGTCTCGCCTCTGCGCATCGTCTCCTATACACTGTGGCCCGCCATTCTTTTTGCGGCGGTGTGTCTGATCCTGGCGCAGTACGTGATCCCGCATACCGAAAGAATCGCCCAGGTGCGCAAGGCGATGATCCAGGGTGGGGGCGATGCCGGTATGGGTTATTGGCACCGAGAGGGCCCGGTTTTTGTCCATGTGGGTTTGGTGCAGGGGCAGGGCAAGCTCAATTTTCTTGATTTTTATGCTTACGATGCGCAAGGGCGTCTGGTGCAGCGTTCCTACGCTCAGGATGCCGACTACCAGCAGGATGGCTGGCATCTGTTCAATCTGCAGCAAAGCGATATCGCCATCGACGGCCAGGTGCAGGTCAGCTCGATAGCGACACGCCCTTGGGTGACGCCCCTGCTGCCGGGTTTTCTCGACATGGCCTCGACCGATCCACAGTTTTTGTCCTTGAGCAGTCTCGATGCCTACGCGCACTTCCTCCAGCAAGAGGGGCTCAATGCCGCGCCTTACCAGCTTGAGTTCTGGAAAAAAATGGTACAGCCTTGGGCCACCCTGGTCATGGTGATGCTGGCGGCATCGATCATTTTTGGGCCTTTGCGCTCGGTGACCATGGGCTTGCGCCTGGTGGCCGGTGTCTTCATCGGGCTGGGTTTCCGTTATGGCCAGGATTTTTTTGGTTTTGCCAGTCTGATTTACCAGTTCAGCCCCTTTTGGGGGGCTGCGATACCCGCTCTTCTGGCGGGGGTTTTAGGGACAGCCACCCTGCTGCGTCTATGAGGAAAACAAGTGTCCAATGTAAGGCTCCTTGAGCAGGCCCAGGTGCACCCCTGGTATGGACGTGGATTGAGTGACACCGGTCTTTGTCGCCAGGTCAATGAAGACGCTGTCTTGACTCGACAGGAGGCGGGTCTTTGGGTCGTGGCCGATGGTGTCGGTGGCGGTTCAGCCGGTGACCGTGCCAGTCGGGCCCTGGTCGAGATCAGTGCCCAGGTGCATGTCTATGAAGGACTGCAGGATCAGCTTTTCGAATTGGAAGAGGCTTGGCTTGCACTCAACAGCCAGTTACGTCTTTATGCGGAGGAAGAGCTCAAAGGACGCACCCTGGCCACCACAGCTGTCGCTCTGATCTTGCGCATGCCGTGGGCGGCTGTTCTATGGGCAGGTGACTCGCGCCTGTATCGCTGGCGCCAGGGGGTGTTGCAGCAGCTCACGCGCGACCATTCCATGTATCAGCAGGCCCTGGATCGTGGTCAGTCTCCTTTGCAGATCCCCGCGGAATTGCGCAGCCGCATCTTGCGTGCGGTCGGTGCAGAAGACCGTCTGACGCTCGATGTGCAGCTGATCGATTGTCAGGAGGGCGACCGCTTCCTGCTGTGCACGGACGGGGTGCATGCTTTGCTGGCGGATACCGAGCTGGAGCAGATCATGGCCTTGATGCCCGAGCTGGCTCTTGCTCACATCAAGTCGCGCTGCTTGGCCTTAGGTGCCCCCGACAACTTCAGTTTCATCTTTGTCAGTCAAGAGGCGGCTGCCTTATGAGCTATGAGCGCATCAATCGCCAGCTTCTGGCCTTGGGTCTGCAGCATGAAGCCGGCCAGCTCGAGACCTCCGCCTACCTTGAAGCGCAAAAGCGTCTTTTGCAGGAAGCCATGACGGAGGCTGGGTCGACGGCCACAGCTCAAACGCGACGGCCGGTGGCCGAGTGGCCCTGGCTGCTCTATGCGCTGATAGCGGTGTTGCTGCTGACCGTGGTCGCCGTGCTCAGCTTCTTTATGAGCTGATCAGACGCCGCCGTAGAGATGGTGGTAGCGGCTGAGCACTCTCTGCACATAATCCTGGGTTTCACTGAAAGGGGGAATGCCGCCGTATTTTTCGACATTTTTCTCGCCGGCATTGTAGGCGGCCAGAGCCAGCTCGAGGCTCTTGAAGCGTTGCAAGAGGTCATGCAGGTAGTGCGTGCCGGCACGTATGTTCTGGGCCGGGTCAAAAGCATCGAGGACATGGTAGCGTCGCGCTGTCGAAGGCATCAGCTGCATCAATCCGCGGGCGCCAGGTGGCGAGATGGCGTAAGGGTTGAAGCCTGACTCGGTGTGGATCACCGCCAGCACCAGCCCCTTGTCGAGTCCATTCTCAGCGGCCTGTGCCGCCACCAGCTGATCGTAAGCGTGGACATTGTGATGAAAAGCCCCCGGTATGGCGGCCTCATCGTGCCCCCAGTTATGGTAGCTGTGTACATTGCTATCCGGGTACCAGACCACCTTGCTGAGGACTTTGTAGCGTTTGAAGGCCATGCCTTGCGGGCGACCATCCGGATTGATCATATTGGTCAGCAGGATGTTGCCATCGGCATCTTTAAAGGTATAAACATGCCCAGCTGAGGCCGACAGGCTGAGCAAGGCGAGGGCAGCCATGCCCAAGCCCCAACGCAGAGCGCTGTGCAAACCTCCCAGAGGTTCAGGTCCTGTCCGTGTCAATTTTGGGTACATGGTCCTAAGCTTAGGTGAGAGCCGTGGCAAAGACAAGAAGGCTCTGTCGATGCACGAGCGACATGCAGGATTTCTTCCTCTTTCTGACCCCGAACCCGGCAAAGCATAAAATAAATCTTAAATTTCATTGAGATGTCGCCTTGATGAAAAGTTGATGCCAAAGTCGGCTGAGCGACGTGCTGTCATAGAATCGTCAGATTTTGTCGAACAAAGTTATGCACCAAACTTGCGCCTGCAGCCTATGGCAGGAGTTCAAGGTCAAAAATCTGTTTATTCCTACATCAATAACGCTTGCCTTTTATAACTTGTTGATTTTTATGAAAAATTAATTTGTTCAAAAAATGGTCAAGTGTCTGTCGCATAAGGCTGTATGCGCCTTTGCGTCACTTGCTGCAGATTTCTACACAGACTTATCCACAGAATTTGTGGACAGTGAATAAGCTAGAAAGCACATGAGCTTTAAGGCCCAAGATCATGCTGTTAAGCTGACTTTCACGATGCTGCGTGACTTGTCAAGGTCTGATCCGGCTATTTTGGCGGATCTCGCTCATGACGCCATAAATATGACGCCCTTGGCGCTGGCTGGCATGCTCTTTGCTTTACTTTGTCAGGACTGCACCATAGACCCGTGAGAGTCAAACAAATGACAGCCATACCGCCCCTTGATACCGCTGCAAAGTCACGCCAGGCGAGGTCCGAACTCCTCCAGCACCCGGCTTACAAGATCGGCTGGCATGAGGCCGGCCTGGCTGTGCAAAAGCAGCTTCACGCTTATGAGGAAAAAAACGCCAGCATCGTTGCCCGTATGCAGCGTGATATTTTTCGTTTGGCGGCAGACTTGCGTGCTCTCGACGATGACGCCCGTACCCAACTGGCCACGCTTTTGCGGGGTGATGAGCAGGGGCGTACAGAAACTGCCCGCTTGGGGCGGCAGTTGCAAGAGCAGCAGCGCGAAGAGCAGGCTTGGCGCCAGCAGTTTGGCGAGCAGCAGGCGCAACAGCAGCATGAGCTGAAAAGGCAGCTGGTGGTGCAAGGCGAGGCCCAGCAGCAGATGTGGCAGGCTCTGCAGCAGGTGCTGGCTGCGCAGGAAGTGCGTGAGCAACAGTGGCTGCAGCGTACCGAGGCCCTGGAAGCACAACTGCGGACACTTGAGGGTGTGCAGCGCCAGGATCAGGATCAGAATCAGCGCCTGCAGGCGCTGTGGCAAAAAACAGAGCAGGCTCTCGATCAGCAAGGGCGTTGGTCCCTGGCGTTGCAGAGCCTGAGCGGGCGACTGCAGGAGCGCCTCGATGAGCAGGACCGGCGTGCCGGGCAGCAGGTGCAGCTGGCGCAGGACGTTGAGGCAAGATGGCAGGATTATGAAGCGGCGCTGCAGCATTGTGAGCAGCTGGTGCAGGTCTTGCGTACGGAAACAGTCGCTCATCTTCAGCGCAGCACGCAGCTTCAGGAGCAGCATGAGCAGTCCTGGCATGAACAGCAGAAGATCCACGTGCAGATCGCCGCACAAGCTTCTGAGCTGAGCGAGCGGCAGCAGCGTCTGGCTGACCTGGAGTCACGCCTGCAGCCTTGTCTGGAGCAGCAGGAGCAGCTTCAGCAACAGGCAGCGTCGACCCTGATCAGCGCGCAGCAGCAGCAGGCTCAGACCCAGGGACTGTTGTCACAGGTGCAAAGTCTGTGGATGCGTTTACAGGATATGGAGCAGGCCCAGCAGCAAGCCAGCCTGATCCTGGCGCAGCAACAGCAGGTCCAGCTGGCCTATCAGGAGCGCCTGCAAGAGCAGGAATCGCGATTGCAGGAGGCTGATCACAGCTGTCGTAGCAGTCGTGAGGAGCTGGATCGTTTGTGTCGACTGGCTGCAACCCAGGCTGAGCGTGAAAGCGGGCTGCTCGAACGCATTGAAGCCCAGGCTGAGCGTGAGTCGGATCTTGCCCAGGCGCATAGCCGTCATATGCAACTGCAAGCCCAACTGGAGGCGTCTGCGGCGGCTTATGCCCTGCATACCCAAGAACTGCAAGAGCAACTGCGCGATGGGCAGCTTCAGTACCAGCAGGCACAGGCCTTGAACCTGCAGCAGCAGGAGAGCCTGCAAGCCCATGTGACCCAGGTCCAGCACTGGCAGCAGCTGACACACAAGGCCATGCATAAGCTCAAGGAATTTGAGCTGGAGTTGCGTGAGTTCAAGCTGGGGCGCCAAGAGCATCAGTGGTTGTTGCAGCAGGCACGGCAAGACCAGACCCTGCTGCAGCGAGAAAAACAGGACTGGCAGGCGCGCCTGCAGCACATCGAGATGGAAATCCAGGAAATGAATATGCAGCAGGAGCTGGCTCCGCAAGACGAGAGCTGGCGGCCCTTGATCGATCAGTTGCGTCATCAGGTGCTGGAGATCAAGATCGATCTGGCTCGTCGCCCGGAACCTGCAGCAGCGTCGGTGCCCTTACCCGTTGCACCCAGGCAGGTCGAGGTGGCAAAACGCTGGTGGCAGCGCAGGGCTTGAAATATCGCCGTCGGCCGCATCGTCCGATCAGCCGGGCTTGTCATGGACCTCTTTTCAGCTGGCGCAGGAGCAAACGCAGGGGATGGATCTGTCTGAGGTGGGGGAGCTGGAGCGGCGAAGTCTGCGCTAAAAGCTGAGCCACGATATGGTCGGCGGCCAGCTCGACCTGGCTGAGTCCGTGTGAACCATGCGCCAGATTGAGGTAGAAGTGAGGTGCATAGGTGGGCGCCTGGTGGTGACGGCGCCAGCCATGACGTAGATCGGCGTAGTCTTGTTCTGCCTGTGGCAGATCCGGGCAGGCACCCAGCAGCGGCAGATGGTCGGGGCTCATCAGACGCAGGCTGCGACGTCGCTGACGCTGTGCTGGCAGATGCAGTGGCCCCGCCGTGATGTGCAGGCGCTGCAGCGCCGCATCATTGGCCTGGCTGTCCAGGTCACAAGGTTCTTCCCTGCTGTCTTGACGATCGAAGCTGGCGCCGTAGAGCAGATGCTCCCCATCGGCAATGGCATAGCTGCTACCGCCCCACATATCGCGTGCTCCTGACCAGGGCAGGCATTCGACCTGGCCGGCAACTTTCTGCAGGCCCGCGGGTTGCCATCGTGGTTCAAGATAAGCGCCGCCGGCCAGGATGAGGGCATCGCCCTGGATGCTGTAGCCGGTGGCGTCCTGCAGTTGATAGCAGCCCTGAGCGAGCCCGGTGATGCTGCTGACCTGCATGATCTTTAGCTCGATATCGCGACTCCAGTGCTGACAGAGCTGCAGCGGTGACAGTTGAGCGCCGAAGAGATGTCGAAAAAAACCTGGTCTGCCGGCTGCACTGAAAGGTTTTTCTGCATAGGCCCAGGACGGTGCTTCACCGGCTTCCCACCATCCCTGCCGCAGATCCCAGGGGCTTTCCCGCCAGGCGCGTTCGGCGTAGAGGAAAGCGTGGGCGCGCCATGCATCGGGGAGGCCCTGCCAGTCACGAGCACGCAGTACGGCGCGTCCGACGCGATTGCCCGAGCCACCCTGGGCGATCCCGCGACCATCGATGAGTACGATGTCGCCCCGATAGAGACTGCGACGCAGGGCATGGGCGACGGCACAGCCGGCCAGGCCTGCCCCCAAGATGAGCACGCGATGAGGTTGCGGCCATCGTGGTGGATCGATATAAGCGGGTGCTCGTACCGTACGCCAAGGTCCTTGATAAAACGCCTGCAGGCAATGACGCTTGTGACCCAGTCCTGGACGGCGGGTGCAGATGAAGCCGTGCTCACTCAGGCGCTGGCGCACTTCGGCGGCCACAGAATAGCTGCCAAGACGGGTGTGGGGGCCGCTGAGACGAGCGATTTCCTGGCAGATTTCGGCAGACCACATGGCTGGGTTTTTACGTGGAGCGAAGCCGTCCAGGTACCAGGCGTGCACTTCCAGATCGAGTCGTCGCAACATGTCCAGGCTGTCACCCCAGAGCAGGATAAGGCGTACCTGGGCCGTCAGCTCGATGGCATGTATGCCAGGCAGACACAGGGGCCAGCGTTTGAGCAGGCGTTGTGCGTATTCGTGCAGGGGTCCCGATGCATGGATATGGGCGAGACTCTGGGCATCGATAGGATGCAGTTCGGTGGCGACATAGGTCAGGTGCTGACCGTGAAAGTGGCGCCAGGTGTTGAGGAAATTACGACCCGTGCCAAAGCCCAGCTCGGCGATGACGAATTCATCGTGCTCGGCGAAGCGATCGGGGAGGCCATTGCCGGCCAGAAAAACATGCTCACTCTCCGCCAGGGCATGATCGCGCTGGTGGTAGACGTCAGCGTAGTCCTGCGAATACAGGCCGCCTTCCTGCCAACTCAGTCGGGCGGCTGAAAAGGCCGATGAATTCACCAGGACTTGCGCCGCGATCCAACAAAAAACCAGCCCATCAGAAAGCCTGCGATGACCGCCAGGGCACCTTCACGGATACCTTCGTTGCTGCGATCGGCGCGCAATGCGGCGACCTGGGTTTGCAGCTGCTCGATCTGGATCGCCTGCCTTTGTTTGTCAGCGAGCAGATCACGGTTGACGCTGTCGAGGCGTTTGGCATTGTTGAGCTCATCTTGTGCCTGTCGTTGTGCCAGGGTCAATGTGGCAGGCGCAGGCACGAGGCTGGTGCTGACGGCTTCAGTCGGGGCCGGCGGTGCAGGCTTGGGGCTGTTCTGCGTCGGCGTCGCGCTCACGCCTGGATGAGCGCCTGCGTCGGCGGCCAGCTGCGCAAAACTCATGCTTTTGCTGCCGGTGGCTGGCGTAACATCGTTGGCTTGAGCGACCGGCAACAGCGTGAGCAGGCTG
>JAJZHK010000014.1 GCA_021804565.1 Pseudomonadota bacterium | reverse complement strand
GCGGACTCTCAGCTATAAAGACGCCGGTGTGGACATCGATGCTGGCGATGCCCTCGTCGACCGCATCAAGCATGTAGCCCGTCGTACCAGTCGCCCCGAGGTCCTCGGTGGACTGGGGGGCTTCGGTGCGCTGTGCCGTATTCCGCAAGGCTATCGCCGCCCCTTGCTGGTTTCCGGCACGGATGGCGTCGGGACCAAGCTGCGTCTGGCCATGGATCTGGGTGCCCATGACCATATCGGCATCGATCTGGTGGCCATGTGTGTCAACGACCTTGTCGTCTGTGGTGCTGAACCCCTGTTCTTCCTTGACTACTACGCCACCGGCCGTCTCGATGTCGACACTGCGGCACGCGTCGTCGCCGGCATAGGTCTGGGCTGTGAACAGGCAGGCTGTGCCCTGGTGGGCGGCGAAACCGCTGAAATGCCCGGGATGTATCATGGCGAAGACTATGACCTCGCCGGCTTTTGTGTCGGCGTGGTTGAAGAGGACGATCTGATCGATGGCCGCAAGGTCCAGGCCGGCGACCGGTTGATCGCTCTCGCCTCCAGTGGCGTGCACTCGAATGGCTACTCCCTGGTACGCAAGATCCTCGACGTCGACGCCAGCGATCTGCAACAGGACGTCGGTGGCCGACCTCTTGCCGAGGCGCTGATGCAGCCGACCCGCATCTATGTACGCAACCTGCTCAAGCTCTTGCGCGACACCGAGGTGCACGCTATTGCCCACATCACCGGTGGCGGCCTGCCGGGCAATCTACCACGGGTGATGGCGGCACACACCCAGGCACGTATACGTCGTGACAGCTGGCAGTGGCCGGCCATCTTCACCTGGCTGCAAGAGCGCGGCGGCGTCGCCGAAGATGAAATGTACCGCACCTTCAACTGTGGTGTGGGCATGGTCCTGGTCGTCCCCGCTGCGGCCTGTGCTGCGGCCCTGGAACGACTCCAGGCCCTCGGCGAAACCGCCTGGCTGCTGGGTGAGATCGAAGCTTCGACTGAGGCCGAGCCCAAGGTGGTGCTGGCCTGATGCAGCGCCTGGTCGTTTTGATTTCAGGACAGGGCAGCAATTTGCAAGCCTTGATCGATGCCTGCGCGCAGCCGTGCGCACAGGCGCGTATCGTCGGGGTGCTGAGCAACAGGACGGACGCCTTCGGCCTGGTGCGCGCCGAGAAGGCTGGCATCGCCCGCCAGGTCATCGACCATCGCGACTATGACAGCCGCGAGCTCTACGATGCTGCGCTGAGTGCCTGTATCGAGCGCTGGCAAGCCGATCTCATCGTGCTTGCCGGCTTCATGCGCATCCTCACCCCCGCCTTCGTCGCTCGCCATGAAGGTCGCCTGATCAATATCCACCCCTCACTGTTACCGCGCCATAAAGGTCTCGATACGCATGCCCGCGCCCTGGCCGCACACGACCCGGTGCATGGCTGCAGTGTCCATTGGGTGAGCGCCGAACTGGATGGTGGGCCGGTGATCGCCCAGGCGATGGTCGAAGTGGCCGCCGACGATGACGCTGCATCTTTGGCCGCCAAAGTCCACCGGCTCGAACACCGTCTATACCCCATGGTCATCGCGCAGATCGTGGCCGCCTTGCAAAACCAGGAGGATCCTCATGCCTTACCTGTACGCCATTATCGTTGGGGTGCTGATGACGAGTTGCACCCTGGCTGAGAGCCTGGACTGGCCGCCTACCCCTTACCAGGCCGACTACGAGCTCAGCATCAATGGCCAGGTCATCGGTGACGCCAGTCGCCGGCTCAGCCAGGTCAGTCCTGGACACTGGCTCTACCAGACCCAGGCGCAGGCCGGCCTCATCGCTCACGCCGAAGAAAGCAGCGAATTCACGATCAGCGGCGATCAGATCCATCCCCAGCACTATCATCTGCAAAGACAGATGCTTTTGAGCCTCAGACATACCGATCTCGACTTTGACTGGAGCGCGCACACACTCAGCACCCGTACCGAGCGCGACGACACCCGCCACTACCCGCTGCCCGAAAACAGCCTGGACAAGCTCAGCCTGGAACTGCAGATGCGCCGTGACTTGCAAAACGGCCAGGCGCACTTGGTCTATCCTCTGGCCGATGCCGATGGGATCAAGAACTATCAATACCAGGTCAGCAGCCATGAGTCGCTGTCAACGGCGCTGGGCACCTTTGATACGGTCAAGATAGAGAGGCCGCACACCGCCCAGGACAAGCGCTACACCCTGTTTTGGGTGGCTCCGCAGCTCGGCTACCTGCCCGTTCAGATCGAGCAGTACGAAAACGGCACCGACTTCATCCTGCGCATCAAGGCCTATCACCGCGGCGCGCCCGGAGCGGATCAGGCCTTGGGCAAAGTGACGCCACGCTGACCCATGTACTTGCCACCACGATCCTTGTATGAAGTTTCACAGACTTCATCGCTTTCAAAAAACAGCATCTGCGCCACGCCCTCATTGGCGTAGATACGTGCGGGCAGGTTGGTGGTGTTGGAAAACTCCAGGGTGACATGCCCTTCCCACTCCGGTTCCAGAGGCGTCACATTGACGATGATGCCGCAACGCGCGTAGGTGGACTTGCCCAGGCAGATGGTCAAAACCGAGCGCGGGATACGAAAGTACTCCACCGTACGTGCCAGCGCAAAAGAGTTGGGCGGAATGATGCAGGTGTCCGCCTCGATATCGATGAAGCTCTTTTCATCGAAGGCCTTGGGATCGACGGTGGCGGAAAAAACATTGGTGAAGACCTTGAACTCACGCGAACAACGCACGTCATAACCGTAACTGGAGACGCCATAGGAGATGACGCGGCGGCCATCCACGCTGCGCACCTGGGCGGACTCAAAAGGGCTGATCATGCCCTCTTCCTCGGCCATACGGCGTATCCAACGATCGGACTTGATACTCATCGGTGACATCCTTCAGGAAAAAACGATATTGGGGATACGCTGCGCCGACACCGCGACACCTCGCGCCAGCTCGACGGCGACACGACGGGCGAGCTGACGGTAGCGCGAGGCCAGATCGCCTTCATGGTCCTCGACCTGCAAATTGCGGCCCTGGTCGGCGGCCTCCCGCAAGGGGCCACTGAGCGGCAAGGAGGCCAGGACCTCGACGTGGTAGTCTTGCGCCAGACGCTGGGCGCCGCCAGCACCAAAGATGGCCTCCTCGTGGCCACACCGGCTGCAGACGTGGGTGGCCATATTTTCAACCACACCGAGCACCGGAATGGCAACCTTACGGAACATTTCGATGCCCTTGATCGCATCGCTCAAAGCCAGATCCTGTGGCGTGGTGACGATCACGGCACCGCTGACCGGTACTTTCTGGGCCAAGGTCAAGGCGATATCACCGGTACCTGGCGGCATGTCGATCAGCAGATAGTCGAGATCGGACCACAAGGTCTGTGTCAGCATCTGCAGGAGAGCCCCGGTGGCCATAGGCCCACGCCAGACCACCGGCGTTTGCTCGGTCACCAGCAGACCCATGGACATGAACTCTATGCCTTGCGCCGCCAGCGGATGAAAGTGCTTCTCATCAGCGACCTGGGGCCGCGTACCGGCCGCGACACCGAGCAGTATCGGCAGGCTGGGGCCGTAGACATCGGCATCGAGCAGGCCGACACGGGCGCCTTCACTGGCCAGGGCCTGGGCCAGATTGACCGCGGTCGTCGATTTGCCCACTCCACCCTTGCCGGAGGCCACCGCGATGATGTTCTTGACCGCCTGCAAGCCAGCTATACCACTCTCCACCTTGCGGCGTGGCACCTTCAGACACAGCCGCACACGGGAACTGATCTGCGCCTGCGCCAGCTGATCCTGCAAGCCCGCGGCCAGCTCTTGCGCGCAGGAAGCGAAGGGATAAGGCAGCGCCACATCAAGCTGCAGTTCGCTGCCTACCCAGTGCCGACTCTCGATACAGGCACTGCTCAACCAGTCTTTACGCAGATAAGGATCGATCCAGGAGCTGAGCAGCGCATCGACATCATGATCTTGCATCACTATTCTCCAGCCCGGCAGCTCAGGCCATGGGCAGCAAAAACTGCTATAGTCGCGGGCTGAAATGATACAACGTAAGGACCATCATGTCTCGCCGCATTCTCGTCACCAGCGCATTGCCCTACGCCAACGGACCCATCCATCTTGGCCACATGGTCGAGTACATTCAGACTGACATCTGGGTACGCTACCAGCGTTCGCGCGGCCATGAAGTTCACTATGTCTGCGCCGATGACGCCCATGGCACCGCCATCATGCTGCGCGCCCAACAGGAAAACATCTCGCCTGAGGCCCTGATCGCCCGCGTGGCGGCCGAGCATCAACAGGATTTTGCCGATTTTCATATCGGCTTCGACCACTACCACTCCACCCACAGCAGCGAGAATCGCCACTATAGCGAACTCATCTACCAGCGCCTGCGCGCGGGGGGGCATATCAGCACGCGACCGGTGCAGCAGTTGTTTGACCCGGAAAAAGGCCTTTTTCTCGCCGACCGCTTCATCAAAGGCCGCTGCCCCAAGTGTGCTAGCGACGACCAGTACGGCGATTCCTGCGAAAAGTGCGGTGCCACCTACGCCGCCACCGAGCTGCTCAAGCCCCGCTCGACCATTTCCGGGGCCACGCCGGTTTTGCGCGAAAGTGTGCACTACTTCTTTGAACTGCCCCACTTTACCGCGATGCTCAGCGACTGGACCCGCCAGGGTCATCTGCAAAGCGAGGTCGCCAACAAGCTCGGCGAGTGGTTCACCGCCGGCCTGGCCGCCTGGGATATCTCCCGCGATTCGCCCTATTTTGGCTTCGAGATACCGCAAGCCCCGGGCAAGTATTTTTATGTCTGGCTGGATGCTCCGATCGGCTACATGGCCAGTTTTCAGGCCTTGTGCGAACGCCGCGGGCTCGACTTTGACAGCTGGTGGAAGCCTGACAGCGACACCGAGCTGTACCATTTCATCGGCAAGGATATCGTCTATTTTCACGCCTTGTTCTGGCCGGCCATGCTCGAAGGCGCAGGTTTTCGCAAACCCAGCGGCGTCTACGCACACGGCTTTCTTACCGTGGATGGCACCAAAATGTCCAAGTCGCGCGGTACCTTCATCAAGGCACGGACTTATCTTGAACATCTCCCGGCCGAACCCCTGCGCTACTATTTTGCCGGCAAGCTAGGCGCTGGCGTTGAGGACATCGACCTCAACCTCGGCGACTTTGTCGCCCGTGTCAACGCCGACCTGGTCGGCAAAGTGGTCAATATCGCCAGCCGCTGCGCCGGCTTTGTCAGCAAGGGCTTTGCACACACCTTGACCAGCGTCGATCACCCGCTGCTGGATGAGGCCATAGACGCCGCTGACAGCCTGGCGCAACTGTATGAAAAACGTGAGTTTTCTCGCGCGGTACGGGAGATCATGGCTCTCGCCGACAAGGCCAACCAGTTCATCGACGAACACAAGCCCTGGGCCCTCGCCAAAAATGATCCCAAAGATCCCCGCATCCTCGAAGTCTGCTCGATCGGTATCGAGCTCTTTCGCCAGCTGA
Source organism: Pseudomonadota bacterium (assembly GCA_021804565.1). Lineage (GTDB taxonomy): Bacteria > Pseudomonadota > Gammaproteobacteria > Pseudomonadales > Moraxellaceae > JAJZHK01. Next base: position 48,436 of record JAJZHK010000014.1, on the reverse strand, counting down.
TGACCTATCTCGCCCCCATCCTGCCGCAGATGGCGACCAAGGCGCAGGCCTTTTTACAGCTTGACGACCTGCTCTGGGACAGCCGCAAAAAGAAGCTCGGCGCGCATGTCATCGGTGATTTCAAGCCCTTGATGCAGCGTATCGAGGCGTCGCAGATCGAAGCGATCACCCTGGCCTCACGCGAGACCTTGGCCCAGACGCCCGAGCGCGCGGAGGCCCCCGGCGGGCCGCGGGCGGAACTGATCGATATCGACCAGTTCCTGGCCATCGATCTGCGTGTCGCCCGTATCATCGAAGCCAGTCTCGTTGAAGGTGCCGACAAGCTGCTGCGCCTGCGTCTGGATCTGGGCCAACAGCAGACCCGCCAGGTTTTTGCGGGTCTACGTCATGCCTATAGCGATCCGCAGGCCCTGCTTGGCCGCCTGACCGTGGTGGTGGCCAACCTCGCCCCACGCAAGATGAAGTTCGGCGTCAGTGAAGCCATGGTACTCGCCGCCGGTTCGGCGGCTGATGAGCTCTTCCTGCTCAGTCCGGACAGTGGCGCCGAACCGGGCATGCGTGTGCGTTAACAAGCCCTCTCGCGTTGCACCGGCAGCTGGCCGGCACTCGCCATGGCGACCACCATGTCGGCCAGCTCATCGAGGCCCAGACGTCCTTGCGGGCGATACCAGCTGTGTGTCCAGGCGATGGCGCCGGCGAGCAGGCGCCGCCAGAGAAAAGGCTCATAAGCCAGCTCCCCGGCCTGTCGCATCTCTTCCAGAACGCGCAGCCAATCCTGCTCGTAAGCCTCACGCAAAGCCAGCAAGGCCGCCTGTTGCGGGGCCAACAAGGCGTGCCACTCATAAACCAGAACCTTCATCGCTTCGCCGCTTTCGCCACAGATGGACTCCAACTCGCATCGTACCAGCGCGAAAAGACGTTGCCGACGATCTGGCGCTGCGGCCAGAGCCTGGCGCATGCGCTCATGGTTGTAGTTGATCGCCTCTTCCATCACGGCACTGAGGATGTCCTGCTTGCTGCCAAAATGATGGAATAGGGACCCGCTCTGTATGCCCACCATACGCGCCAGGTCGCGCACCGTGGTGCGTTCATAGCCCTGCTCCGCAAAAAGGTGCGCCGCCGCACGCAGCACCCGACCACGCGGACTGTCATCGAGTCCGCCCATCAAAGGGATGTCTTGTAAAGATTTCAGCATCGCAAGCTATCTCGAAGGCCAGCGTGGATGGTAACCCATTTTACACGCTGACGCTTGACATACCAAGCGCTTGCTTTGTAGTGTAATAGCACAGGATCGGACACCTTGCGAGGGAGACATGCAAAGCCAAAGCACCGACAACATCCGCATCGGCTGTGCCGCCGCGTTCTGGGGCGACACCGTGACCGCGGCCTATCAGCTCGTCCACCAGGGGAACATCGATTATCTGGTGTTCGACTACCTCGCGGAAATCACCATGTCCTTGCTGGCGAAAGCACGCGAAAAGGATCCCCAACTGGGCTATGCCACCGACTTTGTCGATCGGGTCATGACCCCTTTGCTGGGTGAAATCGCGCAAAAAGGCATCAAAGTCATCAGCAATGCCGGTGGCGTCAATCCAGGCGCCTGTGCCCATCTTTTGCGCGAACGCATCCAGGCCGCCGGCCTGACGCTCAAGGTGGCGGTGATCGAGGGCGATGACCTGCAAGAGCGCATGACGCAATGGCAGCAGGAAGGCCTGCGCGAAATGTTCGATGACCGACCCTTTCCAGCTCAGACCACCAGCATCAATGCTTACCTCGGCGCGACGCCGATACGCGATGCCTTGCAAGCGGGCGCCGACATCGTCATCAGCGGTCGCATCGTCGACTCGGCACTCACCCTGGGCCCGCTCATGCACGAATTTGGCTGGCGCAGCGACGACTATGACCGTCTCGCCGCAGGCTCACTGGCCGGGCATCTGATCGAATGTGGTGCACAATGCACGGGAGGCAACTTTACCGATTGGGCCAGCATCCCCGGCTACGAGAACATGGGCTTTCCTGTCGCCGAGTGCAGCGCTGACGGTCGTGTCGTGATCAGCAAACCGGAAGGCACCGGCGGGCTGGTCAACGTACACACCGTCGGCGAACAGCTGGTCTATGAGATCGGTGATCCTGCGGCCTATCTCTTGCCCGACGTCAGCTGTGACTTCAGGCAAGTCCGGCTGAGCCAAATCGCTCCCGACCGGGTGCTGGTGGAAGGTGCCCGCGGTTATGCCCCCAGCGGTTCTTACAAGGTCTGTGCGACCTACCGTGACGGCTATCGCGTCAGCGCCAGCTTTATGCTCGCCGGCATCGATGCTCGCGCCAAAGGGGAACGCACCGCGCAAGCCTTGCTGCGCAAGGTGGAACAGGTTCTGCGCTCACGGGGTGCACCCGGTTTTGAGGAAAGCCTCGTCGAGATCCTGGGCAGTGAATGGACCTATGGCCCCCATGGCCGGCTGCCCCACAGTCGGGAAGTGATCGTCCGTATCAGTGCCCGGCACCGTATACGTGAAGCCCTGATGTTTCTCGCCAGCGAAATCGCGCAAGCGGCGACCGCCATGGCCCCCGGCATCACCGGCATCGTCGGTGGACGCCCGAAAGTGGCGCCTGTCGTTCGCTTGTACTCCTTCCTCCTCGATCAAAAACATCTGCAGCCGCGTTGCACCATCGATGGGCAGACCCTGCAGCTGACGCTGCCCAGGCCCGCCGCCGGTGCGCCGCAAGCTGAACCCCTGCCGCCCGGCCCCAGCCTGTCGGCCGGTGAGGACTGCATCGAACTGCCTCTCGTTCAGCTGGCCCTGGCACGTAGCGGCGATAAAGGCGATCACAGCAATATCGGTGTCATCGCCCGTCACCCTGACTACCTGCCCTACTTGCGTTCGGCGCTGACCGAGCAGGCTGTCCATGACTGGTTTGCGCATGTGCTCGACGAGCAGCGCGGCCGCGTGCAGCGTTTTGAGCTGCCCGGCCTGCATGCTTTCAACTTTTTGCTGGAACATGCCTTGGGTGGCGGCGGCATCGCCAGCCTGCGCAGCGACCCGCAAGGCAAAGCCTACGCCCAACAATTACTCGATATGCCGGTACGTCTGCCGCGCAGCCTTTATCGTCCAGGAGTCCAGGCATGAGTTACCGCTCGGTCTTTCACCCTCAGCTTTTTCAGAACCAACGCGTGCTCGTCAGTGGTGGTGGCAGTGGCATAGGCCGCTGCACAGCGCACGAACTGGCGGCACTGGGCGCTCATGTCATCATCGTCGGCCGTACCCAGGCCAAGCTCGACCAGGTCTGCGCCGAGATACGCGAAGATGGTGGCCGGGTCGACAGCCTCAGCCTGGATATCCGCGATGAAGATCAGGTGCGCCACTGCATCCAGCAGATCGTCACGCAGCACGGCCCCATCAAGGGTTTGTTCAATAATGCCGGAGGCCAGTTCCCCGCACCCATGGAGCTGATCTCTGGCAAAGGCTTCGATGCCGTCGTACGCAACAACCTCAGCGGCACGTTTCTGATGATGCGTGAAGTCTATACCCAGTGCATGCGCGACCATGGCGGCGCCATCGTCAACATGACCGCCGACATGTGGGGTGGCATGCCGGGGATGGCCCACTCCGGGGCAGCCCGCGCCGGGGTCGACAACCTGACCAAGACAGCAGCGGTCGAATGGGCGCAGGCGGGTGTCCGCGTCAATGCCGTGGCACCCGGCTGGATCATGTCCTCAGGCATGGACAGCTACGGTGGCGCCATGAAAGCCATCATCCCCACCCTCAAATCAAAAGTACCGCTCAAGCGCATGGGTGAGGAGTCCGAAGTCAGCGCCGCGGTCTGCTTCCTGCTCTGTGAAGCCAGCGCCTTCATCTCCGGCGTGACTTTACGTATCGACGGTGCCGCCTCGCTGGGTTCCCGTATCTGGGAGCTTGCCGATCATGAGCGCAGCGTTGCCTATCAAGGTTTTCATCGCGCCAGTGTGCCCGATGTCCTCAAGGAAGAATGAGATGCGCGCACTCGACAGTGAAATCAGCAGCAGCAGTGAGGCCTTTGCACACAATCGCTCAGCGATGTTGCAGGCCCTGGCGGAAGTGCAAAAAGTCAGGCAGACCGTCCGCGACAAGGCCGAAAGCCAGCGCGAACGCTTTGCCCGGCAGAACAAACTGTTGCCGCATGAACGCATACAGCGGCTGCTCGATGCGGGCTCTCCGTTTCTGGAGTTATGCCCCCTCGCCGGCTACATGATGCACGACGACAAAGACGGCTCGGAAGCAGGCGGTGGCATCATCGCCGGCATCGGCTGGGTGCGTGGCGTGCGTTGCTTGGTCAGCGCCAACAACAGCGCGATCAAAGGCGGCACGATCACACCGGCAGGCCTGCAAAAGACCCTGCGCTTGCAGGAAATTGCACGACAAAACAAATTGCCGATGATCGTTCTCTCGGAAAGTGGCGGCGCCAACCTCAACTACGCCGCCGAGATCTTTGTCCAGGGAGCACGGGCTTTTGCCAACCAGGCACGGCTGTCGGCGGCCGGTTTGCCGCAGATCACCATCGTGCACGGCAATGCCACGGCCGGTGGGGCCTATCAACCGGGCCTTTCGGACTACGTTATCGTGGTTCGCAAGCGCAGCGCCATGTTTCTCGCCGGTCCGCCGCTCCTGCTGGCCGCCACCGGCGAGGTGGCCAGCGAAGAAGAGCTGGGTGGCGCGCAAATGCACGCCAGCGTCGCTGGAACAGCCGAGTACCTGGCGGAGAATGACGCCGACGCCATCGCCCAGGCACGTGATATCGTCGCCGCCCTGGGTTGGAATGAACACCTGCCGGCGGCCCCGGCCAGGACCTACAGCGAGCCCCTCTATGACAGCGAGGACCTGCTCGGTGTGGTACCTGCCGAGGCGCGCACCCCTTACGACACACGCGAAATCGTCGCGCGTATCGCCGACGGCTCAGCCTTTCTCGACTTCAAGCAGGAGTACGATGACCAGACGGTTTGCGGTTTTTTGCGCATCGCCGGTCATACCTGCGGCTACATCGGCAACAACGGCCCGATCACCGCGCAAGGCGCCGCCAAGGCGGCGCAGTTCATCCAGCTCTGTGACCAAACGCAAAGGCCGCTGATCTTTGTGCACAACACCACCGGCTTCATGGTCGGCACCGAGTCCGAGCGTCTCGGCATCATCAAGCACGGCTCGAAAATGATCCAGGCCGTCGCCAACGCCCGCGTCGCCAAAATCTCCATCGTCGTCGGTGGTTCCTACGGTGCCGGCAATTACGCCATGTGCGGCCGGGGACTGGATCCGCACTTTATTTTTGCCTGGCCCAACAGCCGTACCGCCGTGATGGGAGGCGCCCAGGCAGGCAAGGTTTTGCGTCAGGTCAGCGAAGCCAAGCAGCGCAAGGCCGGGATGGAAGCTGATCCGAAGATGCTCGATCTCATCGAGATGAGCGCCACCCAGCAACTCGACGCCCAATCCACCGCCTTGTTCAACACCGCCCGCCTGCACGATGACGGCATCATCGACCCGCGCGACACCCGTCAGATCCTGATCATGGTGCTGGATATCATCGCTGAGGCAGGTCGGCGATCAACCCAGGACAACAGCTTTGGCGTTGCCCGCTTCTAAGGAGAACCACGCGATGCTGATCACCCCCGAACATGAAGCACTGCGTCGCACGACGCGCGAATTTGTGAGCAAGGAAATCGAGCCGCACATCGCCAGCTGGGAAGCGGCCGGGGCCTTTCCCGCCCACGAGCTGTTCGCCAAGCTGGGACAACTGGGCTTGCTCGGCATCTGCAAGCCGGTCGAGTTTGGTGGCCTGGGCCTGGACTATTCCTACAATATCGTCGTCGCCGAAGAGCTGGGACGCGCTGGCTGTGGTGGCGTTCCCCTGGCGATCGGGGTGCAAACCGATATGGCCACCCCGGCCCTGGCGCGCTTTGGCAGTGATGAACTGCGGCAGCAATTCCTCGTCCCGGCCATACGTGGCGAGATGGTCGCCGCCATCGCCGTCTCCGAGCCCCATGCCGGCTCAGACGTGGCCGCGATCAAAACCGCGGCCCGCAAGGAAGGCGATGACTACGTCATCCAGGGCAGCAAGATGTGGATCACCAACTCGACGCAGGCCGACTTTTTCTGTGTGCTGGCCAACACCGGTGAAGGCAAACCTCACTTCAACAAATCCCTGATCGTGGTGCCCCGTCACACCCCTGGCGTCAGCTTTTCGCCGAAAATCGACAAACTCGGGATGCGCTCCTCGGACACCGCACAGGTCTTCTTCGACGAGGTGCGCGTGCCGCAAAGCTATCGCATCGGTGCCGAAGGCATGGGCTTCATGCTGCAGATGATGCAATTCCAGGAAGAGCGTCTGTGGGGGGCGGCAAATGCCTTGGGGGGCATGAGCAGGGTCATCGAACATACCATCGACTATTGCCGCCAACGCCAGACGTTCGGCCAGGCGCTCATCGACAACCAGGTCGTGCACTTTCGCATCGCCGAACTGCAGACCGAGATTGAGTGTCTGCGCGCGCTCATCTACCAGGCGACGGCCGCCCACATCGCCGGCGAAGACATCACCCGCCTGGCCTCGATGGCCAAGCTCAAGGCCGGCCGGCTGATGCGTGAAGTCACCGATGGCTGCCTGCAATACTTCGGCGGCATGGGCTTTACCTGGGATCATCCGGTCAGCCGCGCCTATCGTGACGGCCGTCTGGTCTCCATCGGTGGGGGCGCCGACGAGGTCATGCTCGGCATCATCTGCAAGCTGATGGACATTCTGCCTAAACGTGCCAAAAAGGATACCTCAGCATGAGCGCCGTCTCGACCTTGAAGCTGTCCATGGATCATGCCCGCTCGATACTCACGATCGAGCTGGCACGACCTGAGCAACGCAATGCGATGAGCCTGCGCATGGTGGAAGAACTGCGCCTGGCCTTGGCCCAAGCCGGCCAGGAAGGGCTCCGAGGCGTTGTCCTGCGCGGCCAGGGAGGGCACTTCTGCGCCGGCGGCGATGTCCAGGACATGCTGCAGGCGCGGCAACAAGCGGCGACTGCAGCGGGCGATCCTTACGCGGCGATGAACCGCGCTTTTGGTCACCTCCTGCAGGAGGCCAGCCGGTGTCCAGCGGTCGTGATCGTTGTCCTCGAAGGCGCCGTTCTCGGTGGCGGCATGGGGCTTGCCGCCATCTCGGATCTGGCCCTGGCGCATCAAGAGGCACAGTTTGGTCTCCCCGAGACCCGCCTCGGCCTGCTGCCCGCACAGATAGCGCCCTTCCTGCGACAACGCATAGGCGCCAGCGCCACCCGCCGACTGGCGCTTTTTGGCCTGCGCTTTGGCGCCCAGGAAGCCTGCCGCCTGGGCCTGGTGCACGAGGTCCTGGCCGATGCTGAGGCCCTTGAGCAGGCCCTTGCGCAGGCCCTCGAGCACCTGCATCTGTGCGCGCCACAAGCCAACCGGCAGACCAAAGCCTTGCTACAGCGCATGGACACCGACCTGGACGCCTATCTCGACCACGCTGCCAGCTTGTTTTCTCAGGCCGTACAAAGCGCTGACGGCATGGAAGGTGGTCTGGCTTTCATGCAGAAACGCCGCCCCCAATGGGCGCTCTAAGGGATGCCGAGCATGAGTTTTTACAAGATACTGATCGCCAACCGCGGTGAAATCGCCTGCCGTGTTCTCAAAACGGCCCGTGAGCTGGGCTACCGTACGGTCGCCGTTTTCAGTGACGCCGATCGCCATGCACGGCATGTCCAGCTGGCGGACGAAGCCGTCCACCTGGGCGCTTCTGAAGTCCACGCCTCGTATTTGCATAGCGCGGCCCTCCTCGCCGCAGCTCGCCGCAGTGGCGCCGAGGCCATCCACCCAGGCTATGGCTTTCTTTCAGAAAACGCCGATTTTGCGCGCGCCTGCCAGGAGGCCGGTCTAACTTTCATCGGCCCCGATGTCGAGGCCATCGAACTGATGGGCAGCAAGCGCTTATCCAAACTGGCCATGCTCGCCGCCGGGGTGCCGTGCATCCCCGGCTATGAAGGTGAGCGTCAGGACGATGCCAGTCTGCTCGCAGCGGCAGCCGGCATAGGCTATCCGATCATGGTCAAGGCCTCGGCCGGCGGCGGTGGCCGCGGCATGCGGCGCATCGACAGCGCCGATCAGTTGCTGGAGGGCCTGCATACGGCGCGTTCAGAAGCCATGCACGCCTTCGGCAGCGATGAGCTGATTCTCGAAAAAGCCCTGATTCGACCCCGCCATGTCGAAATACAGGTGTTCGCCGATCGCCATGGACACGTCATCCATCTCGGCGAACGCGACTGTTCGATCCAAAGACGCCATCAGAAGGTGGTTGAAGAGTCCCCCTGTCCGGTGATGACCCCAGAGCTGCGCACGGCCATGGGTGAAGCTGCCGTGCGGGCTGCCCGCTCCTGTCAGTACGTCGGTGCAGGAACGGTGGAGTTTCTGCTCGACAGCGACGGGCACTTCTATTTTCTTGAAATGAACACCCGGCTGCAGGTCGAGCATCCGGTCACTGAAATGGTCACCGGTCTTGACCTGGTCGCCTGGCAGATCAAGGTGGCTGCGGGAGATCCCCTGCCCCTGACCCAGGCGCAGGTCCAGCTACGCGGCCACGCCATGGAGGTGCGTCTTTACGCCGAAGACCCGGCCCAGGGCTTTTTGCCACAGACCGGACCCATCCTGCACTGGCAGGAAGTGGCCGGCCCCCATGTGCGCATCGACCACGGCCTGCTGGAAGGCGGTGAGGTCAGTCCTTACTACGATCCCATGCTCGCCAAGATCATCACCTGGGGCGAGGACCGCCAGCAAGCGGCTCGTCGCCTGCGCCATGCGCTGGAAGACCTGCGCCTGCTCGGCGTCGTGCACAATCAGGGCTTCCTGCTCGACGTCCTGCGTCACCCCGCCTTTCTGGCGGGGGCCACCCATACCGGCTTCATCGATGAGCATCTGCAGCAGGCGGCCTCCCTGCAACCGGTACAAGCCACAGCAGAAGATCTGGCGGTGGCCACCCTGCTCTTCAACCCGTCCGCATCCCCGGCGCAGGCGTCGGCTTGGCGGCAGTCCTGGGCGGATCCGGCGCTCCAACTCCTGCGCTGTGGCGAACAGGAGTTGGGTGTGACATGGCAGCGTTCTGGGCAGGCACTCTTTCATCTGCGCTGTGCCGAGCAGGAGTTCCAGATCACGGTACGTCGCTGGCATGAACATGAACTGGAAGTGCTGCTCGATGGGCAGCTGCTACGCTACGCTTACGCGCGTGCCGCGGATGTTTTGCACCTCCATACCGCGCAGGGCATCGTCACGCTGACCAGCCTCAGCGATGCACGCCAGCAGCGCAGGAGCAGCAGCGAATCAGGACAGATTCTGGCCCCCATGGACGGGGCCATACGCGCCCTGATGGTCGCCGATGGGGATCAGGTCCAGGCGGGCCAAACGCTGATGCTGCTGGAAGCGATGAAGATCGAGCATCCTATCAAGGCCAGTTGTGCGGGCCGGCTGCAGGGTATCGACCTGAAGATCGGCCAGCAGGTCAAGAAAAGACAAGTACTCGCCCATATTGACGCCTTGCCGGCACCGTCAGCAAAAGCAGACTGAGACAAGCACCCTGCAGGAGGTTGCATGAAAGATTTACGCGGTCTACGCCTGTTCATGACCGGCGGTACACGCGGTATCGGCCGGGCGACCGCGCTGGCGCTCGCCAGGGCCGGCGTACACATCACCCTGGCGGCTAAAAGTGCGACGCCGCAGCCGCACCAGGAAGGCACCTTGGCCAGTGTCTGCGCGGAGATCGAGGCCCTCGGCGGACAGGCCCTGGGCCTGCGTACCGACGTACGCGACGCCGAATCCTTGCAGCAGGCCGTCGCCCAATCGGCACAGCATTTTGGCGGCATCGACCTGGTCATCCACAATGCCGGCGCCATCCATCTCGGTGGCGTCGAAGACACCAGCCTGCGCCAGTTTGACCTCATGCAGTCGGTCAACAGCCGTGGCCTGTTTGTGCTGGCCCAGGCTTGCCTGCCCTGGCTACGTTTGTCCAGCCATCCCCATCTGCTGTCCTTGTCACCCCCTTTGAACCTGGCCCCGCACTGGTTGGGCCGCTTCGCTCCTTATACGCTGAGCAAGTACGGCATGACCCTGCTGACCCTCGGTCTGGCGGAGGAGTGGCGACCCTGGGGCATCGCCTGCAACACCTTGTGGCCACGCACCATCATCGCCACAGCCGCCATCGAGCGCTTCGGCGGTGAAGCCATCTTCGCCCGCAGCCGCACAGCGCAGATCATGGCCGATGCCACCCTCAGTCTCTTGCAAAGCGATCAGCCGACTAGCGGCCACTGCTGGCTCGATGAAGATCTGCTGCGCGCCAGCGGCCACACCGACATGAGCGCCTACGCTTGGTCCTCGGCCACCGATGCACCGCTGCAACTCGATTTTTATGTCGATGACTGAAGGCGGTGTCCTGAACATCGAGAAGAAAACCAGGACCATCCCCATCAAGATTGCCCACGATGACATCCAGGAAGGCCTTTTTGGCTCTTGCCAGAGCACTTCGCTAAGGCTAAGTTAGCGGCAACTTAAGGAGATCTTGGGGTCTTTCCCCCGACAGGATCGCAACTTTCTGGAGCACAATAAACCTATGAGCCATAGCGACGTCATCACCTTCGGCCAAGTAGCCAAGAAAGTTCCTGAGTTTCTGACCCACCTGCCCAGCATGATCAAGGGGCTGCGCCTGAGCACCCAAAACGACCCGACCCGTACGGTCGGCCTCGGCTGGGCCCTGGAAAAAGCTGTACAAAGCAATCCGCATGGAAGCGCCGTACTCTACAAAGATCAGCGTTTCAGCTACACCCAGTTCAATCAGTGGGCCAACCGTATCGCCCACTACTTCCTCGGCCAAGGTCTGGGCAAAGGTGATGTCGTCGCGGTCTTCATCGAAAACCGCCCTGAGCTTCTCGCCACGGTGACCGGACTTGCCAAAATCGGCGTCGTCAGCGCCCTGGTCAACACCTCGCAGCGTGACAAGGTACTGACCCATTCGATCAATCTGGTCAAGCCGGTGGCCGCCATCGTCGGTGAGGAGTTGCGTTCAGCCTTCGAAGACGTCCATCCCAACCTGATGTTGCCGCGCGACAGCGTCTACTGGTTCGCTGACCAGGATGTTCACGCAGAGCCAGGTACGGCACCGGAAGGCATGATCAACCTGCAGGAAGTCATCGCGCGCTGCCCGGTCTTCAATCCTCCCACCACGCAGTACATCTACAACAAGGATGGACTGTTCTACGTCTATACCTCGGGCACCACCGGCATGCCCAAGGCCGCCATTTTTACCCACGGCCGCTGGATGAAGGCCTATGGTGCCTTCGGTTTTGGCAGCCTGCGCCTGAACGCAGACGACGTTCTCTACATCACCCTGCCGCTGTATCACGCCACCGCCATGGTGGTCTGCTGGGGCTCGTGTATCGCCGGTGCTGCCGGCATTGCGCTGCGGCGCAAATTCTCGGCGCGCGAGTTCTGGAATGACATCCGTAAATACCGGGCCACCTCCTTCGGTTACGTCGGCGAACTGTGCCGCTATTTGATGGAACTGCCGGCCGACCCCTCAGACCGCGACCACCAGGTCCGCAAAATCATCGGCAATGGTCTGCGCCCGGGCATCTGGACACCCTTCAAGCAGCGTTTTGGCATCGACCATGTGCTCGAACTTTATGCCTCCAGCGAAGGCAATATCGGCTTTACCAACATCTTCAACTTCGACAACACCGTGGGTTTTTCACCGCTACCCTACGCTTTGGTCGCCTACGACAAGGATGCGGAACAACCGGCCCGTGGCAAGGATGGATTTATGCGCAAGGTGGGCCGTGGCGAAGTCGGCCTGCTCATCGCGGAAATCACCGAGAAGACGCCCTTTGATGGCTATACCGACCCCAGCAAAAATGAGGCTTGCATCCTCCATGACGTCTTCGTCAAAGGTGATCGCTACTTCAATACCGGTGATCTCTTGCGTGACATCGGCTTTCGTCATGCCCAGTTCGTCGATCGCACCGGCGACACCTTCCGCTGGAAGGGCGAGAATGTCTCGACCACCGAGGTCGAAAATATCATGGGGGTGTTTGGTCAGCTGGTCGATGCCGTCGTCTATGGTGTTGAAATACCCGGCACCAATGGCCGCGCTGGCATGGCGGCGATCACCCCGCGCACGGTGGCCGATGACATCGATTTCCATATGCTGCATGAATACTTGCGCAAAGAGTTGCCCATCTATGCCTTGCCGGTCTTCATCCGCGTCCTCCAGCAGCTGGAGACGACAGGGACCTTCAAGTATCAAAAAGCCAGTCTGAAAAAGCAGGGGTACGACCCTGCCCAGGTGCAGGGCGACAGGCTCTTTGTCAGCCTGCCAGGAACCCACACCTACGTGCCGCTCGACGCGGAAATCTACAGCAACATCCTGGAAGGCAAGTATCGCTTCTAAAGCCGGTAGCGCCCGCAAGGCGGTGATGCGCCTTGTGGGTCCTCTGTGGATAAGTCTGTTGATAGTTGGCCTGTAAGGCCCTCAGCGGACGCGGCCGGCCAGCTCAACGAGATCGACGAAAGAAAAAATAAAAATACAAATCAATAAATTAAGCAAAACACCCGAGACTTTCTATAAAAACCTGCTGCTAATAGGGGTCTGTGCAAGCTGTGCACGATGACGGTGCACGGCACGACGATCCAGACCCGTCTAAGCCCGGCTAGTCCGGTTCGCCGAGCGGACTTACCGCGCCCAGGCTCAAGGCACGCAGTCGCTGTATCTCGTCACGCAAACGGGCGGCTTCTTCAAACTCAAGGTTTCTCGCCTTGGCATACATCTCCCGCTCCAGCATGCTGATCCTCGCAACGATTTCGGCCAGATCATCGATCTTGCCCTGCGGTGCTTTTTTCGAGGCCGAGCGGCCACGGCCCGGCACCACCTCGGTGTTGAGCAGATCGGCGATGGCCCGCTCGACACCGCGCGGTGTGATGCCATGGATGCGGTTGTGCTCGATCTGCAGTTTGCGCCGTCTTGCCGTTTCATCGATCGCACGCTGCATCGAGCCGGTCATCTGATCGGCGTAGAGGATGGCCTTGCCGTGCAGGTGACGCGCCGCGCGCCCTATGGTCTGAATCAAGGAGCGCTCGGAACGCAAAAAGCCCTCTTTGTCCGCGTCGAGTATCGCCACCAGGGACACCTCCGGCATGTCCAGTCCTTCACGCAGCAGGTTGATGCCGATGAGCACGTCGAAAACCCCTAAGCGCAGATCGCGGATGATCTCGACGCGTTCGACCGTATCGATGTCCGCGTGCACATAGCGTACTTTGACGCCATGCTCATGGAGATACTCGGTCAAATCCTCCGCCAAACGCTTGGTCAAGGTCGTCACCAGGACGCGTTCCTGTGCCTGCGTACGCAGGCTGATTTCCGAGAGCAGGTCTTCGACCTGGGTGCGAGCGGGCCGGACTTCGATCTCCGGGTCGACCAGCCCGGTCGGACGTACCAGCTGCTCGACAACCTGGCCGCTGTGCTCGGCCTCATAAGGACCGGGGGTGGCTGACACAAAAATGCACTGCGGCGCGATACGCTCCCATTCGGCAAAACGCATGGGCCTGTTATCCATGGCGGAGGGCAGACGAAAACCATAGTTGACCAGGTTTTCCTTGCGTGAACGGTCGCCCTTGTACATCGCCCCCAACTGCGGCAAGGTCACATGCGACTCATCGATAAACAGAAGGGCATCGGCGGGCACGTAATCAAACAGGGTGGGTGGCGGCTCACCGGGCTGCCGACCGGAGAGAAAGCGCGAGTAGTTCTCGATGCCCGAGCAGTAACCGAGCTGCTGCAACATTTCAATATCAAAACGCGTGCGCTGCTCCAGTCTTTGCGCTTCAACCAGCTTGTTCTGCGCCGTCAGCCAGGCCAGCCGCTGACGCAGTTCCTCCTGGATCTGCGGAATCGCCGCATGGATGCGCTCAGCAGGGGTCACGTAGTGCGATTTTGGATAAATCGTAGCGCGAGGGGTGCTACGCAGGACCTGCCCGGTCAAAGGATCGAACCAGCGCAAGGCCTCGACCTCTTCATCAAACAGCTCAATACGCAAAGCCTCACGCTCGGACTCCGCCGGAAAAATATCGATGACATCGCCACGCACCCGGTAGTGGCCACGGCCCAGTTCAAGATCATTGCGGGTGTACTGCATCTCCGCCAGACGGCGCAATATGGCGCGCTGGTCGATAGCAGCGCCACAGCTGACGTGCAGGAGCATCTTGAGATAAGCCTCAGGATCGCCCAGACCATAGATCGCCGATACCGTGGCGACGATGATGGCGTCTCGCCGCTCAAGCAGGGCTTTGGTGGCCGACAGTCGCATCTGCTCGATATGCTCATTGATCGAGGCGTCTTTTTCGATATAGGTATCCGAGGCCGGCACATACGCCTCAGGCTGGTAGTAGTCGTAGTAGGAGACGAAGTACTCCACCGCGTTATCCGGAAAAAAAGCCTTGAACTCGCTATAAAGCTGGGCCGCCAGGGTCTTGTTATGCGCCAGTATCATCGTCGGCCGCTGGGCCTGGGCGATCACCTGGGCCATGGTGAAGGTTTTACCGGATCCGGTGACGCCCAGGAGGGTCTGGTGACTCAGCCCGTCGTCGAGGCCTTGCAGCAGGCGAGCGATCGCCTGGGGCTGATCTCCGGCAGGCTCATAGGAGGTGCGCAACTGGTAGACACTCACGATATTGAGCTCCTCTGGCGGTATGTATAGCGCTCACAATCCGCTATCATAACCGGCTCAGACCCCACTCACACTCGCTGAGGTATGTATCGTGGATATTCAACTCTCGCATCGCGTTCTTGCGATCAAGCCTTCGCCCACCCTGGCCGTCACCAACCGTGCCGCCGAGCTTAAAGCCGCTGGGCGCGACATCATAGGTCTAGGTGCTGGAGAGCCGGATTTTGATACACCCGAACATATCAAGCAGGCGGCTATCGAGGCCATCCAGCGCGGCTTCACCAAATATACGGCCGTCGATGGGACCCCCAGCCTCAAAAAGGCCATCATCGCCAAATTCAAGCGCGACCAGGGCCTCGATTATGAGCCGGCACAGATCCTTGTCTCCAGCGGTGGCAAGCAGAGTTTTTTCAACCTCAGTCTGGCCCTGATCAATCCTGGTGATGAGGTCATCATCCCCGCGCCTTACTGGGTGTCCTACCCGGACATGGTCATCATCGCCGAAGGTCGGCCGGTGTGTATCGAGTGCCCACAAACGCAGAACTACAAGCTGAGTGCAGCACAACTGGAAGCGGCTATCACCCCGAAAACCCGCTTGCTGGTGCTCAACTCACCCTCCAACCCCACCGGCATGGTCTACAGCCGGGCGGAGCTGCTCGCCCTGGCCGAGGTCCTGCGGCGGCACCCCCAGGTGCTGATCGCCACCGACGACATGTACGAGCACATCATCTGGACGCCGGAAAAGTTTGAAAACATCGTCACCGTGGCGCCGGATCTTTACGACCGCACCATCGTGCTCAACGGCGTCTCCAAAGCCTATGCGATGACCGGCTGGCGTATCGGCTACGCTGCCGGGCCGCGCAAGCTTATCAATGCCATGAAGAACGTGCAGTCGCAGTCGACGTCCAACCCGACCTCGATCTCGCAAGTGGCCGCGGAAGCCGCGCTCAACGGCCCGCAGGACGTGCTGCGGCCCATGGTCGACGCTTTCAAGCAAAGACACGATCTGGTGGTGCAGGGCCTGAATGCCATTCCAGGCATCAGCTGCTCGGCTGCCGATGGGGCTTTTTATGCCTTTGCCAACGTCAGTGCGGCGATGCGTCAGCTGCACCTCGACACCGACATCGCCTTCTCCGAGCACCTGCTCAATAGCGTTGGCGTCGCCGTTGTGCCCGGTTCAGCCTTTGGCCTTGAAGGCCATATGCGCATCTCCTACGCCACCGCCAACAGTGTTCTGGAAGACGCTCTCGGCCGTATCGCCAAGGCCTTGGCCTGAGCCGTCGATGGCATTCGCGGCCATGTTCAGCCGACATGGCCGCATCAGCCTGGCGCCCTAAAATGATCGCTGGAGTGCAGCTAAATCTCTTGACCACAAACCAAGCTGGCCTTATTATTCGCGTCCGCTACGACATTCCCCGATAGCTCAGTCGGTAGAGCAAATGACTGTTAATCATTGGGTCGCTGGTTCGAGTCCAGCTCGGGGAGCCAATTATGTATCGCCGCCATGGCGCTTTTGCATCCCTCCCTAGCCTCCGTCGCCCATCTATCGATGATAGTCACCCAGGCACCCAACTGCCTGCTGCCTGAGCTCAGAAACTCATAGCCTAGCGCTCCCCGGCTCTTGCTGGCCAAGCCTTCTGCCTGCCGCACGTGCCCTGGCCCCAGCTGCCAACCTACCGGGCCCTCATTCATAAAAAAGCCCGGTGACCGACAGCTCGATCACCAGGCTTGAACGACGCAGCGAGACTCAGATCTCGATCATCTCGAAGTCGGTCTTGCTGATACCACAGTCTGGGCAGACCCAGTCGTCAGCGATATCTTCCCAGGCCGTACCTGCCGGGATGCCATCCCAAGGCATGCCGACCGCCTGATCATAGATAAAGCCACAAACGATACATTGATAGCGCTTCATGCCGCTCCCTCGACCGCTGGCTGATCGGCAAGCCCGGCAGCAGGGCTGTTGGCCTTGGCGCAAGCCTCAGCCTGGGCAGCATAACGCTGCATCAGCTCCTCGCGGCGATCCGGATCCATATTGATCTTGGACAAATCACCCTTGTAGTGCTCGATCACCTTGGGGTCCATCATGGCGAACCACAGCGACGGCAGGTACGCGGGCAAGAGCATCGATGCATAGCCCCCCGGCAGCTGTGGCGCCTCCGGGAAATGACGCAGGGCCTGGAAGCTGCGTGAGGGGTAGGCATGATGATCAGAGTGGCGCTGCAATTGATAGAGCACCAGGTTGGTCACGGTATAGTTGCTATTCCAGCTATGTTCCGGACCGGTACGCTCATAGCGCCCCGACTCATCTTTCTGACGCAACAGCCCATAGTGCTCGATGTAGTTGACAACTTCCAGCAAGCTGGCGCCGTAGGCACCTTGTGCAAGCAGGAAGGGAATGGCGCGCAGACCGCAGATGGCGGTGGTCACACCGACGAAGCCTGCGGTGATCGCCCAGCCTTGCAGCAATTCATTGTCTATCGACCAGAAGCCTTTACCCTTGCGGGCAAGACGCTGCTTTTCAATCTCCACCGCCGACTTGAAGCCACCGATGACGGTACGCGGCAGGAACTTCCAGAAGCTCTCCCCCATACGGCTGCTCGCCGGATCTTCCGGGGTGGACACACGCTTGTGGTGGCCAAAATTGTGTTCGACGGCGAAGTGCGTGTAGAAAGTGGGCGCCAGCGCCAGCATGGCGCCGATACGGCTGGCGCGATCATGCTTATGACCGAGCTCATGCCCAGTCACGATGGCGATGCCATTGAGCGCTCCGACAGACACGGTCAGCCCCAGGCGATCCACCATCGGAACATTGTCCCGTGTCGCCAGCCAGCAGCCGAGTATGGTCATGATGTACTGTGACGGGATAAATGCCTGGGTGATCAGACGATAGTATTTGTCATTTTCGAGGTCCTTCATCGCCTCTTCCGGCGGATTGGACTCGTCTTCACCGAGCCAGCGATCCAGCGCAGGAATGACGCCATGCACCAGCACCGGGCCGGTCCAGGCCAGAGCACGCAACTTTTTAGGTGCTACGGCGTAGGCGGCCATGGCCGCGATGCCGACCACCGGCAAAGCAGGACTTAAGAGCCACTTGTAGCGTTTCGGATCGCGCCAGCGCGACTTTTTACTGGCTGTTTGCGCCGACTCCAAGGCCTGATCGGGGATTTTACTGCCCATTTTCAATTCTCCGTGCATGGTCATGATGGCACGCTGCAAAGCAGCACACTCCATCATGCTAGCTCGATCAGCCCATCCTCCCTAGGTGGGGGATTGACAACAAGAGGTCATTTTTTGACAATCCTGTCCATGAATGACAAGAAAATGCCGATTCCAACATGAACCCTGCCTCGATCAGCCTCCCCGCCTACTACCTGCGCCAGCTGGCGGAAAGCTTGGACGCCTTGCAGGTCGACACGCCCCACTGGCTGCAAGAGCATGGCCTCGATCCGAGCCGCTGGGGTGATGGCTTCGTTGAAATGAGTCTTGCGCAGTTTTGTGCCTTGCTCAGCGACGCCCTTGAACGCAGTCGTGAGCCCGGTCTGGGTCTGCTTGTCGGTGCCAACCTCCAGGCCTATACACACGGCATTCTCGGCTACGCCGCCATGAACAGTGCGAACCTGCAGCAGGGCCTGGAGCTGCTCGAGAAATTCATCAGCCTGCGGACCGATTTGGTGCGCATCGAGCGTCATCCCATCGCTGAGAAGTTGCAAGTCCACTTTATCGAAGCGCACCCTTTGGGGGATCTCCGCCGGCCCGTCCTGCAGGCGATCATGCTGGCCATCCACAATATCGTCGGCCTGATCAGCATGGGGGCGCCACTCGAAGCGGTCGCCTTTCCCTTCCCGGCAGGATCGGAGGCGGCACTGGCCCAGGAGCTGTTTGCCTGCGAGATCTTGTACAACCAGGACTGGGCCGGCTTCGTGATCCAGGAACAAGCCCTGCAGCAGCCCTTGCGCATGGCCGACCCAAGCATGTTTCAGGAAGCCGCCCGACTCTGCCAGCAGGAGTTCGACAAGCGCCAGCAAAGCGCCCGGCTCAGCCAGAAAATCATGCGCCTGCTTCTGCAAAAACAAGGCCACTTTCCTTCGCTGCAGCTGGTCGCCCGCCTGCATCACATGAGCGCGCGCACCTTGCATCGGCGTCTGCTCGAGGAAGGCTGCAGCTACCGCAGTCTGCTCGATGAGGTCCGCGAAAATCTGGCCCGTGAGCATATCAAGGCCGGCCAACTCACCCAGCAGGAAATCGCCTACGCCCTAGGCTATAACGACAGCGCCAACTTCAGGCGCGCTCTGCGCCGCTGGCAAAAGCTGCATCGCTCGAGCTGGCAAGACATGGTGCCGCCCTCACCGACACCGCAAGCGGGACCAGGCATGTTAGAGTGATCGCCTCAAGACCCCAGGAGGGCTGACGCATGTCATGGCCGTTTTTGGCGACAAAATACCTCAGCACCGCGGCCATCGTCGTGCTCGTCTCCGAGGTCGCCAAGCATAGCAACCGGCTGGGCGCGCTGCTGGCCTCCTTGCCCCTGGTCACCTTCATGGTCCTGATCTGGCTGCATCTTGAGCACCAGGAGCCGGCCCGTATCAGCGCTCACGCCTGGTATACCTTTTGGTACGTGCTGCCGACCCTGCCCATGTTCCTGGCTTTTCCCTGGCTGCATCAGCACCTCGGCTTTGTTGGGGCCCTGCTGGTGTATGCGCTGGCGACCATGCTCTGCTTTGCCCTGCTGGCCGCCTTGCTCAAGCCCTTAGGCATTGACCTGCTCTAGCCGGCCATGCACGCACTGATCGAGCCCCTGACACTTTTCCTTGTCTACCTGGGCATGATCCTTGGCGGTCTGCCTTTTTTACAACTCGACCGCACCGGGGTGGCTCTGCTTGGCGCCATCGCGCTGATCGGCAATGGCAGCCTGAGCGTCGATGCCGCCCTGCACTGCATCGATGCCTCCACCCTCATCCTGCTCTTTTCATTCATGGTGATATCGGCACAGATGCGCCTCGGTGGCTTCTATGAAACCGTCATAGCCTGGCTGGAACAGCGCCCCTGGCCTGCCGATGCCCTGCTCGCCCTGGTCATCGTCTGTGTCGCGCTGATGTCCGCCATATTCAGCAATGATGTCGTCTGCCTGGCACTGACCCGGCCTCTGATCGAGCTCTGCCAGCGCCGCCAGATCCCGCCTAAAACCATGCTCTGGGCGCTCAGCTGTGCCGCCAATATCGGCTCGGCGGCAAGCTTGATCGGCAATCCCCAGAACATGTTGATCGGACAAAGCCTGCATCTGGACTTTGCCCGCTATACCTTAAGCGCACTGCCCTCGGTGTCGCTGTCTTTGCTCCTGCTCTGGCTGATGCTGCGCCCCGCACTGCGCCATGCTGTGCCCGGCGGCGTGGTCGTGACCGACACGCCGCAAGCGCATCTGGGCTGGCAAAGCATCAAGGGCCTTATCGTCATCGTCGCTCTGATGGCGGCCTTGCTGGGCACCCGTGACCATCGCGAGCATTGGGCGCTGATCGGCGCCGGACTGCTGCTGACCAGTCGCCATCTGCACTCCCGGCGCATGCTGGCTCTGGTCGACTGGAACCTGATCCTCCTGTTTATCGGTCTGTTTATTGTCAACCACACCCTGCAGGGCAGTGGTTTGAGCGGCGCCGTTTTGGACAGACTCAATGCCTGGGGCTGGTCCAGCCATAGCGTCTGGGGCCTGACCGGTCTTTGCGTTGTTCTCTCCAGCACCATCTCCAATGTACCTGCGGTCATGCTTTTACTGCCGGAGGCGACACATGCGGGACCACTCCTGGCCATGGCCAGCACCTACAGCGGTAACGCCTTGCTGATAGGCAGCATCGCCAATCTGATCGTCGCCGAGTCCGCCCGACAACAGGGCATCACCCTGACGGCCCGCGAGCACCTGCGTATCGGCCTGCCTCTGGCCGCCTTTTCGCTGCTGAGCATGATCTTTTTTAACAGCGGTTCGCTGCACTGACAGCACGACCCTGGCCAGGCTGATCTGGCGCTCATAGAACATCCATGGCGATACACCCGGTCAGTTCCGCGAGCGCCTCGATCAGCCGCTGGCAGCACAAGCAAGCCCTATCCGCACAGCCCGTCTGAGGCAGAGCTCTGGGCAGACAAGGGTCCTGAGCTCGTTCTATGGCGTCGGTCGCCCAGGCTGGCAAAGATGCGTGATGAGCAAGGACTTCTTCTCTAACACCAGTTCAGGGGGCACTCCGCCAGCGGGCTTTCATGCCCGGCGATGGATGCTGAGGGACCCGTTGCAGTTGGGGGCGTTCAGGCTTCAAGGAAGGCGTGCGAACAGGATCACGTCGGTTCGGGCATGAACGCCGGCGGCTTGGCGTGTATCCTGCGAGAGATATTAAGAATTGGTGGGTCGTGTAGGGATCGAACCTACGACCAATGGATTAAGAGTCCACTGCTCTACCAGCTGAGCTAACGACCCAGTCGAACAAGCCTTGCGCTTGGCTTGACCAGATACCACCTTGACACTGTGAAAACCACTCATCCTGAGTCGCCTCACATATTCCCGGCTCTTATCCTAGCGGAAAGAACTGGGGTGGTCGATGGGACTCGAACCCACGACGGCCGGAATCACAATCCGGGACTCTACCAACTGAGCTACGACCACCATCACCACAACACAAGAACCGGAACACATTGGCGCGCCCGGCAGGATTCGAACCTGCGACCCTCGGCTTAGAAGGCCGATGCTCTATCCAACTGAGCTACGAGCGCAGACCGCGAATCACACCCGACAGCCGTGACCTGATTGGTCGGGGTAGAGGGATTTGAACCCCCGACATTCTGCTCCCAAAGCAGACGCGCTACCGGACTGCGCTATACCCCGCTGCCGTTGTCACGACCGCGCTGGCCTTCTCCAGTGCGGGGCGCATCATACTGGTATCATCCGGCCGGGTCAATAACTCCGGTCGTTTTTTTCATGACGCAAGGCAGCAGCGGCGAAATATGCGACAATGTTCAGCCTCTATATCGCTGCCCAGGGTTCCTGCATGAGCACACTCCTACTCGACGGCAAGGCGGTCAGCCTCGCCACGGAAAAAAAACTAGCCCAGCGTGTCGCTGATTTGCAGGCCCGCAGTGGACGCACCCCCATACTGGCGACACTGCTGGTCGGCGACGACCCCGCCTCCGCCACCTATGTGCGCATGAAAGGTGAGGCATGCCGGCGTGTCGGCATGGCCTCCCTGCCGATCACCCTGCCCGCCTCGACCAGCACCGCGCAGCTTTTGGCGCAAATCGCCGAACTCAACGCCAACCCCGATGTTCAAGGCATATTGCTACAGCACCCGGTGCCGGCACAGATCGATGAACGCGCCTGCTTCGACGCCATCGACGCAGGCAAAGACGTCGACGGCGTCGGCTGCCTGGGTTTTGGCCGCATGAGCATGGGCTTGCCCGCCTACGGCTCGGCAACACCCCAGGGCATCATGCATCTGCTGGCAGCTTATGAGCTGGACCTGACCGGACTGCATGCCGTGGTCGTCGGTCGCAGCCCCATCCTTGGCCGCCCGATGGCGATGATGCTGCTGCAGGCCGACTGCACCGTCACCGTCTGCCACTCGCGCACCCGTGACCTCGCCCGACACCTTGCCGGTGCCGACCTGGTCGTCGCTGCGGTGGGCAAGCCCGAGTTCGTCAAGGCGGCCTGGATCCCTGATCATGCCATCGTTGTCGACGCCGGCTACCATCCCGGGGGCATCGGTGATGTCGAGCTGGGACCGCTGAAATCACGCGTACGCGCCTACACCCCGGTGCCCGGCGGTGTCGGCCCCATGACCATCGCCACCCTGATGCAGCAAACGGTCATAGCTGCCGAGCAGTCTTTTGCCTAAAGCCTGCGCCAGCGCGTGCCCTCGCGGCTGTCTTCAAGCTGCACGGCGTGGTCGAGCAACTGCTGGCGTAAAGCGTCAGCACGAGCGAAGTCGCGCGACTTCTTGGCTTCGACACGCGCAGCGATGAGCTGTTCAACCTGCTCATCGCTCAAGCCGGAACTGGCCTGCCGTCCACCGGAACGCAAATAGGCGCTGGCGTCACCCTGCAGCAGACCCAAACGCGAAGCCAGGGACCTGAGCTCGGCGGCAGCGGCGCAAGCCTGTGCCGCCTGATCGGCATTCAGCAGACGATGGATCTCCCGCACCAGGTCAAAAAGCACCGCCAGGGCCTGGGGGGTGTTGAAGTCGTCGTCCATGGCCGCGTCAAACTGTTCCCGCCAGCCCGGCGCACAAACACCCAGGCTCGGTGGTGCCTTCAGCAAAGCCTGATAAAAGCGCTCCAGGGCCTGACGCGCCAACTCGAGATGCTCATCGCTGAAATCGAGAGGACTGCGATAATGGCTGGCCAGAATGAAATAGCGCAGCACCTCGGGCTGATAGAGCTTGAGCACCTCGCGTATGGTGAAAAAATTACCCAGGGACTTGGACATTTTTTCTTGATTGACCTGGACAAAGCCGACGTGCATCCAGGTCCGCGCAAAATGCCGGCCGGTAGCGCCTTCCGATTGAGCGATCTCGTTCTCATGGTGGGGAAAAGCCAGATCGCCGCCACCGCCATGGATATCGATCTGCTCCCCCAGGCAGGCCATGCTCATGGCCGAGCACTCGATATGCCAGCCCGGCCGTCCCGCACCCCAGGGCGAAGGCCAGGAGGGCTCCTCCGGCTTGGCGGCCTTCCAGAGGACAAAATCGAGAGGATCGCGTTTGGCCTCGTCGATACCGACACGGGCGCCGGCACGGAGATCATCGAGAGTTTTGCCGGCCAAACGGCCATAGGCCGGAAAGCTGCGCACCGCATAATAGAGATCGCCATTACCCGGAGCGTAGGCGTGCTCTTTTTCCTGCAAACGCTGGCCCAGCGCAACGATAGGCTCGATATACGCCGTGGCACGCGGCTCCTCGTCAGGCGGCAAGACCTGCAAGGCCTCGGCATCCTCACGCATGGCCTGGATGAAGCGTTCGGTCAGGGCTCGCCAATCCTCACCCTGCTCACGCGCACGCTTGAGTATCTTGTCGTCGATATCGGTGATATTGCGCACATAGCGCAGATCGTAACCACGCTGGCGCAGATGCCGGGCCACCATATCGAAGACGACGAGCACCCGCGCATGACCGATATGGCAGTAGTCATAGACGGTCATGCCGCAGACGTACATGGTCAAGCGTGGCGGCGTCAGGGCCTCGAGCTCCTGCTTACGACGTGCCGCTGTATTGTAAACCTGCATCATGCGCTCTCCTTGCCCCAGGAGTCGCGCAGTGCGATGACCCGGTTGAACACCGGTGCCTGGGGCTGCGACAGGTAGCGGTCGGCGACAAAATAGCCCTCACGCTCAAACTGCACCGTCTGCTCGGGCTGCAGCTGCAGGAGATAAGGCTCGATCATGCCCTCCAGCTCGTGCAGGGAGTTGGGGTTGAGATGACGGGTAAAATCGCCCTCTCCGGCCTCTGGGTCGGCGCTCACGAACAGACGGTCGTAGAGACGCACGCGCACCGGCTGAGCCTGCCCGGCATCCACCCAGTGGATGACACCTTTGACCTTGCGGCCCTGCGGATGGGCGCCCAAAGTATCCAGGTCCACCGTGGCATGCATGAGGCAAGGCTGGCCTTGCTCGTCGTAGTCGACGCTGACACAACGCATGACGTAAGCATGACGCAAGCGTACTTCGCCACCAGGCACCAGTCGCTTCCAGCCCTTGGGCGGATTCTCGCTATAGTCTTCACGATCGATCCACAACTCCGAGCTCAAACGCAAAGAGCGCGTTCCCCACTCCGGATGCTGGGGATGCAAGGGGGCTTCGATGTCCACGGCTTGCGGCAAATTGTGGATGCGCACGCGCAAGGGCCGCAGCACCGCCATCGCTCGCGGAGCGTGCTGCTCGAGATGCTCGCGCACACAAAAATCGAGCATCGAGACATCAACCAGACTGTCGGCACGCGTGACACCTATGCGCTGGCAGAAATGACGCAAGGCCGGCGCAGGAATACCGCGCCTGCGAATACCGGCCAGGGTCGGCATGCGCGGATCGTCCCAGGACTCGACATGACCATTTTCAACCAGCTGCTTGAGCTTACGCTTGCTGGTCAGGGTGTAGGTCAGGTTCAGGCGAGCGAACTCATACTGACGTGGCGCAGCCTCCACTTCAAGCGCTGCCAGCAGCCAATCGTAGAGCGGCCGGTGATCTTCAAACTCAAGGGTGCACAAAGAGTGCGTAATCCCCTCGAAAGCATCCGACAGCGGATGGGTGAAGTCGTAGCTCGGGTAGATGCACCAGCGATCAGCCGTCTGATGGTGGTGCGCATGCCGTATGCGATAGAGGACCGGATCACGCAGATTGATATTGGCGGCCGCCATGTCAATGCGGGCACGCAGGGTGTAGGCACCGTCAGCGAATTCGCCGGCACGCATGCGTCGAAACAGATCGAGATTCTCGGCCTTGCTGCGTGAACGCCCCGGGCTGGCACGGCCAGGCTCGGTCAGGGTGCCGCGATAGGCACGCATGGCCTCCGCATCCAGATCACACACATAGGCCAGGTCCTTGTCGATCAAGCGCTCGGCGGCAAGATAGAGTCGCTCGAAATAGTCCGAGGCGTAGCGCACCGGGCCCACCCAGGCAAACCCCAGCCAGCGCACATCCTCAAGGATGGAGTCGACGAACTCCTGCTCCTCCGCCTGCGGATTGGTGTCGTCAAAGCGCATATGACAGGCGCCTGCGAAATCCTCGGCGATGCCGAAATTCAGGCAGATCGACTTGGCATGACCGATATGCAGATAACCATTAGGTTCTGGAGGAAAACGCGTCACAGGTGCATCTATCCTGCCGGCAGCAAGATCATCCGCCACGATCTGCCGCAAGAAGTCTTTTGTAATTTCACTATCCATACCGAGTCCTGATCACCATGCACGCCATGACAGGGCGGCCCTGCTCCTTTAGAATACCGGGCAGCCCAAGTGGGCCTAGTGTACCCGCCATCGTGCGGCGCTTCCACATCTCGGAGATCTTCATGAAAGTCGCACTCGACACCAATCACGGCCGCATTGTTCTGCAACTCGATACGGAAAAAGCGCCCTTGACCTGCGAAAACTTTGTCAGCTACGTGCGTGCCGGCCACTACGACGGCACCATCTTTCACCGCGTCATCGACAATTTCATGATTCAAGGCGGTGGCTTCGACGCCCAGATGGAACAAAAAGCGACCCGTGCGCCGATCAAGAATGAAGCCCAGAATGGGCTCAAGAACGTCAAAGGCAGCATTGCCATGGCGCGCACCAATGATCCGCACTCTGCGTCGGCGCAGTTTTTCATCAACGTCAAAGACAACGACTTCCTCAACCATAGCAGCCCAAGCGCACAAGGCTGGGGCTATGCCGTCTTCGGCCAGGTGATCGAAGGCCAGGATGTCGTCGATGCCATCAAAAACGTCAAGACCGGGCGTAAGGGCATGCACCAGGACGTGCCGCTGGAAGCGGTGGTCATCGAGCACGCCAGCGTGATCGAAGCGGACACCGCCTCGTGAGCTTTTTGTTCATCGCCGACTTGCACCTGGGGCCGAACACCGAACAGGTGACGGCCTCCTTCCTGCGACTGCTCGAGCGGGCACAGGGAGGCTTCCAGCACCTGTTCATCCTCGGCGATCTCTTTGAAGCCTGGGTCGGTGACGACGACGACAGTGACTGGCTGCAGCCTGTAGAAGCGGCTTTACAGCACTGGACCGGACAAGGCGCCCGCTTGAGCCTGCAACAAGGCAATCGTGACTTTTTACTGGGCGAGGCCTGGGCGGCCCGCTGTGCCGCCGCATTGTTGCCCGAAGAGCATGTGCTCGACCTGCCGGACGGACAGCCGGCCTTATTGATGCATGGTGACAGCCTGTGCAGCGACGATGTCGCCTACCAGAATTTTCGCCAGATGGTCCGTCAGCCGGCCTGGCAGGCCGGGATACTGGCGCAAAGCCTGCAGGCCCGCCATGCACTGGCACGTGGCCTGCGCGAGCAAAGCGCAGCGGCCAACGCCAACAAGGCGGAGAACATCATGGACGTCAATGCGCAAGCGGTGCAGCAGGTGCTTGCCCGGCACGCTGTCGATCGCCTCATCCATGGGCATACCCATCGCCCCGCCCACCACCGGCTGTCACCAAGCCAGCAGCGCTATGTGCTCGGCGACTGGCAGCCGGATGGACAGGCCGAGGTGCTGATGGCGGACACCGAGGGCCTGCGGTTTGGCCACTGGCAAGGTGAGGACTTCAGCAGCTCGACGCTGGCGGCGGCCCGGAGTGAAACCTGAACTCACCATCCTCCGCGAGGATCAGCTGAGCCTCAAGAGGACGCAGGCGATCCACCGCAGCGGCCACCGCCGACTCGCCGGCCTGCGCACAGGCCAGGTCGAGATAGACATGATGGTGACGGCGCTCGGAGGCTAAAAGGCCGGCATAGAAGCTGGCCAGCTCATCATCGAGCACCGGCACCAGCGCCGCAAAACGTTCGCAGGAGCGCAGCTCGATGAAGGCGCCCAGCACCAGGGTGTCGAGCAGTCGCTCAGGTTCGCTCTTGCGCGCGTATTGATGCAAGCTCGCGGCATAACGACCCGCCGGCAAGAGGCGCAGCTCGATGCCACGGGCGGCCAGCAGGCGGGAGACCTGGTGATGATGCACCAGTTCCTCGCGCGCCAGCCGTGACATCGCCTGCGCCAGGCGGGCGTGCAGGGGATAGCGGGCCATCAGCGCCAGGGCGCTGGCAGCCGCCTTGAACTCATTGTTGCGATGGTCGAGCAACAATACGTCGAGCTGCCCTAAAGCCGCCCGCACCCAGGCAGCGGGGGTCGGGCACCCGAGAAAACCATCCCATGCGTCCATCAATACTCCAGATGCAGGCGCGCACCGAGCACCGTGACGGGACCACGGGCACGGTTAAAGCCAGGGTTTTGTATCACCTGCAGATCGGGGCTGAGCTGCAGGTAGGACAGCAGCTGGCAGCGGTAATAGGTTTCAACAAGCTGTTCAGGGCCGTAGCTCAAAGCGCCATCACCGAGCACAAAACCCTGACCGCCTGCGACCAGGTAGTTGGCATGGGCCGGTGACAGCCCCCCGGCCACATAGGCCAGACCCCAATGGTCTTGCGGCCGCCGCCAGTGCCGGCCGGAGACCTGCACACCGAGACTGAAGACCCTGTCCATCTCGGTGTAAGCAAAGCTTTCGGTGTGGCCATCATCCCAGCCCAGGCGCATGAACGCGCCCGTTTCGCCGTCATCGGCCCAGGGCTGCTCGAGATTGAGGCCCAAGCCGGTTTTCAGGCGTCCCTGCTGACGCGTGGCGGTGATATCCGGAACACTGCCACTGGCGCGCGCCAAGGCGAGGGCGTCGGCGTAGCTGCCCATGTCGGCATGGTTCTGATAGGCGAGGATACGCCAGACGCGCCCCCCCTCCTCGCGCCAGGTCAGCTGCGTATTGAGTCCATAGCCCTGATCGATGGCCGCCAGGGGCATGGCATTGGCAAAACGCGGCATACGGTAGACGCCGGCCCGCCAGGTCCACTGCGGCGTCTGCCATGCGAGCATCATGCCGCTGGTGTAGCCACGGGTGTCCGCCGCAAAATCCCAGGCGGTATTGTTGATCAAGGACCAGTTCATGAACTGGTTGCGCGTGTTATTGGCGTAGCGGTTCTTGTCAAAATCATCGTTGACCGCCAGAACCCCCATCTTCAACTCGATCTGCCGATCGGCCTCTGCACCGGCCAGCTGGTCCTGGGCACGCTCCACCGTGTGCATGGAAGTGTCGAGAGGAATCAGCTGGCGAATATAGGCCCGCGCCGTGTAAATGCGCTGTGGCAGCCCCTGCGTTCCGGCACGTACCGCGTCGCCATCGGTGATCGAGGCCAGTCCTGTGGCCGCGCTGATACCTGAGCCATCGAAGCGCTCGAAGTCGCTATACACCTGCGTCCAGGGGCCGGCCTGCCAGCCGAGGTAGACACCTGCGGTGTAGGTGGAGCTGACATCACCCTGATGACGCAAGGACAAAGGTCCGCTGTAATCCGCTGCAAACGGCAATAAATCCTGACGTATCAGGGTGGCCTGTGCCGCCGTCAGCTGTGGTGTATTCCACTCATAGGCCTGCGCCCAGACGCCGGTCATGCCGATCAGGCCCCACCACCAACGACGCTTCATCCTCACCTCCCGCAAAATTGGCGGCAATCTAGCACAGCAACATGACAGTTTTGTCACCCGGCGCCAGCCCCCCAGACACTTTAATGATAATGATTCCTATTTGCAAGAACGGAACAGGCTGCCCCCCCTCCCGATGCCCTGACCCCAGATCCAAACACCACCATCATCACGCTGATCAGCTTGCGGCCGGGTATGGCAGGGATGGCGAGAAACCGGGCTTACCACCTGGGGCGTACTGAGCAAGGCCGTGGCCGGGAGAGGAAGCCTGGACATCCCGTCCGCCGTACGCTTGAGCCAAGCCCTCAGTACGGTGACTGTCCAAGAAAAAACCTCGGGATAGAGGGGCGCGTATTATCCTGAGGCCCTCAAGCTCATGTCAAGATAGACCCCTGGAGCAGGAAGCTGCTGGTCAGCGCCCGACATTGGCGGTAGCATGCGTTCATACCCAATCCTGCACACCAACCATGACGACAGACTCACGCATTGACCTCGTCGAGGCCATCGACGCCCTCCTGCCGCAGACCCAGTGCGGCAAATGCAAGCACCCCGGCTGCCTGCCTTATGCCCAGGCGATCGCCGCTGGTGAAGCGATCAACCATTGTGTACCTGGTGGCGACGAGGTGATCACGGCGCTGGCCGAGCTCACCGGGCAGCCGCCCCTCGCCCTCGACCCGGACTATGGACAAACCTTGCCGACCCGTCTTGTTGCCTACATCCGGGAGGAAGAGTGCATAGGCTGCACCAAGTGCATACAGGCCTGTCCGGTCGATGCCATCGTCGGCGCCTCGGGCATGATGCATACCGTGATCGCCGCCGATTGTACAGGCTGCGATCTCTGTGTCGCGCCCTGTCCGGTCGACTGTATCGAGATGCGCGACTCCGGCCTGCCCCGCCGCCCCAGCGTCGATCAGGCACAAACCTGGCGCCAGCGCCATCAGGCGCTCCTGGCCCGTCGTGCTGCCGAGCGTCCGACACCACGCTCTGGTCCCGACCCGCAGGGTCTGGCGGCGCTCAAAGTGGCTGCGGCCTTGGCACGCAGTGAGCTGAAAAAGCACCTCAAAAGCGACTGTGCCCATCCGGATCATGCTCAACATGCCGGCTGGCAAGCCCGTTTGCACGAGCTGGAGCAGAAAGTCGAGCAAAGCTCGCAGACCTTGAAAGAAGAGGAGAACCGACGTGCAGGAAGCCGCTAGAGTAGCCTTTTTTGCACGCCTGCAAGCGCGCAATCCGCAGCCACGCACCGAACTTGAGTACGGCTCCCATTTTCAGCTGCTGATTGCGGTGATGCTGTCGGCGCAGTCGACCGATGTCGCTGTCAACAAGGTGACCCGCCGGCTTTTTGCCGAACATCCCGATCCCGCCGCCATCCTCGCCCTCGGCGTCGAGGGGCTGATTCCCTATGTGCGCAGCCTGGGTCTGTTTCGCGCCAAAGCGGGCCATGTCATCGCCACCTGCGCGCTCCTGCTGGAGCGCCATCAAGGCGTCGTGCCCGCCGATCGCGCTGCCCTGGAGGCCCTGCCCGGTGTCGGCCGCAAGACGGCCAATGTCGTACTCAACACCGCTTTCGGCTGGCCGACCATGGCCGTGGACACCCATATCTTCCGCGTCGCCAACCGCACCGGTCTGGCTCCCGGCAAAACCGTACGCCAGGTTGAGGAGGCTCTGCTGCGCCAAGTACCGGCACCCTATCTGCAGGATGCACATCACTGGCTGATCCTGCACGGACGCTACACCTGCACAGCACGCAAGCCACAGTGCCCGACATGCCCACTCGCCGATCTGTGCGAATGGCCGATCAAGGAAGGCCCCTGACCGGCTTGCCAAGTATTTGGAAAGTAAAGTCACAAAATAGTATAGATCGCGCTATAGATCTGAACGTCCAGGCCATGACGCCTGGAGATTTTTTACCGGTTATTGGAGGCTCCACATGACTGCCCTAACGGTTCGTCTGTCGAACTCGGTTCATCAGCAGGTCAAGACGCTGGCCGAACGTGATCACATTGCGGTGCATCAATTCATGGCCCGTGCTTGCTGACCCGTGCCCTTGCTGAAAAGATGGCGTCGATCATGACATCGACCTGGCCTTTAAGCTTGGCAAGCGACGAAGCCGGAGGAAGCAAGCAAGATCGCCCCCCTGAAGGGGCCGTGAGCTCTTCATGGATCTTGGGGGGACGCCCAGGTATGGGTTGTGCCCATAGCGCCTGCTGTCCTCCCGAAGCAAAAGCCGCCAACCAGCGCTAGACCGTGCGCACATGAGGCCGCAGGCTCGTGCCACACCCATCCCTCGCCCCGGCCAACAGCCTTGATGGCCTGTTGGCGCATGGTCTGGAGTCAATGATGATCGATACTTCGACCCTCGGCTATACTTTGCAAAATCTTAGTCAGAGCGCGGTCGCGCCAGGCCGGCTCAGCGCATGCTGCGCCCTTTCGCCGCGGCAATGCGCAAGCGCAAGCCGTTGAGACGAATAAAGCCTTCAGCATCCTTCTGGTTATAGGCGCCGCGATCGTCCTCAAAAGTAGCGATGCTGGCATCAAATAGCGAGTCTGCCGAACGGCGCCCCACCACCATGACATTGCCCTTGTAGAGTTTGACACGCACCACACCATTCACCGACGCCTGCGACTGGTCGATCATCGTCTGCAGCATGAGCCGCTCCGGGCTCCACCAGTAGCCGTTGTAGATCAGGCTGGCATACCGCGGCATGAGCTCATCCTTGAGGTGCGCCACTTCACGATCAAGGGTGATCGACTCGATCGCCCGGTGCGCCTTGAGCATGATGGTGCCACCCGGCGTTTCATAGCAGCCACGACTTTTCATACCGACGTAACGGTTCTCGACCAGGTCCAGTCGGCCTATACCGTGCTCACCACCTTTCCGATTGAGCCAGCCCAGCACCTCAGCCGGACTCATAGCCTGGCCGTTGATGGCGACGATGTCACCGCGCTCATAGCTCAGTTCGATGGTCTCGGCCTGATCTTTGGCCTGTTCCGGCGCCAGGGTCCAGCGCCACATGCTTTCTTCCGGCTGCCACCAGGGATCTTCGAGCCCACCGCCTTCATAAGAGATGTGCAGAAGATTGGCGTCCATCGAGTAAGGACTCTTGCTGCCGACCTTGGCAAAATCAACCGGGATGTCATGTTCACGCGCATAGTTCATCAAGGCTTCACGCGAATTCAGTTGCCATTCACGCCAGGGTGCGATCACCCGGATTCCCGGCTTCAGTGCGTAGGCACCGAGCTCAAAACGCACCTGGTCATTACCTTTGCCGGTGGCGCCGTGAGCGATGGCATCGGCACCGGTCATCTCGGCGATCTCGACCAGGCGTTTGGCGATCAGCGGACGTGCTATCGAGGTTCCGAGCAGGTACTCACCTTCATAGAGGGCGTTGGCACGAAACTGCGGATAGACAAAATCACGCACAAATTCTTCGCGCAGATCATCGATGAAGATGTCCTTGACCCCCATCGCCTGGGCCTTGGCACGTGCCGGCTCCAACTCCTCACCCTGGCCGATGTCAGCGGTGAAGGTGACCACTTCGCACTGGTACTGCTCCTGCAGCCAACGCAGGATGATCGAGGTGTCCAAACCTCCGGAATACGCCAATACGACCTTTTTGATCTCTGCCATGACCCTGCCTCATCTGGAAAAAGTCCATTTTAACCGATTGCTGGGCCCGGGTGTCGCGGATAGCGCTTAATTTAGCGCCGCTGATCAGTCACCTATCGTCACCACCGCGTTATTGCTGTTGCCGCCATGCAAGTCCAGACGCATATGGACGCGCATGGGGTCGAGGCCGCGCTTGAGCAAATAGCTATGGATGGCATTCAGTCGCTGCCGGGCCAATGCGACCGTATCGGGCTGCGCCGCCTCGACGATCAGCAGGGACATCGTCCGCCCCTCACCCTTGCGTATCTCCCACTCCTGGACCAGGGCTTCAAGATGGTCTTGCAGATCTTTACTGATGCTGCTCTGCCCTGCCAAAAAAGTCAGCAACAAGGGGCCTTTGAGAGCCGTCTTGCCCTTGCCGCGACCGATGTGCAGACGCTCGCGCTGACCGGCTTCGCGTAGCTTGATCCACTCCTGGCTGGCGCTGCTGATCGGCAGTGGACGTCGTACGGGTGCCGGTTTGGCAGGCGCCGGCGTCTTTTTATGCGGCCTGGGCTGATCCGCCACCACCACAGGGGCCGGCTGCGGGCGGGCATGCGGCAAGGCCTCACGACACTGCATAAACCCCCTCCAGGCCTCCTGAAAGCCCACAGGACTGGCCACCACATCCCACCACTGATCGTTGTCGCCGCCCGGCAAACTCAGCCTGACCTGATGCCCCTCGTGCAAGGCAGCCAGAGCCAGCTCGGCGCCGGGGGTGCTCAGTCGCCGCTCATAGGCATCGGGCGACAGCAGGGCCTGCTCACTGGTTTGTGCCGGCATGGCCGTTTGCCAGTCGGGGGCTTCGATGCGCATATAGGCCTGTTCCCCGGGACGCAGGGGCTGGATGCTGTGCAACTCATAGCTGAGTGCGCTGTAGCTCCCTTGCCGGAAGATCAGGCGCCCAAAGCCGGCGATGTCCTGCTCCAGCAGGCAAAGTCCGGGCGAGCTTTCAAGTTGCCAGCCCGCCAGGTCAAGGCGACTCATCCACACCTTGGCGTGGGCGCTTTCGATAGCAGCCAGGAGTACCAGGCCTGCAAGCCATTTCATCGACATCCTTCATCTCCCTAGCCCACCATGCTTGCTATCGGCATAATGGGCACATTCCTTGAGAGTCGAGATCAGTGAAGTGACTTCCAGCCTACGCATCAGCATTCCCCGTCCTATCGACGCCCACCTTCATTTGCGTGATGGCCGCTCTCTGTCCAGCACGGTCGCCGCCAGTGCGCGCCAGTTTGGTCGCGCCGTGGTCATGCCCAACCTCCTGCCTCCGGTGGTGCGCTGCAGCGAAGCCCTCGCCTATCGTGATCGCATCCTCGCGGCCTGCCCACCGGACCTGAGCTTTCAGCCGATGATGACACTCTATCTCAGCGAAAACACGCGTATCGAAGATATCGATCAGGCCTGCGCTGAGCCCGACATCTACGCGGTCAAACTCTATCCGGCTGGGGCCACCACCCACTCTGAGGCTGGGGTCGGCCACATCGACCGCGTCATGCCCGTGCTCGAGCGCATGGCCGAACGCGGGCTGCCCCTGCTCATCCACGGCGAGGTGACCGATCCCGACATCGACATCTTTGACCGCGAAGCGGTGTTCATCGAGCGCACCCTGATACCCTTACGGCGACGCCTGCCCGAGTTGCCTATCGTGCTCGAGCATATCACCACCCGCGAGGCGGTCGACTATGTTCAAGCCCAAAACGGTCGTTTCGCCGCCACGCTCACCGCCCATCATTTGCTGCATGACCGCAATGACATGCTGGTCGGCGGGATGCGTCCTCACTTTTTTTGCTTACCCATCCTCAAACGCCGCGAGCACCGCCAGGCGCTCTTGGCTGCCGCCACCTCCGGTGATCCCCGCTTTTTTCTGGGCACAGACAGCGCGCCACACGCGCAACACGCCAAGGAAAGCGCCTGCGCCTGCGCCGGCTGTTACACCGCACCGGTGGCCCTGGAACTGTACGCCGAGGCCTTCGCCAGCTGCGCCGCTCTCGATCGCCTGGCCGACTTCGCCAGCCGCCACGCCGCCCATTTCTATGGGGTGCCCGTCGACACCCAGGAGATCACCCTGTCTGCACAAACCTGGACACAGGCCGAACGCCTGCCCTACCTCGACGGTCATATCATTCCGTTTCGCGCCGGTAGCGAACTGCAGTGGCGTCTTGAGGATGCCGTATGAGCGACCATCATCCCATCCACCAGCGTTTTCGAGGTTTTCTGCCGGTCGTCATCGATGTTGAGACCGGCGGTTTTGAAGCGAGCACCGATGCCCTGCTCGAGGTCGCCGCGGTCGTTCTCGATCTTGATGAGCAAGGCCGTCTTTATCCGGTGGCCAGCTGGCACAGCCATCTGCTGCCTTTTGCCGGCGCCCGCCTGGTGCCGGAAGCTCTCGCCTTCAATGGCATCGACCCCTACCATCCGCTACGTCAGGCGGAAGAAGAAAGTGTCGGTCTGCGCCGAATTTTCGAAGCCCTGCGCAAAGAGCAAAAAGCGCGTCACTGCAAGCGCTGTATCCTGGTCGGTCACAATGCGCACTTTGACCTCGGCTTCATCAACGCCGCCATCGACCGCCACGGCTTGAAAAACCAATCACCGCTGCACCCTTTCTCGGTCTTCGACACCGTGACCCTGGCGGGCATGGCCCTCGGACAGACGGTGCTGGCGCGTGCCTGCCAGGGAGCGGGCATCGCCTTCGATGGTCATCATGCCCACTCGGCCCTCTACGACGCTGAGCGCACGGCTGATCTTTTTTGCCACATCATCAATCACACCCACTACCAGGCTCCGCCCCCGGCAGCGGTGGAGCCGGCTTAGGCAGCCAGCTGGGCCAGGATCTCTGCCAGCGCAGCGGCTGGATCCGTGGCGCGGGTGATCGGCCGGCCGATGACCAGGTGGGTTGCACCCGCCTGCAGCGCTTGGCTGGGCGTCAGCGTGCGCCGCTGATCGTCCTGCGTCGATGCCGCCGGGCGTATGCCGGGGGTGACCCGCAAAGACTGCGGATGGCGCTGGGCAAGCAGCGGTGCTTCCTGGGCCGAGCAGACCACCCCATCGAGTCCACAATGCAGACTGAGATCGGCGAGCAGCATCACCTGCTCCTGCACCGAGTTTCTCACCCCCAACTCCTGCAGATCACCATCTTCCAGGGAAGTCAGCACGGTGACGGCGATCAGGTGCGGACGATGCGCCGAGGTCGCGAGGGCCTCTTGAGCTGCCTCGAGCATGCGTCGGCCACCACTGGCGTGGACATTGACCATCCACACGCCGAGGTCCGCAGCCGCACGCACCGCCTGTGCCACCGTCTGCGGAATATCATGGAACTTGAGATCGAGAAAGACTTCAAAGCCACGCCTGTGCATGCTCTCGACCACGGCAGGACCCAAACGGGTGAACAGTTCCTTGCCCACTTTCAGGCGACAAACCCCCGGATCCAGAGCAGCGAGCAGGCGTTCGAGCTCCTGTCTGTGGGCGACATCAAGAGCAATGATCAAAGGCGACATAGACGATACTCGCTATATAAAGATCGTGAAAGCCGACTTAGCGGCCCCCCAGGTGCTGCCGCAAGTGGGCCAGCTCCCGGCGCAAGAGCAAGACCCGTCCCTTCAGCTTGAGTGCCTGGTACAGATCAAGGCCGATGAACAGTCCGGACAAAGCCCCGACGATGAACGCCACCAGCAAGGCCATGCCACTGTTGATGCCCTGGCCCGACCATAGCAGCAGATTGATATCGACGGGCTGGCGATTGACCACCACCAGCCACAGGCCGGTGGCAAGCATGAGCGTCAGCAGAGCGCTACGCAGCAAGGAAAGCATCAGTCGTCACCGTCGTCATCGTCAGGCAAGCTGGCCGCCACACCCAAGGCGGCCGACGCATTGACCCTGTCCTTGAGATCCTTGCCGGGCTTGAAGTGGGGCACGTACTTGCCCTCGAGGGTCACCGACTCCCCGGTCTTGGGGTTGCGGCCAACACGCGCTGCGCGAAAATGCAGGGAAAAACTACCAAATCCCCTGATTTCTATCCGCCCACCCGTCTCCAGAACCGAGCTCATATGCTCGACCATGGTTTTGACGGCCAGCTCGACATCTTTGGCCATGAGCATCTTCTGCTTGGCAGCCAGACGCTCAATCAACTCAGACTTGGTGAGAGCCATCCATCAACCTCTCGATAAAAACATCAAACCTGTGATTTTACACAAAAAATAGGGCAAGACAATTATTACCCGGCGAAAGCGGCTGCCAGGCCCGCTGCCAGATCCGCCTGCAGGTCAGCAACATCCTCAAGGCCGATGGACAAACGCACCAGGCCCGCGGTAATACCCGCAGCGGCCTTGTCTTCGGCACTCAAGCGTCCATGGGTGGTCGTCGCCGGATGGGTGATGGTGCTGCGTGTGTCGCCGAGGTTGCCGGTGATGGAAAACAAACGGGTGGCATTGATGAAGCGCCAGGCTGCCGCCTGTCCACCTTTCAGGTCGAGGCCGATGATGCCGCCAAAGCCGCTTTGCTGGCGGGCGGCCAAGGCGTGCTGCGGGTGCGAAGGCAGGCCGGCATAGTGCACCCGGCTCACCGCCGGCTGCTCTTCCAGCCATTGTGCCAGCTGCAAGGCGCCAGCACAGTGGGCGCGCATGCGCAGCCCCAGTGTTTCCATGCCCTTGAGAAAAACCCAGGCATTGAAAGCACTCATGCTCGCACCACAGGTACGCAGGCAGCCGTAGACCTCCTCGAGCAGGGACTGGGCCCCCAAAACGGCGCCACCGAGCACCCGACCCTGGCCATCCAGGTATTTGGTCGCCGAATGGATGATGAGATCAGCGCCCCACTGCAAGGGCTTTTGCAGGATCGGCGTGCAGAAGCAATTATCGACGACCAGCAAAGCCCCCTGCTGATGCGCCAGCTCAGCGAGCGCCTGCAGATCCGCGATTTCGCACAGGGGGTTGCTCGGCGTCTCGACAAACAGCAGACGCGTCGCCGGACTCATCGCCGCTTTCCAGGCCTGCAGATCCGCGATATCCACCCAGCGTGTGCTCACCCCAAACTTGCTCATGTACTTGTTGAACATCACGTTGGTGGTCCCAAAGACACTGCGCGAAGACACAATTTCATCGCCAGCCTTGAGAAAAGACTGCAGGGTGGCCATGATCGCGGCCATCCCCGAAGACGTCGCCACACAACGCTCGGCGCCTTCCAGGGCCGCCAGCTTGTCTTCAAACATCTGGACCGTGGGGTTGCTGAAGCGCGAGTAGATATAGGCCGGCTCGGTACCGGCAAAACAGGCGGCAGCCTCCTCGGCGCTGGCGTACATGAAAGAAGAGCTCAAAAACAGACCTTCACTGTGCTCGCGAAACTCGCTGCGCCGGGTACCGGCACGCACCGCCAGGGTATCGTCGCCCCCCCGCAAGGAACGCTGATCGATCTCCTTCATCACGCCTCCTCAGAACCATTATGCAGATCAACGATGGTGCCATGCGCGCGCGCATGGCCACCACGCCGCAATTTGGCAGCGTCCGAACGCGACTGCTCGAGACGGTGCAGATAAGCCTCATCGATGTCGCCGGTGACATAATGACCATCAAAGACCGAACAGTCGAAACTTTCAATCCCTGGATTACCCTCGCGGGCGGCCGCGACCAAGTCCTCAAGCTTCTGATAGATAAGCCCATCGGCACCGATCAGTTCACGCACCTCGTCGACGCTGCGACCATGGGCGATGAGTTCATCCTTGGCCGGCATATCGATGCCATAGACATTGGGAAACTTCACCGCCGGCGCTGCCGAGGCAAAATAGACCTTGCGGGCACCGGCATCACGTGCCATCTGGATGATCTCCCGGCAGGTGGTGCCGCGCACGATGGAGTCATCGACCAGCAGCACATTCTTGCCCTGGAACTCAAGCTCGATAGGATTGAGCTTCTGACGCACCGACTTCTTGCGCTGAGACTGGCCTGGCATGATGAAGGTCCGGCCGATGTAGCGATTTTTCATGAAGCCTTCGCGATAGTTCACATTGAGGCTGTTGGCCAACTGTAGAGCTGCGGTACGGCTGGTGTCCGGAATAGGGATGACGACATCGATATCATGAGCACTCCACTGCTTTTGTATCTGCTGCGCCAGCTTCTCGCCCATGCGCATACGCGCTTTGTAGACTGAAATGCCATCGATGATCGAGTCTGGACGGGCAAAGTAGACATGTTCAAAAATGCATGGGGTCAGGCGTGGATCGTCCGCGCACTGCTCAACCTGCACATGGCCTTCCACATCGATATAGACCGCCTCACCAGGCTGCACATCCGCGATGACCTTGTAGCCCAAAGCCGTCACGGCGACCGACTCCGATGCGATGATGTACTCCTTGCGCCCGCCGTCGAGGTCGCGCGCGCCATAGATCAAGGGGCGTATGCCGTGCGGGTCACGAAATCCGACAATGCCATAGCCGGTGATCATGGCGACCACCGCATAGGCCCCCCGCACACGGCGATGCACAGCGCGAACAGCGGTGAAAATGTCTGCGGCATCTGGGGCCAGCTTGGCCAGGGCCTGCAGTTCGTGGGCGAAAACGTTGAGCAGAACTTCCGAGTCTGAGTCGGTATTGATATGTCGCAGATCGGCGGTGAACAGATCACGACTGATCTCATCGGCATTGGTCAGATTGCCATTGTGCGCCAGGGTGATGCCATAAGGCGAGTTGACATAAAAAGGCTGCGCCTCAGCCGAGGACGAAGAACCTGCCGTCGGATAGCGCACATGGCCGATGCCGTACTGGCCTTCCAGACGCAGCATATGCCGCGTATGAAAAACATCGCGCACCATGCCATTGTCTTTGCGCAGAAAAAGCCGCCCCTGCTCACAGGTGACGATGCCCGCCGCATCCTGACCACGATGCTGCAGTACAGTCAAAGCGTCATAAAGCGCTTGGTTGACTGCATGAACCCCAACGATGCCGACGATACCGCACATATTATACCTCGCTGAATCAGGCGCTACATCGCAGAGCGCGAAAGACGTTCCAGATGCTCACCCAACTGCCGTGTCTCGGGAGCAAAATGCATGAGGGTCGCCACCCAGGGCGAGGACTTCCACCACGGATCCCCCTGTACATAGGGGGCCAGCACGATCAGCGCCACGATACACATCAAGACCCCACGTGCCAAGCCAAAGACGGCGCCGAGCAGGCGATCCGTCCACGTCAGACCAAGGTGGCCGATCATGGCCTGCACAGCATAGGCGATCAGTGACGCCAATAACCAAGTGGCCAGCAATAAACCCAAAAACGCTGTCGCCATACGCAGTGAGGGGGTATGAATCCAGGGCGCCAGCATCGGGACCAGCTGGGCTGAACCATGGCGCGCCACCCACCAGGCGAGTATCCACGCCAGCAAGGAGAAGACCTCGCGCACCAGACCTCGAAAAACGCCATAGAGGGCCGAGATCAGGATCACCAGGGGGATCAGGCTATCGATCTGCATGCTCGACCTTCAGCTCATTGTACGGCATAGGGCTGCAACCAACCCTGAATACCTTGCGTTTGCAGGTCCTGTTTCGTTTTTTCAGCCTTCACCTTGCTCAATTGCGGACCGACGAAGACCTTGAAGAATTTGCCCACATGTCGGGTATACGCATGCTCATGGGCGTGTTCGAGCTTGCTCTTCAGCTCGATAGCCGCCGCCTCGCTGTTCAGGCTGGCCACCTGCACCGTCCACATGTCCGGCAACATATCGACCGGATCGCGCTCCTCAGGCTTCCCCGTCCAGGGAACTTGCGCGACAGGGGCAGGCCTGAGATCGGCTTGCACCGGCGCCGCCACTGCCCGCACGGGCCGATGCTCAAGGACCTGCG
The DNA here is from genome assembly GCA_021804565.1 of Pseudomonadota bacterium. Classification (GTDB taxonomy): domain Bacteria; phylum Pseudomonadota; class Gammaproteobacteria; order Pseudomonadales; family Moraxellaceae; genus JAJZHK01. The sequence continues at coordinate 8,059 of JAJZHK010000014.1, read as the reverse complement.
GCGCTTTCCTGGCCACCGGCTGCGCTTGCAGCGGCTCCGCCCCAGGGCTCATCTTCAGACTTGGCATCGTGACCGCAGGAGCCCCTGCTGCAGGCACCGTCGCCAGCGCTGCCGCAGCTGCCGGTGGCGCCACGGGGGGGGGTGGCGGAAGACTGGCCACCGTCGCCGGCGGTGTCCATGGCAACTGAGCCGCCGCCGGCGGCGGCAGGCTCGGGCGAGGCGGCATCGGCACCTCGTGCATCTGATGCAAGGTGCCACTGCCATCGAGAACCACAGGCAAGAGGACGGCGCAGCCGGTCAACAGCACGATAGCGCCCAGGATTCTTTGCTTGATCGCACGCTCCACAAACACCTCAACTTTGACAATCGAGCGCCAGTATGGCCGCTACGGTATAAAACGAGCCGACGACGATGATACGATCATCGCTTGCCGCCTGTGCCCGACAGGCCGCCAGAGCCTGCTCCGGGCTGGCAAAGTGTCCGTGGCAAGGAACATCGCAGAGGGCGATGGCCTTGACCAGATCCTCGACACGACCACCACGTTCGACAGCGAGGCTGCAGGGATAAAAACCATCGGCGACCGTCGCCAGGGCTTGTACCGTGGCGATCCGGTCCTTGTCGGCGAGCATGCCAATGACGACCCAGACCCGGCCAGAGACGCTTTGCTGTTTGAGCTGCTGGCAGAGAAAGGCGGCGCCGTGCGGGTTGTGCGCCACATCAAGCAGCACCCGGGCATCCTGAGACCAGGTCTGCATACGGCCAGCCAGCTGCATCTCTTGCATCGCCTGGTCGACGGCTGCCCGGCTGGGTTCAGCGATCAGTGCCGGCAAGGCCGCCAGCGCCAGGGCCACATTCTCTACGGCCAGTCGCGGTCGTGGCAGATGCTGCCATGCCTGCGGCCCGGCGTACAAGTCCCAGTCCTGCGGCCGGCTGACGATCCTGGCCTCATCGCACAGCCACATGGCCGGGGCAGCGAGGCGACTCACCGCCTCGCGCAAGCTGAGTGGTGGATCGCTATCACCGATGAAGCACGGTCGGCCCGCGCGCAAGATACCGGCTTTTTCTCGGGCGATGAGCTCGCGCGTCGCCCCCAGATACTCGACATGATCCAGACCTATGCTGGTGATGACAGCGACGTCGGGATCGATGATATTGACCGCATCCAGTCGCCCCCCCAGACCCACCTCGAGCACCCAGGCATCGAGATCACTGTGCATCAGCAGGTGCAGGGCAGCCAGCGTGCTCACTTCAAAATAGCTCAGGCGCACACCGTCCTGATGCGCCGCCACCCTATCCAGGGCCTGCAGCCACTGTGCTGCCGAATACATCTGGCCATCCAGGCAGGCGCGCTCTCTGAAATCAAGCAGATGCGGCGACATATAGCGACCGACACGCCAGCCATGGCCACGCAACAAGGCATCCATGGCGATGACCGTCGATCCCTTGCCATTGGTACCGGCCACGGTGATCACTTTCGCTCGGCCTGGATGCAGGCGCATCCGCCTGGCAACTTCACCGACCCGCTCGAGGCCCAGCTCTATGCCTGGCCCTGTTTGCTCAGCAAGCGCTGCCAAGCGCGACTGCAAGCGACTGACGTCAGGGTCCAAGTCGATCAGACCGGATAGTGGGTCATCTTCGCCAGCTGCCTGTGCAAGCTATCACGCAGGTGATGACGATGAATGATCATATCGATGGCGCCATGACGCAAGAGAAACTCGGAACGCTGAAAACCTTCCGGGAGCTTCTGCCGCACCGTTTGCTCGATGACCCGTGGTCCGGCAAAGCCGATGAGAGCATTGGGCTCGGCCACATTGAGATCACCCAGCATGGCCAAGCTGGCGGAAACACCGCCATAGACGGGATCGGTCAGCACCGAAATGAAGGGGATGCCCTTTTGCCGCATACGCTCCAGGGCTGCCGAGGTCCTCGCCATCTGCATCAGGGAAAAGAGTGCCTCCTGCATGCGCGCACCGCCGCTGGCAGAAAAGCAGACCAAAGGGATGCGGTGCTCCAGGCAGACGTCGACGGCACGCACAAAACGCCCGCCCACCACCTGGCCCATCGAGCCGCCCATAAAGCTGAACTCAAAAGCCACCACCACCAGCGGCAGTCCCTGCAAGTGTCCCTGGCATACGACCAGCGCATCCTGCTCTTCCGTCTCGCGCTGCGCCGCGTTCAGGCGATCTTTGTAGCGCTTGCTGTCTTTGAACTTGAGGATATCCTCAGGCACCAGATCCTCGGCCAGGTACTGGCGCATCTCGCTATCCAGGAACATGTCGATACGCGCTCTGGCACCGATGCGCAGATGATGATCGCAGCGCGGGCAGACATGAAAGTTACGCTCCAGCTCAGGGGTGTAGAGCACCGAGTCACACTTGGGGCACTTGCGCCAAAGCCCTTCGGGCACGTTGGCCCGGCGTCGCTCATCGGCATTACCGAGCACATTCGGCAGTATCTTCTCGAGCCAGCTGCTGCTCATCTCATGCCTCCCGGGCATCGATGGCGGAACGCATCGCCGCCAAGGTGGCTGCAATCAGACGGATCGCCTGCTCCGGTTCATCCTGGTGCTCGGCCAAAGCCTGCACCAGGACGCTACCGACGACCACGGCATCGGCAGCACCAGCAACGGCGGCGGCGCTGGCTGCATCCTTGATTCCAAAGCCGACCCCCAGAGGCAGGGAGACCACATGGCGCAAGGACTCGACGCGCTCACGCACCACCTCGGCATCGAGATGGGCGGCACCGGTGACGCCTTTGAGCGAGACGTAGTACAGATAACCGCGGCCTTTGGCAGCGATACGGGCCGCACGCGTCAGGCTGGTGGTCGGCGACAACAAAAAGATAGGGGCGATGTCATGCGCTTGCAAGGCCTGGATGAGCTCATCGGCTTCCTCAGGCGGCATATCGACCGTCAGCACGCCATCGACACCGGCCTGGGCAGCGCGCTGCGCAAAAGCCTCATAGCCCATGGCCTCGACCGGGTTGAGATAACCCATCAGGACCACCGGCGTCTGCGCATCTTTCTGGCGAAAACTTTGCACCATATCGAGAACATCGCGCAAAGTCACGCCATGCCGCAAAGCACGTTCATGCGCGTGGGCGATCACCGGTCCATCCGCCATAGGGTCGGAGAAAGGCACGCCCAGTTCGATCAGGTCCGCCCCGGCTTCGACCATAGCATGCATCAGGCCGACACTGACCTCGGGACGGGGATCCCCCGCCGTGACATAAGGGATGAGCGCTTTATGACCCGTCTGCCGCCATGCCGCAAAAGACACTTCGATACGATTCATCCTGAAAAACCTTACAGTTGTATGCCATCGAGTTTAGCGACGGTCAGAAGATCCTTGTCGCCACGCCCGGACAGGTTGCACAACAGTATCTCATCTTTTCCCATACGCGGCGCAAGCTCTTCGACATAGGCCAGGGCATGACTGGACTCAAGAGCCGGTATGATGCCCTCGACCCGGGTCAGCCGGCGAAAGCCGGTCAGCGCCTGTTCGTCGGTGACACTGACATACTCGACACGTCCCAGGTCCTTGAGCCAGGCGTGTTCAGGACCCACACCCGGGTAATCGAGACCCGCTGAAATCGAATGCGTTTCCAGAATCTGGCCATGGGCATCTTCCATGAGGTAGGTGCGATTGCCATGCAGGACGCCCGGCTGACCACGGCTCAAAGGGGCCGAATGACGGCCACTGGCCAGACCATCACCGGCCGCCTCGACGCCGTACATGCGCACCTGCGCGTCGGCCAAAAAAGGATGGAACAGCCCGATCGCATTGGAGCCGCCGCCGACACAGGCGACCAGCGCATCCGGCAGTCGCCCGGTCTGCTCCAGGCACTGCTGGCGGGCCTCACGACCGATGATCGCCTGAAAATCACGGACCAGCATGGGATAAGGGTGTGGACCGGCCACCGTACCGATGATGTAGTAGGTGTCATCGACATGGGTCACCCAGTCCCGCATCGCTTCGTTCATGGCGTCTTTGAGGGTGCGCGAACCGGAGGTCACCGGCACCACGTGCGCACCGAGAAGCTTCATCCGGTACACATTCATCGCCTGACGCTGAACGTCGTCAGCGCCCATGTAGATGGTACAGCTCAGCCCCAGGCGAGCGGCGATTGTCGCCGTCGCCACGCCATGCTGACCGGCACCGGTTTCAGCGATGACCCGGCTTTTGCCCGAACGTTGCGCCAGCAAGGCCTGACCTATGGTGTTATTGACCTTGTGAGCCCCGGTATGATTGAGGTCTTCACGCTTCAGATAGATCCTGGCGCCACCCAGCTCGCGCGTCCAGCGCTCACAGAAGTACAAAGGTGAGGGGCGACCGACATAGTGGGTCATGTCATGATCAAAGGCGGCGATAAAGTCGGGATCATGGCGATAGCGCTCATAGATCGAACTCAGCTGCTCAAGCGCTTCCATCAGCGTTTCTGAAACGAAACGTCCGCCGTAAGGACCGAAATGGCCGTTCTCATCAGGGAAATGAGCATAATCAATCTTTGTGGACACACCCTACTCCTTCGACAAATGCACGCATCAAAGCCTGACTTTTGACGCCTCGGGATGATTCTACCCCACCACTGACATCGACGGCATAGGGTTTCAGCCTATGGATGGCCTGCGCAACGTTGTCAGGGCGCAGGCCACCGGCAAGGATCAGTGGCCGTGAGCTGGTGCGGGGAAACAAGCTCCAGTCAAAGCACTGCCCCGTCCCCCCACGCAGATCGGGGTGGCTGGTATCCAGCAAAAAACCCTGCGCACTGGGGTAGGACTGCATACGCGCCTGCAGATCATGCCCCCCATCGACCGCCAAGGCCTTCACATAAGGTCGGGCAAAGGAACGGCAAAAGACTTCGTCTTCATCGCCATGAAACTGCAGCACATCAACAGACAGCGATGCTAAAAGCGTCTCAAGCTGCTCACGTTCAGGATTGACCAGCAAAGCGACGACACTGACAAAAGGCGGCAGCGCCGCCACGATGGCCTGGGCCTGCTCAAGACTGACATGGCGCGGGCTCGGCGGATAGAACACCAGACCCAGGGCATCGACCCCCAGGCTCGCAGCGTAGCAAGCATCTTCCACATTGCGCAGTCCGCAAATCTTGATACGTGGCCGGTAAGTCACCGCACAAGCGCTCCATGAGACCAGCCCTGCATTATAAACGCTGGTGACCGGATCGGGCAGCTTTTCAGAGCCGGCCGACAAAAAAATGCACCCGGCACGATGCAGCCGGGTGCCATCAGGCCGGCGAGCCGGCCGCCTCTTGCAACAGCCAGTCACGAAAAGCATGCAGCCTCGGCAAGTTGGCGCTGTCCGGCCGGTAGACGATGTAGTAGGCCAGGCTGGAGGGCACCTGGATGTCCGCAAATAAGCGCAGCAGCCGACCGGCCTTGAGATCATCACGGGCCATGACGCTACGCGCCAGCGCGATCCCCTGCCCCTCGATCGCCGCCTGCAGAACGGCAGCCGAGTTGTTGATCTGCAAGCCACGCGGGCGGACTGCCCCGACCACCCCGGCCTGCGCCAACCAGACATCCCAGGTCGGAAAGCTGGCATGGCTGTCCATAGACAGGTCGTGAATCAGCATTTCGCCGAGCAGATCAGCAGGCTGCGCCAAGCGCCGATGCTCATCGAGACGACGTGGCGAACACACCGGATAGACCTCCTCGTCAAGGAGCTTCTCCGCCTGCAGACCCGGCCAGTGCCCGGATCCATAACGCACGCCGATGTCTATCCTTTGCGCGACAAAATCCACCGCCTTGAGACTGGTCTCCAGGCGCACATCGGTGTCCGGCCAGGCACTCTGAAATCGATCGATGCGCGGCAGCAGCCATTTGGCAGCAAAAGCCGGGCTGACGGTCACGGTCAGCATTCCGTTAACCGAGCTCTCCTGCAACTTGGCCAGACCTATCGACAGGCTGTCGAAACCTGCCCGGATGTCGACCAGGGCCCGCTCCGCCGCATCGGTCAGGGTCAATCGGGCTCGCCCCCCGGCGCCACGATGGAACAGGGTCAGGCCCAGCCAGTCCTCCAAGGTACGCACCAGCTGGCCGACGGCTGCAGGCGTGACATGCAGTTCAGCAGCTGCCGCTGAAAAGCTCTGATGACGAGCACTGGCCTCAAAAGCCCGCAAGGCATTGAGGTGCACGGGCATTCTTGTGATCATAAATTTTTTCTTTGCATCACGGATACTTTATCTGATTGGAAGATTCTATCAAATGCATCAAGAATAGCTTTGTTCCTGGATATTGATCCGACGGACAGGCGCCATCTGCGGATCACAGCATCCTTAGTCTGGCTTTTGAAATATAGTTTTTCTTTTATTTCAGAGACCCTGGCATGGCCGCCAGCCGTTCAGGCCCGGGCACTTTCTATCCACACAAGCACAGAGGTGCATGATGAGCACGACATTCCAAGCCAAAAAATTGCTGGTCCTCGGGGGTAGCAGCGGCATCGGCCTGCAAACGGCACAGGGGGTTCTCGCCGGTGGTGGCAGCGTGGTGATCGTCGGCCGTCATCCTGACAAGACCGAACAGGCGCGCAAGAAGCTGGCCGAGTTTGGTCGCGTCTGGGCGCTGACCGCGGACCTTGCCGATCGTGAAGGACTCGCTGGCCTGCTGCAAAGCCTCGCTACAGAGCATGCCGATGTGGACCTCCTGGTCAACGCTGCCGGCATCTTCTTTCCCCAGCCTTTTCTCGAACACCAGGAACAGGACTACGATGCCTACATGGCGCTGAACAAGGCCATTTTCTTTGTCAGCCAAAAAGTTGCCGCTCAAATGGTGGCGCAAAATCGACCCGGTGCCATCGTCAATATCGGCTCGATGTGGGCCCGTCAGGCCATCGCCGCCACCCCCTCATCGGCCTATTCGATGGCCAAAGCCGGCCTCCATGCGTTGACCCAGCACCTGGCCATGGAGCTGGCGCCTCATCGCATACGCGTCAATGCCGTATCCCCAGCGGTTGTGAAGACACCGATCTACGAAGGCTTTATCGCCCAGGAGGAGGTCGACCAGGCCTTGCAGGCCTTCAACAGCTTCCACCCCATCGGTCGTATCGGCACGCCGCAAGATGTTGCTGAAGCGGTCATGTTCTTGCTCTCCGACAAGGCCAGCTGGGTCACCGGCGCTATCTGGGATGTGGACGGCGGGGTGATGGCCGGACGCAACTGAACCCCTCGGACGAAGGACGGCATCCTGACGCAGGGCAGGCGTATGCAGAGCGCACCCGTGGGTATCATCGGCGGCGGTTTGAGTGGCCTCTACGCAGCCTATCTTCTTGAACAGCAAGGCATCAGGAACAGCCTGCTGCTGGAGGCACGTCAGCTGCTCGGCGGCCGCATTCTGTCGCTCCCGGCTGCCGCCGCCACACGGCAGCGCTTCGACCTCGGTCCATCCTGGTTCTGGCCTGAGCTCCAGCCGAGGCTGGATCACCTGATCGATGAGCTGGGGCTGGAGTCTTACCCGCAGTACGAGTCTGGCGACTGCGTGGTCGAGCGCTCCTGGCAGGAGGCGCCGATACGCCTGCCCGGCTATGTGAGCGCACCGACGTCGATGCGCCTGCGCGGCGGCATGGCCGCTTTGCTCGATGCCTTGCGTGAGCGCTTGTCGGGCACACAGATCATCACCGCGCAGCGCGTGTATCGCCTCTGCCATCGCGGCAGCGATATCGAAGTGTTCAGCAGCACAAACGCCGGAACCCGGCAACAATCCTGGCGCTTCCAGCAGGTTTTGCTGGCGCTGCCACCCCGCTTGGCGGGGCAGCTCGAGTTCTCACCCCCCTTGCCGCCGTCCCTGCGCGCCTCCTGGCAAGCGACCGATACCTGGATGGCTGCACAAGGCAAATACGTCGCCGTCTATGAGCGCCCTTTCTGGCGTCAGCTGGGGCTGTCTGGTGAAGGCCGCAGTGTACGCGGCCCGCTGGGGGAAATCCATGACGCATCGCTGCCTGGTGGCCAGGCGGCCCTGATGGGTTTTTTGGGTCTGCCTGCCGATGCTCGCAGGAGCCTGGGTGAGAGCGAACTGCGCCGGCATTGTCGGGCGCAGCTGCAG
>JAJZHK010000013.1 GCA_021804565.1 Pseudomonadota bacterium | reverse complement strand
AAGTCCGTACACTACCCTTGCTGAGACATCCCGCTACGGCGCCAGGCCGCCACATGCCGCTCCCACTTGTGCCGCCGCTGATCTTGTTCCACGCCACACTCCTACTCATCAAGTGCGACCGATCATGCGCATCAGAGCCACTGTCTTCCAGGTGTCTCGGCTGGAGCCTTACGCTGCAAACCGGCGTGATTTCGACGATCCACGAATCGCTGTTTTCCAGCGGGAAAGCTGGGTGCCGGGTGATCCGGTACAGGCCGCTTGGCAGGTCGCACACGTCCATCTTTGCAAGACCAGTGTTTCCGCTCTGATCTCGTGCCCGCTGCTGCTCGCGGTTGCGTTGCGCATACTCAGGGCGAGCGTCGCGGTAGTCACGCCAGTATTCTTGATTTCGCTGCGACCACGCTTGCTGCGCGGCACGTTGGTTGATCCGGTAGTCGGAATCGGACTGAAGCTTGGCCCGCTGCCACTGGCGCTTGCGTGCGCGTTGGCAATTGGGCGAGGAGCAGTAAGCCTGATCAGGAACTTGTGGGCGCGGCTCGAATGGCTGGCCACAGCAGGCGCAGATCTTGTTGGTCATCAACGTTCTCCATATGAAAATTCATATGGGAACGGCTGACCGATGGCTGCAATCAGAGAAGCTTGATATGAGGTAACTGTCCGGAAATGCCGGATAGTTCAAATTGAAAGCTGAGCAGCGGGAAGGCAATCACGCTCTGTGAGCAAACCACAAGCACACCCATTTACACCCAATTAGCGGGCCGGCCGATTGGCCTCATCTTGGATGGCACGGCACTGCTCAATGATGTCGGCAAAGCTCGGCTGATTGAGCGCCAGCAGACCATCCTCCAGCATTGCGGCATAGTCCTTTTCGAGTGCCGCCAGCGATTCGCCTGCCGGGATGAGTTGCAGTTGACCGCTGACGGCGGCGAAGTAATCGATCTTGTTGCCGGTCGCATCTTTCTCGATGAAGAACACCGATTTGTGTTCTGCAACAGCCCGGGCCAGCTCGTGGTCGGCGCAGGCTGCAACAAAGTGCGGCGTTTTTGCGATGGCCGCTAGGTCGTACCAGTGACGCGAATAGCGCTCGCCGCGCAATCGTCCCTGCAAACAATACACGTGGGCAGCGGTGGCCTTTTCCCAGAAAGTGCGCTCTGCCGCCATCACCAGGGGCTGGGCAACAGGGAAAGTGACCCCTTCAATTTCTGGCGCAATGTCGCAAGCCACTGGCTGAACATGGTGTGGCTCACCCGTGGCGCGGGCACCAAACTCCAGCTGAATCGTGGGCGCTGAATATCCCGTTCCCGTTTTGACTGCCGGATAGGCCAGGATCAGCTTGTCCTGGTCTTTGCCTGCCAGCGCCAGACTCGCGTCCAGTCCGGCTTTCTCCAGTGCCGCAGCGATGACCGGCTTGACCGTCGCTTCGATCCAGTCGGGTAGGCGGTGGCGTACCGCGCTGCTGATCTTTTTTTCTTGGCTGGCGGAGTCTGGGATGGGATTGCCTTGCTTCAACAGATCGGCGGCCAGTTCGCGGATGTCATAGGTGAGATCCACGTCCTCAGAAAACCGATCAATGATGCGATAGACCTTGGACAGCGAGGTGCCGCCCTTGAACGTGAGCTTGCTGGCCAAGTCGGATTCGTAGATGGCGGACAGAACCCAGACCACCCAGATGTCTTTTTCGAGCAGGTGTGCAGGCCGCCCGGTACGGGCTGCAGCGAATTCCAAGGCTTCAACCTGATCGTCCCGGCTGAGCGAAAACCAAGACTCAGCCATGTGCGATTGCCTCGCTGACCACTTTTGCCATCCAGCTCGGCAATGCGGCTCGTGCACCACGCACGGCCTCCCACTCGGATTCGGGCAGCCTGGAGCGCAGTTGCTTCAGCGCCGCCGGTGCAGCTTCCGGCCCCAGCCATGAAAGCGCACGAATCACCTTGCCTGCAGGGCGCTTGCCCAGAAGCAATTGCCAGCGGTTAGCATGCTTGAGCTCCACGCACCGGCTGCCAAGATGGAGGGTGCGGGATGCGCCGGAGGTGAGAAAAACCTCGCGGGTCGGCACCTGCGTGGTCAGGCCCAGTGAATTGGCTTCAGCCGCACCGTTGGCCACGACCGTTTCACCGCAACTGGCCTCAATGGCCTGCACTACAGATTCGGTGGATGGCGGGCGGGAACCAAACCGGCCCTGATGGGGCGCGACATAGGCACCACGACTGACGCGCAGCAACTTTCCTTCCTGAGCCAGTCGGGACAAGGTTTTGTCGATGGCAGCCCGCGACCCAAGATGCAGGAACTCCTTGGGCGACAACAAGCCGCCCTCGGGCATGGCCCGGGCGGCAGATAAGATGTTCTCGGCAAGATGGCTCATGGTCATGGCTCCTTTGTCAGAAGTATAAATCAGTATCTGACAAACCGCAATTTGCAGCAGACCGGCCCGATCAGAGGTCGCAGGTGAACCTCCGAGGCCTCTGCAGCCCCAGGACGAGCACATAGAAAGAAGGGAAAGTCGCCGAAAGCCAACACGGTTTCGGCCAAATCATCGAATCCACGCCCTCAAGGCCGAGGTGGTACTATTTGGTTCTGATTTCGGACGCGGGTTCAGTTCCGTGTTCCGCCACCAATCCCTAAGCCCCAGCCCTTACCGGTTGGGTTTTTTATTACCTGAAAGCCCAGAACTAGCGCGGTTCCGGGAACTGACCTCACGAGCGCCACCCTCTTCGAATTACCATTTTCTAACCGACAAGACCCTCCCTTCTCCTTATTCTCTCTGGAAGTCTCGCGAGCGTGCGCGAGGCAATATCCAGTATTCATGCGGGTTTGAGGTTATGGAGTTGTGACGGGTGTTTGGTGGGAAAGAGCGACAGAGAATAAATTTTGTTCTACCGTGATTTAAAAAATTATGATGATAAATCACTGATACTAGAGCTTGCGCCATTATACTCAACAATACAAATTAGCCAATAATTTAACCGAGAGCACTATGTCCTGGGATTTTCTTTCTGAAGATGAAACTAAATTCATGAGAACGATTATGTCAGATCTTGAGGGGATGCCGTGGGCACAACAAATCTTGGCCGAGATGGACACTAATAATCGGCCGTGGAAGATGGCCGATAAAGCTGCCTTTTTTGAATTGCGTTTTGCTTATGCTCTTCACCAATCTGGCATTGCACCATCATATGAAATCGACGGTGAAGGGCATTCGAAAATAGATTTTGGCTTTCACTTTGAGGGTCAGTGTTGGAAGGTAGAACTGATGCGGCTAGAGGAAACCCTAGCTGTTATGAATGCAACCCATTCATGGACCGAAGAGGATGGTACTCAATGGTCAAAAATGCTTCTTGCCAGCCAGCATGATTCTATCCCTCAATCAGAGGAAGGCGAGACGCTGAAGGCTGTACAGCGCATATGCCAAAAAATGGAACGAAATGGGCGGCCGCATAAATTTTCTATTCCAACATATGCTCTGCATGTTCTTTTAGTGGATTTCAGAACATTCTTAATGAATGGAGGAGATATCCACGATCAAATTCATGTTGCATTTGGCGGTAACTATGTTGATTCACTGTATCGCCGTTACTGGAATAATAATCTTATTTCAGGTGTATTCAGCGAACATACCGTGGTGAATGGTGCAGTGGAAGCGAGAGATCGACTCCATTTTATTGGCTTTGTGACGGAGAGGAGTTACGAATCAGACATATTTGGACAGGCAACTCGCTTCTTTGCCAACCCTAATTTATTGCATCACGAAGGCGCACATGAGGCAATCAAAAAATGGCCTCTTACAGGTTCATGTTTGATGACAGCGCAAGTATGAATTACTCAGCATCGAAGTCTGTCTCTGTTTCTTAGTCTGCTAGCTTGCTTGTCCTGCCACTGTAGGCACTCGCTAAGCAGATAAGGTGTCAGCGTAGAATTTGTTGGCTCCACCAATAATGAAACCCCAACCGTTCTCGGTTGGGGTTTTGTCTTGCCCGATCGCGCCGGCTCCCGCGTGTTCGCGGGGATTCCTGCGGAAGCCTGCGGACTTCGCCGCTCACCCTATCGGCCCGTTTCAGGCCACGTTCCTGTTGATTTCCACCCAAAACTGACCCACCGGGGGTGCAGACAACGATCTATGGATGCATGAAATTTTGAACAAGAAGTGGCCTGATACTATCCCAAGAAACAGTCACTGGCCGAGGTGTACATGCATAGGCACAGACCTCATAGGGACCAAAGTCAACTTCAATGCCTTTATCTGTAAATAGCCAGCGGTTTGGATCCAAAAAAATTTCGAGAGCATTTTCTTTATCGCATGCCGATCGCGGTTTCCATCCCTGTTTCTGCAAATCTTCCATGAAGAGCTTTTGCAACTTAGCCTTCCAGTCTTGGCCTGAACCAAACACATCACTTGAGTTAAGTCTGTGGGGAGAAGGAATCAAGATGGTATTAATAGTTTGGGAGCCACCAAAACCATGGGGTGCACCATGGCAATATGTCTCCTCCGCTGAAGTCATGCTGATCAACTTATCGCTTGCATAGCCCATTTTGTAATATGTATCGTAATCCCCGTATATGCCACAGTCATCCAAACGCAGTGACCTCTCCATCTGCTTATTCCAGAGCTTTGTCATCGAATTTTCTATGTTATCAATCTGTGGATAAGCAGTATGCTGATAATAAAAACCTGATCTCGATCCATCCTTGTCAGGTGCCGGTTTTGCCGCGTATATATCTATGCGATTGAAAACAAATGGCCCAATCTTTTGGCCGACCATATCTAATTGCTTGAGGCGATCACGATATTCCTCGGAAAGGCAGTCTTTTAGATTATGTAGACTATCCTTCCGGAAATTCTGGCTATCCGGACAAACAATTGAAACAAAATGGAGCCAATGTCGTTCGGAATTCCGGAATAACTTAGCTCCTTTTGGACTCAGCAAGTTTAGACGTTCTTTATATTTGGAACCCAATTGGGCATCAAGGGAAGATAACTCCGGGTCCTGGCAAATCAGCTTCTCTCGCAACGTAATCGTTTTTGTACAATCAAAACTTGCAGCCGAGGCTGGAAGATGGTAGATCAGAATGCCCAGTAGAATTGCGCATGTCCAAAAGTTCATGACTTGTATCAATTTGCATCTGGCCATCCGTTTCCTCCCATGTTTGAGTGCTCTCAGTCTGTCATCAATTTTTAGCACGTCAAACAATAAGAGTACATCTTCGTTGTTTACTGACCGCATCGTAAGGCTCCAGCCGAGACACCTGGAAGACAGTGGCTCTGATACGCATGATCGGTCGCACTTGATGAGCAGGAGTGTGGCGTGGAACAAGACCAGCGGCGACACACTTGGGAGCAGCATGTGGCGGGATGTCTCAGCAAGCCTATGCCCGGGCACAAGGGCTGGCTGTCAGCAGCCTATAAACCAGGGACAGACGCGGACAGAGGATCCGATGTTCGCGCAGGTTCAGGTTCTGGGCACAGAGGGGGCCCTGCGTTTGCAGGGGCCTGGCGGCTGGGGAGGATCGTGTAGTGGATCTTGTCGCGCTTACCCCGCCGGAGAGCACGGCGCACGGTTTCCTGCACCGTCGTCTGGTAGCGGTCGATCAGCGTGGATTCGACTTCGCGGGTGGCACGCATGGCGATCTCCGGTCAAAGCGGGGGATGTCCGCGAAAACGGCCCAATTGTATGGTTCCAGAGACACCGGGAAGACAGTTGCTTCGAGCTAGACCTCCCCCTGCGGTGCAGGAACCTCCTCTGGCCAGACCGTAAGCGGCGATGGTGGCCGGGCGTGTGACCAGCTTAACCAGGGTTTACGCAAGAAGGTGACGGTCAGTGCGGCCAGTGCTGCCAGCAGGGAGAACAGCGCAAAGCCCGGGGCATAGGAGCCCGAGCTCTGATGCGCCAGCCCCATCACCACGGGCAGGTAGAAGCCACCGACGCCACCGGCACAGCCGATGAGTCCGGTCATCAGTCCGCTGCGCTCCGGCCAGCGCTGGGGAACCAGCTGAAACGTCGCGCCATTGCCCAGGCCAAAGCAGGCATAGAGGAGCCACAGCATCGCCAGAGCGGGGTACAGGCCAGGCAGTGACAGCGCCAGCAGGCCATCGAGCAGGGCGATCAGGCTCAAAAGCACGATCAAAGCGCGCACGCCGGAGACGCGATCGGCCAGATGGCCACCCAGGGGCCGGAGCATGGCTCCGGTCAGGGCCAGACCGGCCATCACCATGCCGGCGTGCAGCTTGCTCAGATGGTAGAGCGTCGTCATCAACACCGCGACGTATGAGGACATACCGACAAAACCGCCAAAAGTGATGGCGTAGACGAGCATGATCGCCCAGCTGTCCGTGGCCTTCAGCTCACGACGATAGCTCGAAGGCAGCACCGCCAGGGCCAGGGCGACCCCCAGCACCGGCAGCAGGAGACGGCCGACACCGGCCAGGTGCCCGGCATGCGCCAGTTCCATAAGCAGCAGCAGGCCGGCAAGGATGCCGGCGGTATGGCGCAAGCCCAGACGCACGCTGCCCTGCTTGGGGTGCAGATCCTGAGCGTAGGCGTACAAGGTCCAGGCGGTCAGCGCCAGCAGGGGCAAGGCAGCGAGCGTTGCCGCCTGCCATCCCCAGTGTGCGGCCAGGCGGGGAAAGAGAAAGCCATCGAGGACCGCTCCGATATTGCCGGCAGCGGCCACCCCGAGCACCAAACCCTGAACCTGCTTGGGATAGCTGCTGCCCGCCATGGGCAAGGCCACCGCAAAACTGGCGCCACCCAGGCCCAGCAACACGGCGAGCATGAGCAGCTCATTGAAGCCCGGCAGCGGACCGCAACCGATGATGAGCGCAGGCAAGGCCGACAAGGCCACGCTGAGCAAGGCGATCTGGCGACCATCCATGGACTGATAGAGTGCGCCCAAAGCGATACGCAAGATGGCGGCACTCAGCACCGGCACCGCCACCAAAAAGCCCAAATCGGCAGCCCCCAGATGCAGGCTCTTGCCGATGAAAGGTGCCAGCGGCCCGAGCATCACCCACAAGGTAAAGCCGGTGTCGAAGTATAAAAAGCAGGCCAGCAAGGAGCGCCAGTTGCCCAGGCGCAGGGCGCCCATGACCGTAGCCATCACGCATCTCCGGGATAGACAGATTATCCCTTCATGGCAAAATTCAGGCCAAGTCTTGAGGCTGAGCTTCTATGCGGCTTGACCGGCCCTCCGGCACGGCTGTGCGGCGCGATCTTGGTGCATTCTGGTGCAAAAAGAGCCTTCGATGCGCCATGAACAGGCAGGCATCAGACCCGTGAGCGCCCGTATGCGTGCTGGCGACTGAGCTTGATGGCATGGCACCAAACTTGCTTTGACTTGTCGAGCGTCGATGAGCGACGCGATCTGGGCAAGCAAGCATGAGTAGCAAAGAAAATCTCGTGGTGATCGGCAATGGCATGGCCGGCATGCGCACCGTTGAAGAGCTGCTGGCCCTGGCGCCTGAGCGCTACCACATCACCGTGGTCGGCGCCGAACCCTATGGCAATTACAACCGGGTCATGCTCTCTCCCGTGCTGGCCGGTGAAAAGACCATCACCGACATCATGCTGCACCCCCTGGACTGGTATATGACTCGCGGTATCACCCTGATCGCCGGACAGACCGTGACCCAGGTGCAGCGGCGTCAGCGCTACGTGCGCACCGAATATGGGCTGCAGCTACCTTACGATCGACTGGTCCTCGCCACCGGCTCCTCGCCTTTTATGCCCCCCCTGCCAGGCAGGGACCATCCCGACGTCATCAGTTTTCGTGGCTTGCGTGACGTGGGGCAGATGGTTGAACGTATCGCCCGCTGTCGCCGGGTGGCCGTGATCGGTGGCGGCCTCCTGGGCCTTGAGGCCGCCCACGGCCTCCAGCGTCAAGGCGCCGAAGTGACGGTGGTGCACAATGCCCCGTGGCTGCTCAACCGCCAGCTTGATCCCTGCGCGGCCCGGCTTTTACAGGAGGAACTGGAACGGCGGGGCCTGCGTTTTGCGCTGGCCGCCAGCACCCGCCAGATCGAAAGTGATGAGCGGGGGACACTGCGCGGCCTGCGCCTCGCCGATGGCAGCCTGATCGAATGCGATATGGTGGTCATGGCGGTGGGCATCGTCCCCAACATCGAGCTCGCCCGCCAGATGGGTCTGCAGTGTGATCGCGCCATCCTGGTCAACGATACGCTGCAGACCTATGATCCGCGCATCTACGCCGTGGGTGAGTGTGTGCAGCACCGCGGCACCCTCTTTGGGTTGGTCGCCCCGCTCTATGAGCAGGCGCGGGTCTGTGCCAACCACCTGGCAGGCATGGGCTACTCGCGGTTTTTATCGCATGCCACCGCCACCACCATCAAGATCCAGGGCATCGACCTCTACTCAGCGGGGGAGTTTCTCGGCGAGGACCGTGAGTCACTGATCTTTCATGACCACGCCGCCCAGATCTACCGTCGACTGGTCGTCAAAAACGACAAACTCGTCGGCGCCGTGCTCTATGGCGACACGGAAGACG
This sequence comes from Pseudomonadota bacterium, assembly GCA_021804565.1. Classification (GTDB taxonomy): domain Bacteria; phylum Pseudomonadota; class Gammaproteobacteria; order Pseudomonadales; family Moraxellaceae; genus JAJZHK01. The sequence goes on along the minus strand of JAJZHK010000013.1, from coordinate 46,204 downwards.
GTCCACGCTACTTTGACTGGATACGCGAGCAGCGCCCCCTGGGCGCCACGCGCTCCCAGCTCCTGTTCGGAGTTCCTGCATGAACCTTACCGGCACCGCCCATGATCATCCAGCACCGCGCTTGGAAACGGCAACGATCTGCCCTTATTGTGGGGTCGGTTGCGGGATCATCGCCAGCCGGACCGAGGCCGGTTCACGCGAGGCCAGCATCAGCGGTGACCCGCAGCACCCTGCCAATCAGGGCCGCCTGTGCATCAAAGCTCGTCATCTGCACGAGACCATCGGTCTCGAAGCTCGCCTCTTGCACCCACAGATAGGCGGGGTACGTGCCAGTTGGGAACAAGCCCTGGACCATGTCGCGACATCTTTGCAGGCCACCATCAAGAGCCATGGTCCTGAATCGGTGGCGCTTTATGTCTCCGGTCAGTTGTTGACCGAGGATTACTATATGGCCAACAAACTGGTCAAAGGTCTGCTCGGTACGGCACAGATCGACACCAACTCACGCCTGTGCATGTCCTCGGCGGTCGCCGCCCACAAAAGGGCCTTCGGTGAGGACGTGGTTCCACAGAGCTACGCCGACATCGAAGCGGCGCAACTCATCGTTCTGGTCGGATCCAATACCGCCTGGTGTCACCCGATCCTCTTTCAACGCATCAAGGCCGCCAAAGAACAGAATCCGCAGCTTGATATCGTGGTCATCGACCCCCGGCGAACCGCCACCTGTGAGATCGCCGACTTGCATCTGCCTTTGCGCCCGGGCAGCGATGTGGCGCTGTTCAATGGACTGCTCGTCGATCTGGCCAAGCACGGTGGGATCGATGAGGCCTATAGCGAGCGTCATACCCAAGGCCTGGCGGCAGCACTGGCCAGCGCCCGCGCTGAAGCCCCTGACATCGCCGCCGTCGCCGAACGCTGTGAGCTCGATGCCGAACTGATCGCCCGCTTTTATGAGCGCTTCAGAAGCTGCGAGCGTGTCCTCAGTCTGTTCTCGCAGGGCAGCAACCAGTCGGTGCAAGGTGTCGACAAGGGCAATGCCCTGCTCAACTGCCACCTCGCTAGCGGCCGCATCCACCGTCCGGGGGCCGGCGTCCTCTCCCTCACCGGCCAGCCCAATGCCATGGGGGGGCGCGAAGTCGGTGGCCTGGCCAACCAGCTCGCCGCCCATCTCGATCTGGAGCACCCTGGCCACCGCCAGCTGGTCGCTGAGTTCTGGGGCGTCGACCGGATCAGCGATCATGCCGGCGACAAGGCCCTCGATCTTTTTGCCGGCGTCGCCGATGGACGCATCAAGGCCATCTGGATCATAGGCACCAACCCGGTGGTGTCCCTGCCCGAGGCCGATCAGGTCAGGGAGGCTCTGCGGCGCTGCCCGCTGGTCATCGTCTCCGACTGCATCGCCGACACCGACACCACACGCTTGGCCCATATACAGCTGCCGGCCCTGGCCTGGGGCGAAAAAGACGGCACCGTGACCAACTCGGAACGACGCATCTCGCGCCAGCGCCGCTTTCTTGAAGCGCCCGGAGAGGCTCGCCCGGACTGGTGGATCCTGAGTCAAGTCGGGCGTCGTCTGGGCGGCGCGCACCTGTTCGCGCATACCGGACCTGCCGCCATTTTCCGCGAGCACGCCGCGCTTTCGGCCTATCGTAATGAGGGCAGCACCTGGCGGCTCTTCAATCTCGGCCCCCTGGCCCACCTCGATGATGCCGCCTACGACGCCTTGCAGCCCCTGCAGTGGCCGCTCGACAGCCCTGAACACCCCTACGCGCAACATCGGGTCAGCCATGCCGACGGGCGAGCGCGACTGATCGCCGTCAGCAACCTGGCCGAGCCTGACCTGCGCGACGCCGAGCACCCTTGGCTGCTCAACAGCGGACGGCTGCGCGATCAATGGCATACCATGACGCGCACCGGACTGAGTGCGACACTGATGGCGCATACCCAAGAGCCCCACCTCGACATACACCCCCTCGATGCCCAGTCCCTGTCGATCGCAGAGGCCGATTTTGTCACCCTGCGCCGGGGCGAGTACAGCAGTGTGCTGCGCGCGCATCTGAGCTTGCAGCAGCGTCGTGGCGAGGTCTTCGCACCCATACACTGGACGTCGATACTCTCGCGCAGTGGTCGCATAGGGCCGGTGGTCCACGGCCGACGTGACCCGATTTCCGGCCAACCCGACAGCAAGATGAGCGCCATCGCCCTGCAGAAACGGACGCCCATCTGGCAGGCCAGCCTGATCAGCAAGCAGGCCCTGCCTCTGGCAACATTGAGCTATGCCGTCTCGATACGCCTGCATCGCGGCTTCCGCCAGAATGTCGCTGAATTTACCGATGGCCCTCAACTGCTGGCGTGGCTGTCCACGCTCGCTCTGCCGCCTGAGGAAATGATCGAGGCTGAGGACCCCCAGCACAACTGGCTGCGCCGCGCCTGGTTTGAGGAAGGCCGCCTGATCGCCTTCCTCGCCGCTCCCTGGCCTGAGGACGCCGACATGGACTGGGCCTGCAGCCTGCTCGACGAAAAGCTCGAGCCCCAGCAACGCAAACAGCTGCTGGCCTTGCGTCCTGGTGTTCAGGGCCCTGCCCTGGGACGCCGCGTCTGTATTTGCATGGGGGTCCATGAACAGACCCTCATCGAGGCGATCGAGGCCGGCCAGCTCGACAGCGTCGCCGCCCTCAGCCGGGTCACGCAGGCCGGAAGCCGCTGTGGCTCCTGTCAGTCGGAGCTGGGCGAGCTCTTGCGCCGGCAGCAAAGCCTGCGCACCGCAGCGGTGCAGCCCTGAAGGACTTTGCACCAGAAGCCCGCACACCAGGCCTTTTCTTGGTCGCCACAAAAAACATAAAACATTGAATTAAAACATTTATTTTAAGCAAGAGACAAGCTGGCACATAAGCTGCATCAGTACTCCTCGAGGCCTGTGACCCGAGGAAAGTTGATGAACCACAACATGAAAGTTCTGATCGTCGGCAACGGCATGGTTGGCCAGAAACTGATCGAAGCCCTCGGCACGCATGGACGTGCCGGGCTCGACATCAGCGTCCTCAGTGAAGAAAGCCGGCCCGCCTATGACCGTGTTCATCTCTCCTCCTATTTCGCCGGCGCCAGCTGCGAAGACCTCGCCCTCACCAGCGCCGAGCAGCTCGCCCACTGGGGCGTCACCCTCGAGCTGAACACCCGGGTCAGCAGCATCGATCGTGCTGCGCACAAGGTGCTCTGTGCCGATGGCCGCACTTTCGACTACGATCGCCTCGTGCTGGCCACCGGCTCGGCGCCCTTCGTCCCGCCCATACCCGGCAGAGAGCATCCTGACTGCCATGTCTACCGCACGATTGAGGACCTCGATGGCATCCAGGCCAGCGCCGCCAAAGCCCGGGTGGGCGTGGTCATCGGCGGTGGACTGCTCGGTCTGGAAGCGGCCAAAGCACTCAAAGACTTGGGGCTCAACACGCACATCGTCGAATTTGCGCCCCGGCTGATGGCGGTGCAGGTCGATGACGGCGGCGGCAAATTGTTGCGCGAAAAGATCGAAGCCCTGGGGGTCTGCGTTCATACCGGCAAAAACACCCAGTCCATCGTCGCGGGGGAAGAGACGCGCCAGCGCCTGCTGTTCGCCGATGGCAGCCACCTCGATACCGACGTGATCGTCTTCTCGGCGGGCATACGACCACGTGATGAGCTGGCTCGCGCCGCTCACCTGGCGATCGGCGAACGCGGTGGCATCGTCATCGACGACTACTGCCGCAGCACCGACCCCCACATCTATGCCCTCGGCGAATGCGCGCTGTGGAGCGGTCGCATCTTCGGACTCGTCGCTCCTGGTTATCGCATGGCCGAAGTCGTCGCCGAACACCTGCTCGGTCATGAACAGCTGCGCTTTCAAGGTGCCGACATGTCGACCAAGCTCAAGCTGCTCGGCGTCGATGTCGCTTCCCTAGGCGACGCCCATGGCCAGACCCCGGGGGCGCGCTCCTGCTATTTTATCGATGAGGTTCTGGGGGTCTACAAAAAGATCGTCATCGACGCTGAGCAGAAAAAGCTGCTGGGCGCCATCCTCGTCGGTGACGCGGAAGACTATGGCACGCTTTTGCAGATGATGCTGAATGGCCTGGCGCTGCCCGCCCAGCCGAGTGATTTGATCGCCTCCGGCTCAGGCAGCTGCGCGGCATCAGGCACCGATGCCTTGCCGGATAGCGCCATCATCTGCACCTGCAACAATGTCAGCAAGGCGGCCATCATCGAGTCGGTGCGTGCCGGTCATCGCGACCTCGCCGGTATCAAAAGCTGCACCAAGGCCGCCAGCTCATGCGGCGGCTGCGCAGCGCTCGCCACCCGGGTGATGAATGCCGAACTGGCCCGTATGGGGGTCGAGGTCGGCAAGGACCTGTGCGAACACTTTCCCTACAGCCGCCAGGAACTTTTTCAGATCATCCGTGTCGAAGGACTACGCACCTTTGCCGAGCTCATGCAGCGTCATGGCCGCCAGGGCCTCGACGGCTGTGACATCTGCAAGCCGGTGGCCGCCTCGATCTTTGCATCGACCTGGAACCACCATGTGCTCGAGGACCATTTGGCCGGCTTGCAGGATAGCAACGACTATTTCCTTGCCAATCTGCAGAAAGACGGCACCTATTCGGTGGTGCCGCGCATGCCGGCCGGCGAGGTGACCCCGGACGGCTTGATGGCCATCGCCAATATCGCCAAACGCTACCACCTCTATACCAAAATCACCGGGGGTCAGCGCATCGACCTGTTTGGCGCCCGCGTCGATCAGCTGCCTGCCATCTGGGCCGAGCTGATCGAGGCTGGTTTTGAATCCGGCCACGCCTACGGCAAGTCGGTGCGTACCGTCAAGTCCTGTGTCGGCTCCACCTGGTGCCGCTATGGGGTGCTCGACTCCCTGAGCATGGCGGTAAGGCTGGAAACCCGTTACCGCGGCATACGCTCACCGCACAAACTCAAATTTGCGGTGTCCGGCTGCACCCGCGAGTGTGCCGAGGCGCAGAGCAAGGATATCGGCGTCATCGCCACCGAGTCCGGATGGAACCTCTATGTCTGCGGCAATGGAGGCATGAAGCCTCGCCATGCCGAGTTGCTGGCTTCCGGGCTGGATGATCGACGGCTGATCCAGCTGATCGATCGCTTCATGATCTTCTATATCCGCACCGCCGATCGGCTCCAGCGTACCAGCGTCTGGCGTGAACAGCTGGAAGGTGGGCTGGAGGCACTGCGCGCCATCATCGTCGATGACCAACTGGGGCTCGCCGCCGAGCTTGAAGCCGATATGCAGCAGCTTGTCGACAGCTACCGCTGTGAGTGGAAAGCCACCCTGGAAGACCCTGCCAAGATGGCGCGATTCCGACATTTCATCAACAGTGAAGCCCGTGACGACAGACTCGCTTACGTCAGCGAACGCGGACAGCGCCGTCCCCTCGACGCCCGCGAACGTCGTCTCAAGCTCAGCTCAGTCGAGTAAACAGGAGAAAGACATGAATACGCACGAAAAGTTGCAGCCCGTTTGCTGGGTACGTATCGCACCCGCCCCCGCCATACCGCCAGGTCTGGGCGTCGCCGCTTTGGTCGGCGGTCAGCAGCTGGCCATCTTTCGCTGCGCCGACGGCCTTTTGAAGGCCATCAGCAACTATGACCCCATCGGCGCCGCCAATGTCCTCTCGCGCGGCCTGATCGGTCAGCTGCAGGGACGTCGCGTCGTCGCCTCACCGCTCTACAAGCAGCACTATGACCTCGACACCGGCCATTGCCTGGAAGATCCCGAGCTTCTCCTGCCGGTTTATCCGGTCCGGGAAAACCAGGGCTATATCGAGGTCGGGATCGCTGCCTGACCGGGTATCTGCGGCCACTTTTTGATGCATATCAAATAAGGGTGTCGAGACCTCTGCCCGAGGCATGGGCCTCGATGTATAAGAGGCTTATCAAATACATGTTAAAGGGCTGAAACCCCAGGCCCTGGCCAGATTCTCTAGCTCAGGAAGTCACCATCATGAAAGACCATGTCAAGTTCCCCAGCCTCCTCGCCGCTGCCATGGGCGTATTGAGCCTGCACGCCCAGGCCGATGCACTCATGGACATGCTCAATCAGGGGCATGCCGAAGCTGATCTGCGCTATCGCATCGAAACGGTCAGCCAGGACAATGCCCTCAAGGATGCCCGCGCCTCCACCGCCCGACTGCGCGCCGGCTACGAAAGCGGCGCACTCGATGGCTTTTACGTCAACGGGAGCGTGCAGAGCCTGGGCGTGCTCGGCCAGGATTTTTATAACAGCACCAGCAATGGCAAGACCCAGTACGCCACCGTCGCGGATCCTGGCGTCACCGAGCTTGACCAGCTTTTCGTGGGCTATCGCGGCCTGCCGGCCACCAGCTTCAAATACGGCCGGCAGCGTCTGCAGCTGGATAATGAGCGCTATGTCGGCAATGTCGGGTGGCGCCAGATTGAACAGACCTACGACGCCGCCAGCCTGGTCAACCAGAGCCTGCCCGATACGACGCTGACCGCCGCCTATCTGTACAAGATCCACCGTGTTTTCAGCGATTATGCGACCACGCCAGCGGGCAAATTCAGCTCCCGCTCACCCCTGCTCAACCTCGCCTATAGCGGCCTGCCTGGCACCCGGGTGGTCGCCTACAGCTACCTGATCGACCTGAACCCCATAGCGACACCGCTGCTGCCGGCCTACCAGTCGACACGCAGCGATGGCCTGCGCATCACCGGCAGCCAGGAACTGCTAGCCGGCACCCATCTGCTCTACACCGCGGAAGCCGCCCTGCAGTCGAACGGTCTCGACAACCGCAATGCCTTCGAGGTGCACTACAGCTACTACGAGGCCGGCATCGACGTGCACGGCTACAGCCTCAAGCTCAGCCGGGAACTGCTCGGCAGCAACGGCAACGTCGCCTTCCAGACCCCCCTGGCCACCTTGCACAGCTTCAATGGCTGGGCGGACATGTTCCTGCAGACCCCCCAGGAAGGCCTGGTCGATCGTTTCGTCAGCCTCGGATGGACGAAAGACAGCACCCCCATCACCCTGGTCTATCACGACTTCCGTGCTGACCAGGGGGCCGGCCATTATGGGACGGAGATCGACGCCCAGGTCACCCACAACTTTGGCCGCCACTACGTGCTCGGTGCCGCCCTCGGCGCCTACCACAGCATCGACCTGATCAAGGCCACCGCCTACGCCCCGGCGACGCCCTCGACCAGCAAGGGCTGGGTCTGGGTCGAAGCCAAGCTTTGACCATCAAGCACCTAAAAAATCGCTTTTCATGTGATCATGGGCTAGTCTGCAGGGGTGCTTGGCCGAGCCGATGATCCCTACTGTCGCGACGAACTGACAAGATGAGGGAGGTCAACAAAAGCTTAGGGTTCGGCGCGCCCATCGGTTCGCCGAACCGGGATGACCGGTGTCGTCTCGGGATACGGCACCGCGAACAGCGGCCGGCCGGTCGTCCCACGATCAAAAACTCAAGGGATATTGGGCCATGGAGTCATTCGAAGCATTCCCCTGGTCGCCATTTTTTTCTACCGGACTTGCCGTCATCGACGATCAGCACAAAGAGCTTGTGAAGATCATCAATCGACTCGCGCAGCATTTCGCATCCGGCGACGACCCCCTCGACACGGAAGCCATTTTTGAGCAACTGCACAATTACGCCCACTACCACTTTACGACCGAGGAAGACCTCTGGCAGCTGGCCATCGGGGAGGTGCCCAGCGTCAGCGCCCATAAAAACTCGCACCAGGCCTTTGTCGAGGAACTGGACAGGCTGCGCAGCGAGCGCCGAACCCTCGGTGATGAGCCGGTCATGTCGCGGATTCTGGCCTATCTGATCCGCTGGCTGACCCTGCATATTTTGAAGAGCGATCGCTACCTCGCTGACATCGCCCTGCATCTCCAGCAGGGCCAAAGCCTGGCCTGCGCCGAAAAGACCGCCAGCGACCGTATGGCGAACAACGACCATGGCCTGATCAACATCATCCTGGACTCCTATGAACTGCAGGCCGCCCATGCGATACGCCTGATCCAGGAATTGCGCGCCCGCCAGCAGTATGAAGCGCAGCTGAGCAGCCTGAACCAGCAGCTCGAGCGACGTGTCATCGAACGGACCCGCGACCTCGAATTGGCCAATCAGTCCTTGCGCTCGACCGTGGCGGAGCTGGAGCGCACCCAAAATGAGCTCATCACCTCGGAGAAGCTGGCTTCCCTGGGCGCCATGGTGGCCGGTATCTCGCATGAACTGAACACCCCCATCGGCAATGCCCTGACCGTGACCAGCACGCTCGAGTACCAGGTGGACGCCCTGACCCAGGTGCTCGCCAACGGTCGCCCGAAAAAATCCGAGGTCGACCATGTTTTGAGCTCGATCCGGGAAATCGCCAAAATCTCCTACCGCTGTCTGACACAGGCCGTGCATCTCATTCAAAGCTTCAAACAGGTCGCGGTCGATCGTACCTCCGAGCAGCGTCGCCGCTTTGCCGTCGCCGATGTGATCGATGACGTGATCGTCATGGCCATGGTCAGTTCCGCAAAACCGCCCCAGAGCATCGAAGTCATCAATGATGTGGCGCCACAGATCGACTGTGACGGATACCCCGGCCCGCTCGGACAGGTGATCAACAATCTGCTCCAGAATGCCTTTCTGCACGCTTTTCAGGGGCGCGAGCAGGGCCGGGTGCGTTTCTCGGCACAGGTCGACGCCGACATGATCCATCTGCGCGTCAGCGACGATGGTGTCGGCATGAGCGCGCAGACCAGCAGGCGTATCTTTGAGCCCTTCTTCACCACACGTCTGGGGCAAGGCGGATCCGGCCTCGGCCTCACCGTCGCCTACCGCATCATGAGCGTCATCCTGGGCGGCACCCTGAGCGTCGAGTCGGTGTTGCATCAGGGCACCACCTTTGTGCTGAGCTTTCCCGTCACCGCCCCGATCAATACCCGGGAGGCACGCCCCGCCTAGCTGGTGATGGCACGGCCGGCGCCGACGCTGCAATTTTCAGGGGGGGCTCTATGCCCGCCCGGCGCATTGCGCTAGCATCAGCCCGCTTCGGCGATCAAGGATAGATCATGCACTTCACTCCCGCTTCCGTGGCCCGTTTCTGGCTGTTCTGGTTCCTCTCCTGTCTGTTGATGAGCCTGCTCTCAGGCTGGTGGCCCCTGGCACGCCGGCAGCTGCGGCGGCCCCGTCCAGCCTGGCGGCATCGCCTGGCCTCAGGTTCCCTGGCCCGCGGCCGCTGGCCAGCCATCCAGTACCATGCCAGCTTCCTGATCACCTGGGACAGGGATCAGCTGGTCCTCGGCGTCCTGCCGGCCATACGGCTGGCGCACCCACCACTGCACCTGGCATGGTCGCAGATCCACCTCGCCCAACGCGTGCCCTGGCTGTTGTTCTGGCGTCAAACCGAGCTGCATATCGACGGCGGCTACCGTTTGCGTCTGCGTGGGCGAGCTGGACTGCAGGCCTATGAGGAGGCGAGGACGTCCAGGGTCGCCTGCAATCCCGATTGTGCTGAGAGCGCATAGCCGATAGCATCGCAGCTTTACGATCGCATCAGGAGTTGTTCATGAGCCAGCGGGTCCACTATGAGCTGCGGGCGGGTATCGCCCACGTCCGCCTCGACGATGGCAAGGCCAACGTCATCTCCCTGGCGATGAGCCAGGAACTTGCCGCCGCTTTCGATCGCGCCGAGCAGGAAGCCGATGTGCTGGTCTTGCAAGGCCGCCCCGGCATCTTCTCGGGGGGCTTCGATCTGAGCACCTTGCGTGCCGGTGGTGAAAACGCCCTGGCCATGCTCAACGCCGGCTTTGCGCTCAGCGTCCGCCTGGCCGGCCTGCGCATGCCGGTCGTCGCCGCCTGTACCGGTCACGCCATGGCCATGGGCTGCTTCCTGCTGCAAGCCGCTGACGTGCGCATCGCCGTCGACGGTGCCTTCAAGATCGGAGCCAATGAAGTGGCCATAGGCCTGCCGGTGCCCTACACCGCGCTCGAACTGCTGCGTATGCGTCTGCTGCCCGGCGTCTACCAGCGCGCCCCCTTGTGTGCGCAGCTGATGCCCCCACCAGAGGCCTGTCTCGCCGGCTTCATCGATAGCGTCGTCGCCGTCGAGGACCTGGACCGCCACGTCGAGCAGCTGGCACAACAGCTCCAGGCTCTGCACCGCCCCTCCTATATTGAAAGCAAGCGTCGCCTGCGCCAGCCGCACCTGCAAGCTCTCGAGCAGGCGCTGCAGCAGGACGCGCAGGACTTTGCCCACCTCCTCGGCAAGGCTCAGGCCTGAAGCAGGGCCGCCTGCAGATCAGCCATCCACGCCGACATGGCCCAGGCCATGTCGGCAGGCAGGCCACAGACCACCTCGACCTGCTCGCCGAAACCGAATAAAAAGATGAAGGCGTTGCCGGGCACCGGAATACCGCTCAGGCGGTGCGCCTGAAAACCCTCACACGCGTAGAGCCGGGGGTCGATACGCCCTAGATTGGAGACCACCACGGTCTCCAGCAGAGGGGGCGGGGTCTGACGATCGCGGCGTGGTGACAGCAGCCCGTCGATCAGCGCCATCGGCAGACAGCGAAACAGCTCATGCCAGGGTCGCCACACCGCCTCCTGTCCTTGCTGCAGCGCCTGTTCGATACGGGCACGGATCTGCGTCGGTGTATCGTCAGGATCCACCCGGAGGTGCAGCATGCCGCTCAGATGGTGGCTGGCACGCAGATCGTCGGCATGCCGACGCAAGTCCACCGCCAGCGCCAGCTTGACGCCACCTGGCCGATAGCCGGCGCAGAATCTGCCCAGCGCTGCCGCCAGTCGCGCCAGCAAGGCCGCTTGCGGGGCGGGCAACTGGAAGCTGCGCCAGCAGGACGCGCCACCGGGGCGCCTCGGCACCAGGGGCTGTGCCGCTGGCCCAGCAGGTGCGGGGCGGCCACCACGCTGGTGCTTGAGCCGGCTGTCGGGATAGACGGCGTTGACGCCCAGGGGCGGCTCCTGACGCAGGACCCGGAAGATATCCGCCAACCAGAACAAGACACCGCGACCATCGCTGACGGCATGAGCCACGCGCACCATCAGCCGGCAGTGCCCCTGGGGCAGACGGTAATAGACCAGCTCGGCACAGATCCCTCGCCGCACCTCAAGAGGGCGCAGGGAGAAATCCGGGGCCCCCTCATCACCGTCAGCCGACCAGCTCGAGTCGCCGCCGTCGATCACCTGCGGCAGCTGTCCATCGCTGCGCCAGCAGGCCCGCAGGCCCTGCCCCCGCAAGCGCAGGCGGCAGGCCGGATGCACGACGGCGACATGCGCCACCGCCTGACGCAGCGCCTGCAGATCGAGCCCCCCCTGGCCCTCGAGGATGAAGACGATCTCCCGGGCAGGCAAGGCCGACTGCGGATGCTGGCCGATGGCGGCGTGGTAGTACTCCGACAAGGACAGCCGGCGCTGCAGCTCGACAGGCTGCCTGGCCTCAAAAGGCACGTAAGGCATCGACGATCTCCAGGCGTGCCGCCTGCAAAGCCGGCAGCACGCCGCCTATCACCCCCATCACAAGTGCAAAGCAGAGCACGTCGAGCACGATCCATGGCGTCAGGATCAAACGAAAACTGATCTCCGAGAAGGTCTGCAAATTGGTCGTCGAGATCTCCATGGACTGCAAGGTCGAAGCCAGCAGAACGGCGATCAGCCCGGCGGACAGAGCGAGCACGACAGCCTCGCGCAGGAAGGCGAGCACGATGTCGCGGCGATAAAAACCCAAGGCACGCAAGGTGCCTATCTCGCGCGTGCGCTGCGCCACACTGGCGTACATGGTGATCATCGCCCCAAGCACGGCACCTATGGAAAAGACCAGGGTGATGGCCTGGCCCAAGACCCGGATGAACTGCGCCAGGGATCGTGACTGCGCTGCGTAAAACGCCGACTCGCGCTGACCCTGCAGCTGCAAACGGGGATCGTCAGCGACCGCCGCCAGGACCTTGTCCAGACCATTGCCATCGCGCAAACGCCCGACCCAGGAGGAGTCGTCATCACGGCGAAAGGCTTGCCGCAGCTGCCCCTCATCCCCCCAGATTTCCGACTCGAAACCGCTACGCCCGGCGGCGAAAACCCCGACCACCTGCCAGTCGCGCTGAGCAAAGTGCAAGCGATCACCGATACGCACCCCGGACTCACCGCGCGCCACCCCGGCGCCGACGACAATCTCCGAGCGCCCTGGACGAAAGGTCCGGCCTTGCACGATATGGCAGGCCTCGTGCACCTGCCAGCCCAAAGTGTCGACACCCCGCACCACGACATTGACCAGGGTGCCTTGCCGCTTCTTGGGCAGATTGACGAGAACCTGCAGCTCCGGGGAGACCAGCGGCAGGCCCTGCTGATCGGTCGCCCAGGCCGACATGCTGGCGAGTATGGACGCCTGCTCCCGGCTCAGGGTGCTTTGCACCTCGGTCTGCGCACCCTTGCGCAAGAAAACGATGTTGTCAGGCGAGCCGGTCCGCCCCAGGGTGTGCTGCAGGCCCTCGGCCATCATCAGCACCAGGGCGAAGACGAAGCAGACCAGCATCATGCCCGTCGCCGTCAAGGCCGTGCTGAGTTTGCGCGCCCAGAGGTTGCCATAGACGTAAGACCAGGACAATGAGCTCACGTCATCGCCCTCAGACCGTCGCTGATCCCCACCCGGCTCATGCTCCAGGCGGGAATGGCCGCCGCCGCCAAACCCACCAGCAAAGCCGCCAGCGCCTGCATGAGCAAGGTCTGCGTCGTCACCTGAAAAATGGCGAACATATGGCCGGTCGCACGATGGAAGAGCACCGCCAGCGGAAAGGTGATGACGATGCCGATGAAGCCGCCGATGCCGGCCATGAGCAAGGACTCGCCGGTAATCAGGGTCACGATAAAACCCGGCGTGAAGCCGAGGGCGCGCAGCGCGCTGTACTCGCGCACGCGTTCGCGGGCGCTCATCACCATGGTGTTGGCGAGGACCGCCATGATGATCAGGATCACCACGTAGGCGACCGTCTGCAGGGCGACCAGGATGGTGTCGACCATGGCCACGAAGCCCAGCTGAAAGGCTTTCTGGGTCTCGGTACGCGTCGCCGCCTGCGAATTGTGAAAACCGGCGTCGATACGTGCCGCCACGCTGGCCGCCTGCTCAGGATGGACGAGGTCGATGACGAAAACGCCGACCTTGTCGGCATAAGCAGGCAACAAGGCACGCACCGTGTCATTGACGTAGTCCCAGTGCAGGATGAACTGGCTCTCGTCGACCTGGGCGTCAGCACCGGTGTAGATGCCGGCGATGTGGAAACTCCAGTTACCCGGATAGATGGTACCGCGCAAGGGCACCTGATCGCCGACTTTCCAGCCATAGTCCTGGGCGGTCTTGCGGCCGACGATCACCGCCTGCTTGTCGTGCTCAAAGGCACTCAGCTGCCGAGGATCGACATGGTACTCCGGGTAGAGGCGAAAGTAGCTCTCGGCATCGACGGCAAACTGCGGAAAAAAATGCTTTTCGTCGATATAGATGCCGCCGAACCAGCTGGCGTAGCTCACCGCCCTGACCCCCTCGACATGCCGGATGGTGGCGCCGTAACTGACCGGCAGGGGAAAAGCCAGGGACATCTCATTGCGGCAGATCAGTCGACCCGGGCTGCCCAGCTCGGCACCGGCATACCAGGAATCGACCAGGGTGCGCAGAAAACCGAAGGCCAAAATAGCCACGGCGATGCCCAGACAGGTCAGGGCGTTGCGCAGGCGGTGACGCGCCATATTGCCGACAATCAGCCGCAGGACCGGACCTGGCGCCATCTCAGCCGGCACTCCCGGTGATCAGCTCACCTTTCTCGAGATGGATCTGCCGGCGCGCACGTGCCGCGCATTTGGGATCATGCGTGACCATGACGATGGTCTTGCCGAGTTCCTGGTGCAGGCGATCCATGAGTGCAAGCACGTCATCGGCGGATTGCCGGTCGAGGTCGCCGGTGGGCTCATCGGCGACGATAAGGCTGGGGTCGCTGACCAAAGCGCGGGCGATGGCCACCCGCTGTTGCTGCCCCCCCGACAGCTCGTGCGGGCGATGGTGCTCACGGTCGGACAGGCCAACCATGGCCAGGGCCATATGCGCGTGCTCATGCCGGGCCTTGCGGTCCAGCCGGCTCAGGAGCAAGGGCAGCTCGACATTCTCGAAGGCGGTGAGCACCGGCATCAGGTTGTAAAACTGGAAGATGAAGCCGATATTCGCCGCCCGCCAGTCGGCCAGCTCGCGCTCGGACAGGGCGGTGATGTCGATGCCATCGATGCGCAGACTGCCACGACTGGGCTTGTCAATGCCGGCGAGGAGATTGAGCAGCGTGCTCTTGCCTGAACCGGAAGGTCCCATCAGCGACACATAGTCGCCACGCTCGATGTCGAGGTCGATATTGAGCAAAACCGGAACGTGCTGCCCGGCACGCTGATAGCTTTTGCCGAGATGCCGCAGGCTGATCAGCGCGCTCATCCGTGCGATCCCAGGCTGTGCACCTGCTCGCCGTCGCGCAAGCGCGCCGGCGGATCGAGGACGACCCGGTCGCCGACGTGCAGATCGCCGGCATCGATTTCCTGAACCTCGCCCAGCATCGGCCCCAGGGTCACCGGAATCCTCGCCACATGATCATCCGGCCAGCGCACAAAAACCACACTCTGGCCCTGCCGCTGGGTGACCGCCGCCGGGTTGACCGCCAGTACCGGATGCTCGTCGGCGTCACTGAGCGTGTGCGACAGGAAACTGACCCGTGCGCTCATATCGGGGAGAATGCCGGGCACCGTGTCGAGAAAGGCAACCTTGGCGGTCACCGTGGCACTGGCGCGCTTGACCGTCGGCACGATGGCGCTGACCCGTCCACGAAAGCGTTTCTGGGCAAAAGCGTCGAGGGCAATCTCGCAGGGCTGGCCCAGCTGTATCCCCGCCAGGGACGACTCGGAAACATCGGCGTCGACCTCCAGACTGCTCATATCGGCCATCACCGCCACCGCGCCCTTGGCATCCACCGCCGAGGACATCGGGGTGACGATGTCGCCGACATTGGCAGCACGGGCGATGACGACGCCATCGAAAGGCGCCCTGATACGGGTATTTTCGACCGCATCACGCGCATAATCCTCATTTGCTTTTGCCGCCCGGTAGCTGGCCCTGGCACTGTCGAGCGCCGCCTGCGCATGCAACACCCGGGTCTGCGCGTCCTCGTACATGACCGTCGAGACATAGTGCAGGGGATAGAGCTTCTTCATGCGCCACAAATTGAGGTCTGCGGCCGCCTTGTCGGCACTGGCGCTCTCGATGGCGGCAGCGGCCACCGCGACATTGGCGCTGGCGCCGCCCAGATTGGCCTCGACATCGCGGCTTTCAAGGCGGGCAATGATGGTTCCCGCCTTGACCACGCTGCCCTCGGCCACCCCCAGCCACTCGAGACGGCCGGTGCCTTTTGAAGCGACCGCAGCCTTGCGCCGGGCGACCACGTAGCCGGTCGCATTCAGGGTCAGGTAACGCGCCGAGGGATAGGCGTAGACCACCTGGCCGGTCTGCACCACAGGCACCCCGGTCTTCAGCCACAGACCTCCCGCCACGAGCAGCAGCACGACGCCGACCGCCAGGTAGACACCGCGGCGCCGGCGCTTGTGACCCGGCACGACGAGCGACTGTTGACGGTCTATCTTGAGCTTGCTGAGGTCGATATCGTTCACGAAACGCTCTCCAGTTCGGCGCCTGCATGGACCGAGGCAAAGTGCTGGGCAAAAGCGGCGATCATGCGATCGAGCTGCCCCTCTTGGTTATAGGCGCCAGGCGCCGAGAAAGTCACCGTGGTAAAGCCGGCGTACTGTACAAAGACGACATTGAGCTTGCCGACCGCGCCGGGTATGGCAAAGGCCTGACGTCCACGAAAGCCCGGTGCATCGAACCAGCTCGCCTCGAGCTGGCCCATGGACACGATGCCACCACTGGGCAAGTGTGGATTGTCCTGGTAGAGCACCTGATCGAGCTGGGTGCGCAGCTTGCGGACCATCAGCGCGATCGGCATCCAGACGATACGCTCCAAACCGCTGATGACGCGGCAATCGGCGTAGCCGCGCAGGCGTTGCTGCAGCTGTCGCATCAAAGAGCGGGTCGACTCTTCCTGGCCGACATAGAGGCGCAGATAGCCGGTCAGGTTGCCCAGGCCCATAGGCTCCTTGCGCAGGCTGCGAAAATCGACCGGAATGGTGAATCCTACCGGACCATCGTTGTGCTGGCGCGCGTAGTGGGCCAGAAAAAGGGCACAGCGGGCAAGCATCTGCGCCGTCGTTCCAGGCAGCTCGATGCGCCGCCAGATGTAGCGCAAAGGGCGCTCGCCAGGGCTGGCCGGAACGACGGGTATGCAGCTTTGCGGCGCCGAGGGCTGGTCGGTGACTGCCGCCGCATGCAGCTTCTGCACCTCCAGATCGGTGCGCCGATGATCCGAGCCCTGCAGGGGTTCATGGCGCAGGGCACGAAACACTTCGCGCATCCACTGCAACATGCCACGGCCATCGAGAGCGGCATGGACGGCCCGTCCGACTAGATAAGAGGGACCCGAGCGCGTGCGCAGCAAGATCATCTCAGCGACCGGACCGCCGCGCAGGGGATCGAGACTGGCCAGCTCGAAGGGCAAGCCCTGCTCGCTGCGGGCATCCCATCCACAGTCGTCGATGACCCGCAGACGCGGCGCGATACCGCTGTCGACCCAGCGGCAGCCGGCGAGCACCCCGCGCAGGCGCACACGTATGGCGGGGTTGGCTTGCGCCGCCCGCTCGATGGCCTCACGCAGGGCCTCAGGATCGATATGACCCTCACCTTCGACCACCGCATCGACGTGGTAGGGGTGCACCGCATGGATGACCAGCGCGTAGCGTTCCATCGGCGACAGCCGGCGCACATAAGTCATAGCGGCCTCCTGGCCTTGCAGACATAGATGAGCGTGCGCGTCGGCACCATCGCCTGTGGCAGCTGCCATGCCGCCGCCACCTGACCGGTATCGACGATGTCCACCACCTCGAAGCCGGCCAGATGCAAATCGCAGCGCACTTCGTGGCGGTCCCGGGCATCGTAGGCGAAATCGCCCCGCCACCTGAAGACCCGCGCCCGTAAAAAATGCAGAAAACGGCCCAGGCCACTACGCTGCGGCTCGTCGGGCAAAGGGATGTAATCGAAAAGATAGACCCCGCCACAGACCCGCAGCAGCTGCGCCACCTGTCGCCACACCTGCATCTGCTGCTCGCGCGAAAAATACATCATCAGCCCCTCGCTGAGCACAGCCAGCGGCGAGCCGACAAAATCCGCCAGAAAATCGACGTGCAGGACATCCCCGGCACGCAGCTCGAAATTGCTGCGTGCCAGCACCGCGCGTCCATCAGCACTGGCGGCGAGCTGCTCACGTTTGCTGCGTATCATATCGGGCAGGTCGAACTCGATGTACTGGCAGCGCGGATCGCGGCTGCAGCGGCTGCCGCGCGCTGAAAAGCCGGCTGCCAGTTCGAGAACGCGCGCCAGCCCGGCGTCGGCCAGCAGCTTGTCGATCGCCGCGTGGCGATGCAGCAGCTGGTGCGGCAGGGAGTAAACCGCCGGATTGATCCAGCGATAGAGGCTCTGCACCCGGTTGACCCAGCGAAACAGCGGCAGACTCTGCGCGGGCGTGACAAACTCGGCGCATTCAAAGCCAGCCCAGCGCCAGGTAGCGGCCGTGTAGAGCGCCGAAACGGCGACGTTGTCACGGTTGCGATCCATCGCGTCCTTCCTCCGCATAAAAATAGTTTTGCATGTGTGCGCAGACCTCGGCGGCCGCCTCTTCCAGCAGATAGTGGCCGGCCTCGAGCTCGTGCAAGCTCGCCTGCGGCAGGTGTCGACAGAGCTCGTCAGCGGCCTGCCGACACGGCGAATGACGACCATAGAGGAGCCTGACCGGCATCTGCAGACGATGAAAATCGTCGACGTCCTCGCCCCGCATGGCCGCCACGGCAGCCACCAGCGAGGTCTCGCACAACAAGCCTTGCAGACGCTGCAAGCGGCGTTGGCCCCGCCGCCCGGCATCCTGCCCACCTTGCTGATGAAGCAGGGCGGCCGCACCGGCGTGCAGGCTGGGGGCCACCCAGGTGGCGGCCGGCCAGGGCGCATCGAGCAGCATCAGGCGGCGTACGCGCTGCGGGTAGCGACAGGCGAAGGCAAGAGCGATCAATGCACCGACACTGTGGCCGGCAAGATCGATGGTGTCCAGCGCATAGTGCGCCAGCACGGCACAGAGGTCCTCGACCTGGGTCGCCAGATCGTAACCTTCGGCGCTGCGCGTGCTGTCACCATGACCTCTGAGGTCATAGAGCAGGACCTGCGCCTGCTGCGCCAGCGTCAGGGCGATGGGCGCGTACCAGCTCGCCATATTGCCCAAGGCCAGCCCATGCAAAAGCAGCAGAGGATGCCCCTGTCCCAGGCTGAGCGTGGACAGCGTGGCACCCTCGACGGCAACGCGTTGCAGGCTCAAGCCACCGTCTCCAGCAAGGTCGCCGGCACCTGCGCCAGCACCAGGGCGGCGGCGCTACGCTCACCCCCGGCAGCGGCGAACAGGGTCGCCAGCTTTTCTGCCGCCTGACGCAGATCGGCTTGTGACAGCAGGCGCAGCAGAACCTGGCGGGCCTCGCCGGCGCTGATCTTGCCATGGCGCATGAACAAGCCGGCACCGGCATCGATGACCTGTCTGGCGACCACCGGCTGATCGTCGCGTATCGGCGCCAGGCCCAAAGGCAGGCCACGCGCCAAAGCCTCACAGACGGTGTTGTGTCCGGCATGACAGATCACTGCCGCAGCGCGATCGAGCAGTTCGATCTGCGGCACATAAGAGCGAACCAGCACATTGGCAGGGGCCTGCGCCTGCAGGAACTCGGGTGCCACCATCACCATCTGCAAGGGCAGATCGCGGGCGGCCTCCATCATCACCGAGAAAAAACGGGTGTCGCGATCACGGCTGACGGTACCTAGCGAGACCAGCACCAGGGGCAGCTGCGGATGGAGACTCGACCAGGGGAACTCGATAGGGCGCCGGCCCGAGCCTTGCACCGGTCCGACAAAATGGTAGGGCGCCGGCCATATCGACACCTGCTCACCGAGCAGGGCGCGCACCGAAAACACCACCTGGGCGTAAGGGGAAAAGTCAGGACGTTCGACGATCAGCTGCGCCGGCAGCACAGCCTGCTGCAAATCAGCCAGCTGCGCACCCACCCAGTCATCGAGTGTCTTCGACATCCGCAGGATCGACGCCGAGGTCGTGGTCAGGGCCACCCAGGGCAAACCCAGGTAGCGTGCCACCAGAGCGCCAGCGAGCATCTGATGGTCGACCACCATCACATCCGGCTGGAAGTCCTGCGCCGCCCGCAACAGATGCGGCCAGGCGGCTTTCGCCATAGGCAGGGCATAGTCTTCAAAAAAGACCCGCACACTCTCCAGGCCGCGCACCTGCGGTGCGGCTGTCCCGAGCACGAAAGCCGCCTGATCGTCGAGGCCATAGATACGGGCATGAGCCGGCAGCTTGTCGGCGAGCACCTCGGCGTGGACCGCCCAGGCCAGCTCGTGACCCTGCCGCTCCAGCTCGCAGGCGACGGCCAGGGCCGGATTGAGATGACCGGTCAAAGGCGGTACGGTCACAAGTATGCGCGCCATGGCTCAGGCCTCCACAACCAGCACATCGGCGATATAGTCGACCAGATCACCGACACTCAAATGGATGAGTTCGGCGAGCGGCCGCGCCGACAACCAGGCAGCAAGGCCCAGCCCGGTGCCATAATGACGCGTAAGCGCCTCGGCCACCTTGACGAACTCGATGCTCTCGAGCTCGAGATCCTGATTGAAGCGGGTGCTGCGATCGATAGGAAAATCAGCGATCCACTCTTCAGCGATGCATTGCCGAAGCGTTGTCACCACCACCGCCAGCACCGCAGCCTTGCTTTCGTCCATCATGTTCTCCTTATCCAAGCTCGCTCACTTCCAGTTGCAGGGCCTCAAGAGCGGCGCTCAGTGCTGGCGCGCGCGTCCAGGCGATGACATGTCCAGCCTCGACCTGGGTCTCCACGACATGGCCGAGAACCTGCAGACGATCACCGTCACGGGCCTCGATCACAAAACGTCTGGGGTCCCCGTGCAGACCCAGACGGCAGAGCTTGGCCACCGCCTCCTTGGCGGCCCAGGCACGCGTCAGCTCCAGGGCTGAGCTGGCGATCAGGGTCTGCTCGCCCGGCGACAGCACCATCTCCACCCAGGCCTGCGAGCGCTCTTCGATCGCCTCGATGTCGATGCCGACCGCCACGTTATCGACCATGGCGACGGCGTAGGCCGCCTTGTGGGCGAGGGACAGCTGCCACTCGCCCAGCGGCAGCGAGCTATGGTGGGCGCGCGCCCGCGGAGCGCCCGAGCTGTCGTTGCTGATATGGAGCTCCTTCGGATAGACACAGGCGTGGCCGCGCCCGCGCAAAGCCGCCGCCAGAGCGTCTTTGGCCGCGATGCGGCCATTCAGCCAGGACCGCCGGCGCCTTGGCGGCAGCGCCTCATAGACCGCCATCTCTTCACTGTTGAGGTAACGACGCGCCAGGTAGTCGCGCATGATCGCGGTGTCGTAACGGTCGACGAACAGCGTCCTCTGGCCATCGAGCGGCTGGCAGAGCCCGCCGTACTGTAGCTGCCGGCTGGCCTCCCATAGCGCCTTGTCCATCTGATAGCGGCGCGTATGCCAGCCGTGCATGCTGATCAGCAAGCGCCCCTGCGTGTCGACCAGCTGATGGTCACTGCGCACGCTCAGCGCATCGAGATGACGGATACGCACACGCGCCTGACCAGACCAGCCTGGCGCCGGCTCGGGGGCATAAAAACAGATCCTGTCGACCCCGATAGGCATGGCCAGGCAATTGCTCTCCTGCTCCATCACCCAGTAGCCGGCCAGCTGTCCCATGGCGTCGAGCAGCGCCCCCTGACCCGAGCTGACGACCAGCTCGCCGTCGATACCCGCCTCAGCGATGGCCTGTAGTTTTTTCACCCCCTGGTAGGCCGGGCCATGAAACATCCACTGCTGCTCATAGAGCTGCTCGGCATCGACGCGCGGCGGACGCGCCCCGGTCAGATCGGCGATACGCTCGCCGGGAGCTGCGGGATAGTGCTCGCCCAGTCTGAGGCGTGTCCGGCAATAGCCGAGGATCTCCGCCTCGACCCAGCCATCGGGCTGCGCCCTGAACTCGAGGTCGATATCGACCGGGCTGCTCACCTGCAGCCAGTTGTAGGCGGCAAAGTCTTGCGCCTCGACGACGACATGGCCGGGATAGGACTGCTCGGCGTATTGACGTAGCAGCATCAGTTCCATGGTCATGGGTACCACCGGATGGCGGTCGGCCTGCACCGGCCAGCCTGGCCGCTGCGGATACAGGGCATGGTCGGCCACCCAGGCGATATTGCCGTCGATGTCCAGATGCAGGTGGTGACGGATGGGCTGGCCAGAGATGCGCGCCGGCTGCCTTTGCTGCCACAGCTGGCGGACCTGCTCGGCGGCCTCCTCGATGTCATGCAAGGTCGCCTGCATCAGGGCGGCGACGGGATCAGCAGGATCGATCGGCTTCGCTTGCGGCCGTGACAGCGACACCCGCAAGGGCTCACTGATGCGCAACAGGGGCACCCCCAGGGCCAACGGCATGGGCTGCCCCGGTGCCGTCCGCACCTGCGTCTGCCGTACCAGCAGACGGGTGTCAAAACTGGCCCCTTCCACCCAAAGTCCGGCGCACAGCTGCGTCAGCTGCTGCAGCCCGCTACGCCCCGGCTGGTTCATCGTCCAGGCACGGTGCGGCTGCCCCTGCAGGGTGTCGCTGACAAAGCCACACAGCGAACCGGTGCCCACCTGGATGAAAACCTGGTGGCCTGCCGCGTAGAGCGCCTCGATCGTTTCACGAAAGCGCACCGGCTGCAGCAGATGATCGAGCGCCAGCTGGCGGCGCGCGTCCTCGCTGGCTGGAAACTCGGCGGCCAGGGTCGTCGACCACAGCGGGCGTTGCGGATCACGCAAGCTCGCCTGGGCAAAAAAATCACGGTACCAGTCCATATGATCGGCGAACAGCGGCGAGTGAAAGCCGGAGACGAAAGGCAGCAGCTGGGTCATCACCCCTTGCTGGTGCAGCCGCTCCTGCAGCGCCTCGACGCTGGCGCGGCGACCACAGGCGATCACCTGATGCGGACAATTGTCATGCGACATGGCGATGTCGGGCAGACCCTGCAGCGCCAGGCTGAGCTGTTCGCGCGCGCAGGCCGCCGCCAGAAAAAGCACGTCGGGGAAACGCACCGCGCTGATATCAAGACCGGCATTGGTCCGATCCGACAGCTCCTGGCTCATCATCCCGGCCGCCAGCATGGCGCTCCACTCACCGACGCTGTGACCGGCGAGGGCCGCATAAGGCAGGCGCAGACGGGTGAGCAGGTCGAACAGGTAACGGTTGAAGCCGAGCAGCCCGAGGACCACCTTGACCAGCGACTGCGCCGGGTCGAGGGGCTGACAATAGGCCGGCAGTGTGGCCCCGAAATAGTGGGCCAGATCCTCGCCCTGCGGCTCGAAACGGCTATCGACGCCAGGAAAGAGCAGCGCGACCTTGGCCCCCTGGCTGATCAGCCCGGCGCCACTGAAATAGATCTGCTGACGACCGTTCCAGGGCTGGCCACGGGCGAGCACCTTGCGCGCCTGCTCCAGTCTTTGCGCGTTCGGCTCGACGATCGCCAGACGAAAAGCCCGCTCCACCGGCGCCTCGTCACGCTCACCCCGGTGCAAACGCTCGGCCAGGGACGCCAGGCTGTCAGCGCTGAGCAGGTAAACCTCGGGCGGCTCGAGCGTGCCCGCAGGCGTCACGGCCGGCGCCTGCTCATGACCGCGCAGGACGACGTGGGCATTGATGCCACCGAAGCCGAAAGCGTTCACCGCCGCCACCCGGGCGGAGCATTCCTGGGCCCAGGCTTCGGCCTGGACCTGGACTCGAAAACGTGTCTGCGCCAGCCTGGCGTGGGGGTTCTGGCAGTGCAGGGTCGGCGGCAGGATGCCATGGTGGATGGCCAGCGCCGCCTTGATCAGACCGGCCATACCGGCCGCTGGCATGGTGTGACCGATCATGGACTTGACCGAGCCTATGGCGACCGGCGCGCGCCCCTCGGCGCCGAAATGGCGATGCAGGGTCTCGATCTCAGCGGCGTCGCCCGTCGGGGTGCCGGTGCCGTGCGCCTCAAGCAGACCGATCTGATCGACATGCAGTCCGCTGAGCGCCCAGGCCCGCTCGAGCGCCAGCAGCTGCCCCTGCACGGAGGGGGCGACCAGGCTGCCATGACGACCGTCGCTGGAACTGCCGACGCCAGCGATCACCGCATAGATGCGATCACCCGCCGCCTCGGCGTCACTCAGCCGGCGCAACACCACCATGCCTATCCCTTCGCCAGCGAGGATGCCATCGGCGTCGGCCGACAAGGGGCGGGACACCCCCTGTCGCGACAAAGCCCCCAACTGGCAGAAGGTCGCCCAGAAGGTCAGGTCATGACTCAAATGCACACCACCGGCCAGCATCAGATCGGCCTCACCAGCGTGCAGTCTCTGGCAGGCCTGCTCGAGGGCGATGAGTGAGCTGGCACAAGCCGCATCGACGGTGTAAGCCGGCCCCTGCAGATCGAGGCGATGGGCGATGCGCGACGCCAGCAGATTGGGGATCAGGCCGGCCGCCGTGTCCGGACCATAGGCGGGCAGCTGTGCGCGCAGCCGGTCCGCCGCCTCGGCCAACTGCCTGTCGCTCAGCTCGGGCAGCAGATCGCGCAGCAGGTGCAGCATCTGCGGCAGCAGGCGGACATGCTGCTCGAGGCGCAAGACCCCGGCGCTGACGTAGTTGCCACGACCGAGGATGACCCCCGCCCTTGACTTGTCAAAGGGCTTTTGCAGGTAGCCGGCGTCGGCCAGCGCGGCGTGCGCCTGCTGCAGGGCCAGCCATTGCTCGGGTTCGCCACCGGCCGCAGCCTTGGGCATGATGCCATAGGCGAGCGGATCGAACTCGGCATAGGCGTCGATGAAGCCGCCCCGCCGGCAATAAAACCTGTCGATCGCCGGCGAGTGCGGATCGTAAAACTCCGCCGCCCAGCGCCCCTCCGGGACCTCGGAGATGGCGTCGACCGCCGCCACGATGTTCTGCCAGTAGCTGCCGAGATCCGCTGCACCGGGATAGAGACAGGCCATACCGACGATGGCGATAGGCGTCATCTCACGCATCGGCGCTCACCACCTCAGCGGAGAAACTCTCCGGCTGACCGCACATCAGCACCACCTGAGGCGTCACGCTGTCCACCTGCGCCAGCTCGCGCAGGAGCGCAGCCACCCCCTCATCCTGCGCGATCAGGCCGATACCTTTGCGCCGGTACTCGCGCTCGAGCGCTTCCGAGACCATGCCGGTGTCGGCCCAAGGTCCCCAGTTGACCGACAGAACGCGGCCGCTGATGTGCGATTGCCAGACGTGCGCGATCTTGTCGAGCACGTCGTTGGCAGCGGCGTAGTCGATCTGTCCACGGTTGCCGAAGGCGCCGGCGACACTCGAGAAGAAGACCACGAAACGCACATCGTCGCGGATCAGCTTATGGAGCACCAGGGCACCACGCACCTTGGTGTCGAAGACCCGCTCAAAACTCGCCACCGACTTGTCACGCAACAGGCGGTCCTCGATGACGCCGGCGCCATGGATGACCCCATCGATACGGCCGTGCTCGGCATAGATCTGCTCGATGAGAGAAGCAAAAGCATCGATATCACGCACATCAATCTGGCTGTAGCGGACACGGGCCCCGGCCGCCTTGATCTCGGCCAGGGTCTGGCGGTGTTCGCGGGCGGCGAGCAGGCTGCGGACCTGCGCCTCGATCTCGGCCGGACGCCAGGCAGGATGCTTACCGGCCAGCATTGTTCTCAGCTGCACAGGGTCGGCCACCCCCCGTGTCCACTCATCTTCCTCCGGGCCCGGCGCTGCCGAGCGTCCGAGCAGTTCGAGGCGGCAGTGGTAACGCTGCGCCAGAGCGATGGCGATGCGCGCGGTGATGCCACGTGCACCACCGGTGATCAACACCACGCTCTCGGCGTCCAGGGGCAGGCCGCTCTCTTCCTGGTTGAGATCGATGGCGGTGATGGCGCGCATATGGCGCCGCCCCTGGCGATAAGCCAGCTCGGCGTAGCCACGCTCAGCCACCAGTTCAGCGAGCAGGTGGTCGACCAGCTGCCCGGCGTCCTCCTGGAGATCGAGGTCGACCCAGCGCGCGGCGAGCTCAGGCATCTCCTGCGCCACCGACTTGATCAACCCGGACAGTCCGGCACCCTGCGCATAGTCGGTCAGCGCCTGACCCGGCTGGAACATGCCGAACCCACCGCCCAGACCGCTGGCGACGAGCAGATGGCGCAGCTGATGCAGCACCGGCTCACGCATGAACTCGAAGAAGCGTTTGACGTCGCGCACCCGGTTATCGACATGCAGGGGCCACAGATGGATCAGGCCATCGACACGCTGCAGACCTTCCGGCAAATGCACATGCTCATGGAAGTCGATGATGTCGACCGCAGCGCCCAGGGCCTGCAGCCGTGCGCCGAGCTGCTGCGCCAGACCGCGCCCATCGTCGGTGATGACAAACTCGCAGCCCTGCCAGGACTGGATCCGCTCCTTGGCGCTGGCGATCTCCACCGTCTTGACCAGGTAGCGCGTCAAAGGCAGGACCGACGCCACAGGCGGCGCCTGCTCGACACGGGCCGGCGCCGTCGTCGCCGGCTGAGGCTGCAGCAGATGACGCTGCAGGCCCTCCTGCATCTGCTGCAGCGTCTTCAGCCCGGCCATGCCCTCGCGCAAGCTTTGTGGGTCGGCGAGTTGACCCTGCTCGACCAACTGCTGTGCCAGACGACCCAGAATTTCGGTACGCTTGATCGAATCGATGGACAGATCCGCCTCGAGATCGAGAGGTCCTTCCAGCGCCGCCAGAGGGTAACCGGTGCACGCCGAAATCACCTGCAAAAGCAGCTCTGCCGCCGGCAGCGGTGCCACCCTCTCGACGTGGCTGCCGCACACCGCAAGCATGCTGCGCAAGGTGCGCAGACCGACCATTTTCTCGCGCAGGGCGCGCGCCGCCTCCGGCTGTTGTGGACACCATTGTGCCACCAGCTCAGCGATGATCTCGGTCCGCTTGATCGAATCGATGGACAGATCCGCCTCGAGATCGAGGTCGAGCTCGAGCATGCTCTGCGGATAACCGGTACGCGCCGCGACGATCGCCAAGAGCAGGGCCTGAGCGTCCCGCGCTGCCGGCTTGCTGGGCGCGGCGAGCGCGGCCACGGGGGCGCTGGGCCTGGCCGCTGCCGGCGACGGCAAGGGTGCTGCCGGGAGGGGCGAACCCAGGTAGCTGAGCAGCACGTCGCGCTGGGCCTTGACCACCTCACGCATATTGCCCAGATAGTCGAGCAGCGGCAGATCGCTGGCCGACACCGTCGTCAGCGTCGACGACAGGTGCAGCGGCTGTACCGGCAAACGCCCGGCCAAAGCCGGCAGCTCGCCGTGCAGCGGCCAGGCCCGACCGCCATCGACCATCCAGGTGCTCGCCGGCAGCTGAGCCGGTTTTTGCAGATCGAGTGTCTGTGCACGTCCTTGCCAGAGCGCGCTGAAATCCAGCTGCGGACAGATTACAGCAAGTTCAGCGAGCAGCTGCAGATGATCGGCCCAGCGACCTGAGCCGCTATCGAGACTGAGGACCTGATGCGGACGCTCAGCGAGTATCTGCTGGACCAGACCACTCAGAACCCGGCGGGGGCCGACCTCGACAAAGACGCGTGCGCCGGCGGCGTACATGGCCTCGATCTCCTCGGCAAAGCGTACCGGTTCGACCACATGTCGGGCGAGCGCCTGGCGCAGGGCGTCGGCTTGCGGCGCATGCGGCTGCGCCTGGCCGTTGCTATAGACGGCAAAGCGCGGCGCCGCGAAGCTCTCGCACTGCAGGGCCGCCGCCAGCAACGCAGGGGCCTGTGCCAGCAAGGGGGTATGAAAGGCGCAGGCGGTCGGCAGCGTGCGCACCGCGATCTGCTGTGACTGCAGGAAGGCACAAGCGGCCGCGAGCTCGGCACGGGCACCAGCGATCACCGTCTGTCGTGGCGCATTGTGGTTGGCCAGGGTGATACCCGGATACTCACGCAAGAGCTCCGCCAGCGGCTCAGCGGCAAGCGCCACCGCGGCCATACCGCCCGGCTCGCTGCCGACCGACTGCATGATCGCCTCGGCGCGTGCCCGCGCCAGACGGAGCAGGGCCTGCTCATCGCAAACACCGGCTGCCGCGAGGGCCACCAGCTCACCAAAGCTGTGGCCGGCCGCCATGTCCGGCTGCAGCCCGAAAGAGCTGAGCCACGACCAGGCGGCCATCTCCACCAGCGCCAGCGCCGGCTGGGCCTGACGGGTATCGGTCAGATGACGTTCCTGGGCCTGACGGGTCTGGGCGTCGTAAGCCGTGGGCGGGAAGATGGCCGACCACAGCGGCTGCTCGCTCGCCAGCGACGACGGCGGCGCATAAAGGATGAGATCGGCGAGCATGCCTGGGTATTGGCTGCCCTGCCCGGGAAACAAGACGGCGATACGTCCCGGCGCTGCGTCCTGACGCCAGACCAGCGAAGGCGAGCTCTCGGCCTGCGCCAGGATAGCGCGCAGCTGCGCCAGATCGCGGGCGACAAAAGCACACTGGATCTCGCCGCTACCGGCTTGCGCCTGGGTCCAGGCGACATCGGCCAGCCGCAGAGGAGCGTCGCTGCCTTGCAGATAGGCCTGTAGCGTGCGCAACTGCGCCAGGGCTTGCGCCCTGTCCGCACCACGCACGACGAAAAGCTCAGCCGGCAGGTCGAGAGCCCCATGCTCCGCGCTATGCGCTTCGTAAGCCGAGAGCACGGCGTGCACATTGGCACCACCGAAACCAAAGGCACTGACGGCGGCAGCGTGCGGCGCCGCCACCCAGGGCCGCGCCTGGCCCGTGAGCAAGAAAGGACTGCCGCTGCGGTAGCCAGGATTGGGCTGCTGGACATGCAGTGTCGGTGGCAACACCCGGTGATGCAGGGCTTTCGCCACCTTGATCAGGCCGGCGATACCAGCGGCACATTTGGTGTGGCCGATCTGGCTCTTCACCGAGCCCAGGGTACACTGTCCGGACAGGGCGCCACCGCCATTGTAGACCTCACTCAGGGTCAGCAATTCGGTACGGTCACCGACCACCGTGCCGGTGCCGTGCGCCTCGACCAGGCCGATGTCGGCAGGCAGCCGCGCCGCCTGTTCGTAAGCGCGCTGCAGGGCCAGACGCTGGCCTTCCCGGCGCGGGGCGGTCAGCCCCAGCCCGCGGCCATCACTGGACGCGGCCACCCCCTCGATCAAGGCATAGATGCGATCGCCGTCGGCCTGGGCGTCGCTGAGCCGCTTGAGCACCACGACGCCGACCCCTTCGCCGAGCGCGATACCATCGGCTTGCGCATCGAAAGAACGACAGCGCCCCTGCGCCGATAGCGCGCCCACCGAGGCAAACATCAGGTAGTCGACGATGCCGTTATGAAAATCAGCGCCGCCGGCGAGCACCATGTCGCTGCTGCCTGCGCGCAATTCCTTGACCGCCAGATCGACGGCGTTGAGCGAACTGGCACAGGCGGCGTCGACAGCGTAGTTGGCGCCACCCAGACCCAGGCGGTTGGCGATGCGTCCCGCGATGACGTTGACCAACACGCCAGGGAACGAGTCCTCGCTCAGGCGCGGCAAAGCCTGGTCGAGCTCTGCCGGGAGGGCACCGAGATACTGTGGATAGAGATGGCGGAAATTGTACTGGCAGGACAGCTCCATACCCGCCTCGGCACCAAAGATCACCGCCGTCTTCTCGCGATCGAAATAGCGCTCCTGATAGCCGGCATCCGCCAGCGCCCGTGCGGCAACCTGCAAGGCCAGCAGCTGCACCGGCTCGATGGCCGCCAGTGACTGTGGCGGAATACCAAAGGCCAGAGGGTCGAAGGGGTGGGCATCGATAAAGCCGCCACAGCGGCTGGGGGTGTAGCCCTCGCCGCCTTCCGGGCGGTAGTACAGGTCGCTGTTCCAACGTTCAGGCTGGACCTCGCTGACCAGATCACGCGCTGTGACGATGTTTGTCCAATAGCTTTCCAGATCGGGCGAGCCCGGATAGATACAGGCCATGCCGACGATGGCGATCGCCTCGCCTGCGCGCTTGGCCGGCGGCAAAGGCATGGCCTGCTCCGCCAGCCTGTGCATCGCCCGGGTCGTCACCGCAGCATGCAAGTCGGCCAGGGTGGTCGGCTTGCGGCGCAGGGCGATGAGCTGACCGAGCATGTACATGCCTTCTTCGCGCTGCTGTGCCACGTCGACGGCCGTGAGCACCCCCTCCTGCCGCTGCAACCCTTTGCTGGCCAGACGCAAACGACCCAGGGTCAGCGCCTCCAGCTTCTCGGCGCGCGTGGCGACATCCACCCCCTGCTCTTCCAGGCTGTGCCGGCAGGCCTCGAAGTGGGCCACAAAGGAGGTCGGCAGACAGCGTATGGCATGACCCGGCGCCGTCTCGACCAGGACCGTCTCTTCGCAGGCCAGGGCCTGCGCCTGAAACTCGGCAAGGATGGCGCCGGTCTGCACGGCTTCCTCGGTCGCGATGTAGGCCGAACCCATGAGCATGCCGATGCGCGCGCCCAGGGCCGCAAGAGGCGCCACCATGACCGCCAGCATCGCGGCCGAGCGCTCGTCATGGATGCCGCCGGCGAACAGCAGGTGCAGGGAGCTGACGTCTTCCAGCTGCAGCAGGCGTTGCACCGCCTGCTCCCAGAGCACCCAGCTATAGCGCGGACCGACATGGCCACCGCACTCGCGTCCCTCAAAAACGAAATGACGGGCCCCGTCCTGCAGGTAGAGGTCGAGCAAACCCGGCGACGGCACGTGCAGATAGGCGGGGATGCCGCGCGCCAGAAAGGCCTGCGCCTGTGCCGGCCGACCGCCAGCGATCAGCAACGCCGCCGGCGGATAGCGCTCGAGCAGAGCCAGTTGCGGTTCCAGCACCGACGCCGGCGCAAAACCGAGCACGCCGACCCCGAGCGGACGACCGTCGAGGGCGGCCAGACTTTCCTTCAGCAGCCGCTCACAGCTCGGTGCGTCGAGCAGCGACAGCGCCAGAAATGGCAGCGCCCCCGCCTGGCCGACGGCCGCGCAGAACGCCGGTTCGTCACTGACCCGCGTCATCGGTCCCTGTGCGATCGGATAGCGCACGCCATGGGCCTGCGCCCAGGCTGAGTTTTCCTGAAAAATCTGCTGCGCCTGGGCCTGACGCCACTGCCCGGCCACATGATGACGCAAGGTACGCAGCAAACTCTCGAGGCTCTGCGCGTGCGCCATCGCCACCGCGACCAGCGCCGCATCCTGCCCCAAAGGCCATAGCAAACCCTGGGCAAGCGCCTGACGCACCTGCGCCGGGCTGGCCAGGCCCGCCTTGCGCGGCCCGGTCGCCTGTGCCCAGCACACCTGCATCCCCGCCATCTCGACGGACTCGCTGCCGTCCATGGCGAGGATCTGTGCCTTGACCGCCGCCGGCAGGGAAGACTCCGGCAAGGCCGCCAGCAGGGTGTCGAGCACGACACCAAAAGCACCACCGGCGAATGCCGCCGCGCTGGAATGGATACCGACGCCACCTTGCATCCATACGGGAAGCTGCCCAGCGACGACGTCGAGCACCCCCTGGAGAAGGACGAAACCACTTTCAGCGCCGACGCGACCGCCCGCTTCCTGACCTTTGCAGAGGATGCCGGCGACCCCATGCTGCACAGCCTGGCGAGCCTCGTCACGGGAGCAGACTTGCAGCAGCAAGGGCGCGCTGCAGATACGCTCGACGAACACCCGGTCTTCAACGTCGGCGATGACGAAAGCGACCTTGGGCAGGTTGCGCACGCTACGGAGGTCGACGCCATCGGGAATACGCAGGCCGAGGTGCGGATGCGGATGCCCGGCCAGCTCCGCGAAGAGCGCCGGCCAGGCCTGCGCATCACGGCCGATATCGAGGGCGACCGCAACCCCCTGCCGCAACAGTCGTCGCAGCAGCGGCAGATCGGGTCGTTCCAGTGGGCTGATGGCTAAAAAACGGAATGCTTGCCCACGACATGACGCCTCTGCGGCGCCAGCATAGCTGCTCGGCCTGTCCATGTGATCACCACGTCCTTTGTTATTATCCTGTCCACCTGCCATCGGTAATAACCGATAAAATGTCAGTTATTTTCGATGAGTGGTTTGTTCTTATGGCGCGGATAGTAACCCAGTCCTGGCCGAAGAAAATGGCCGCTTCGTCATGACTTCGTTGCATTGTGTGAACAGATGTAAACAGAGTGGGATCTGGCCAAAATGGCCGGCGCGTGCTAGAACGGACCTATCAGCAAGCAGCCTTTCAGGTCACGATGATGCCCCAGGATGACATCTACAATGAGCCGCCATCGTACAGCCTGGACACCCTGAGCCAGCTCGGTCCCCTGCAGGCCCTGGCCGGTGTCTGGGAGGGGGATCAGGGCCTGGACATCAAGCCCAAGGCGGATGGCCCACGGCGCCAGGCCTTTCACGAGCGCATCAGCCTGCAGGCCATCGACCCGCAAACCAATGGACCGCAGCTGCTCTACGGCCTGCGCTACCACACCCACATCACCAAGCCCGGACAGATCAAGACCTACCACGAGCAGGTCGGCTACTGGCTCTGGGACCCGCTACGCTCGATCGTCCTCCATACCTTGAGCATCCCGCGCGGGGTGACGCTCATGGCCGGTGGCGAGGTCGATCCCGAGGCGCGCCGGTTCGAACTGCGCGCACGCGCCGGCGACCCCTGCTACGGCATCTGCTCCAACCCCTTTCTCGAGCGCGCCTTTCGGACCGTCGAGTTCCGCATCGAGGTGACCATCCACGACGACGGCCGCTGGTCGTATGAAGAAGACACGGTGCTGGCGATCGCCGGCCAGAACGAGCTCTTCCACCACGTCGATGGCAACACCTTGCGGCGCCTCGCAACAGCCACCGCCAACCCCCTGGCCCGCATGCAGGAACAGCCATGAGCAGCTTCGCCGAGTTCTATCCTGACTACCTGGCCCAGCATCAGCACCCAATCTGCCGGCGCCTGCACTACGCTGGCACCAGCGCCGTTCTGCTCACCCTCGCGTTGGCCGTGCTGCAAGATCAGCCGCGCTGGCTCTGGCTGCTGCCCCTGCTCGGTTATGGTCCCGCCTGGATAGGTCATTTTTTCTTTGAGCACAACCGGCCTGCGACATTTCGCCATCCCTTCTACAGTCTGCTTGGCGACTTGCGCATGTATGCGCAGATGCTCAGCCGACTCCCAGGTCGACTTTCCGTGCGCTGATCAAGAAATGCTGGCGGCGCCTTGCGCCTGGGGCTAGGATAGCCCTCCGCCCCAAGCTTCGAACGCCTGATCATGAACTATCGTCACGCCTTTCATGCCGGCAATTTTGCCGATGTCCACAAACATGTGCTCCTGCTCGGCCTGCTCGAGCTGCTGATGCGCAAGGACAGCCCTTTGTGCGTCATCGACAGCCACGCCGGCCGTGGCGTCTATGACCTGTCCCAGGTCAGCGCCCAGCGCAGTGGCGAATTTCGTGACGGCATAGGGCGTATGCCCGAGCCACGCCGCGCCCATCATGCCTGGGTTCGCGACTACCTGCAGGCGGTCCATCGCCTGCGTCAGCTCGGGTCGGGACAGGCCTATCCCGGATCACCCGCCCTGATCGCCAGCCGCCTGCGGGCCGGCGATCGTGGCCTGCTCATCGAACGCGAGCATGAGGAGTGCGAGGCCCTGCGCGCCTGGGCGAGAACACAGAACGGTCTCGCCGTGCATGAACGCGACGCCTACGAGGGCATCCCCGCCCTCACCCCGCCGCCGGAACGGCGAGGGCTGGTGCTCATCGATCCGCCCTATGAGGAAGAACGCGACGACTGGAAGCCCGTCCAGGCCCTCCTGCTCAACGCCTGGAAGCGCTGGCCCACCGGGGTTTTTGCGCTCTGGTACCCGATCAAACACGAGGTACAGACGCGCCGCTTCCTGCGCCAGCTGGCCGCTGCCGGACTGCCGCGCATGCTCAGCTGTGAGCTCTGCGTCAAGCCCGCCGATCAGGCTTTAGGTCTCAATGGCAGCGGACTGCTGCTGGTCAACCCGCCCTGGACCTTCGCGCAGCAGGCGCAAAGCGCGCAGAAAGAGCTGTGGGGTCTGCTCAGCCCGGAAGGTCGCGGTGGCCACCGTGTTCAGGAATGGTCGAGCGACAACAAGGCCAAGGAGTCCGAGACGGACAAGGCCGTGGCAAAAAAACCCGGGTTCCGCCAGGGGCCACGATAGACCAGCGCCTCGCCGTGCAGGTCATAGAGTCCGCCGCCGGCTTCCTCGAGGAGGAGCTGGGCCGCCGCCGTGTCCCACGCCATCGTCGGCCCCAGACGCAAGCAAAAATCCAGCTCACCGGTGGCGATGTCCACCATTTTCAGGGAACTGCCGCGCGCCACCATGCGCAAGTCGAGCCCCAGGGCCGCGGCGGCGAGGGCCTCGCCTTCGCCCTGGCCATGGTGGCGGCTCACCCCCACCCGCAAGACCCTGGACACCGGCTGCACCCGCAAACGCTGCCTGCCCTGCCAAGCGCCCTGACCGCGCTGGGCATGGAACAGCCGGCCATCGGCGGGCACCGCGATGACCGCGAGCAGGGGCCGGCCGTCTTCGATCAAAGCGATATTGACGGTGAACTCGCCATTGCCCGCCAGGAACTCGCGCGTGCCATCGAGCGGATCCAGCAAAAAATAGCGCCCCTCAGGAGCGCATGCCGGCAAGACCTCCATCTCCTCGCTGATGACCGGATAGCCCAGGCCGGCAAGCCCGGCGCAGATGCAGTCGTGGGACTGGCGATCGGCCAGGGTCAGCGGCGAGGCATCGGCCTTGTAGCGGAGCTGCCAGCGCTGCGCATCGGCGTAGATAGGCAAAATACGCTGCACCGCAGCTTGCGCCGCCTGCAGCATACGCTCGAGGCAGATGGCCTCGTTTCGTGGCACACTCTCATCCATAGCGATCTTCACGTGTGGGGACTGGGCCTATGACTGTGGACTGGAACACCATCGATCTTGTCATGCTCGACATGGATGGCACCTTGCTGGACCTGCAGTTTGACAATCATTTTTGGCGTCAGCTCGTGCCCCTGCACTGGGCTCAGCGGCACGGCCGTGAGCTGGCGCAGGCGCGCCAGGAGCTCGAAGCAAGATACCATAAGGAGCGCGGCCGCCTCACCTGGTATAGCGTTGATTTCTGGAGCGAAGAGCTGGGGCTCGACCTGGTCGCGCTCAAGCACAGCCAGCGCGAACAGATACGTTTGCGCCCGCACACCCTGGCTTTTCTCGAGGCGCTGCGCCGCCGCGGCTGTCAGCGCTGGCTGGTCACCAACGCCCACCACCACAGTCTGGCTCTCAAGCTGGATGTCACCGGTCTGGCGGCACACTTTGACGCCATCATCTGCTCTCATGAGCTCGGCGCCGCCAAGGAGTCCGCCGACTTCTGGACGGCACTGGCGAGAAAGTTCCCCTTGACGCCCAGTCGCAGCCTGTTCATCGATGACAGCGAAGAGGTCCTCGACGCGGCACAGGCCTACGGCATCGCCCAGGTTTTGTGCATACGACAGCCTGACTCCCAGCTACCGCCACGACAAAACCTGCGCCATCCGGCGATCGATGACTTTCATCAGATCATGCCCGCCTGGGTCGCCGGTATGGAGACTCCGCGATGAACGCCGATGAGCGCCTGCGTATCGACCGCTGGTTGTGGGCGGCACGTTTTTTTCGGACACGCAGCCTGGCCAAGGCCGCCATCGAGGGGGGCAAGGTGCACTGTCAGGGCGCCCGCGTCAAAGTCAGCAAGGTCGTCCAGATCGGCATGATCTTGCAAATCCGCCAGGGGGAGGTCGAAAAAGAGATCGAAGTGCTCGCCCTCAGCGACGAACGCGGCCCCGCCAGCCAGGCGCAGACTCTCTACCAGGAGAGCGCGGCGAGCATCGAACGCCGCCGCCTGCAGGCGTTGCAGGCCCGGCCTCTGGCGCCGCGCCTGCGGCCGGACAAGCGCGAACGTCGCCGCATCATCCAGTTTCTCCAGCAATGAAGCGCAACGGAGCCAACACCTAGCACGGGCCCGCGACAACCTCGGTGTGCAGCTCATGGCCGGCCAGGCCCAGACGCAGACGCTGACCGACCGCCAAGGGCGCCACCCCAGCCGGGGTCCCGCTCATCACGACGTCCCCCGGCTGCAGACGGAAGACATGGCTGATATGGCTGAGCAGGTCGACGATGCCCCAGAGCATGTCGCGGCTGTGACCTGTCTGCCGACGCTGACCGTCGACGTCGAGAAAGAACTCCAGCTCATCAAGGGCCGGCAGCTGCTCAGGCGCCCAGAAAGGACCGAGCACGGCGGCACCATCGAAGGCCTTGGCACGCTCCCAGGGATGACCGGCCGCCTTCAGCTGGGCCTGCAGATCGCGCAAGGTCAGATCGAGGCCCAGGCCTACGCCGTCGATGGCCTGTCGTGCCTGGGCCGGGCTGGCGCGGCACAACGCTTGCGACAGGCGCACGCAGATCTCGGTTTCATGGTGACAGGCACCGCAATCGAGGGGGATGGCGACCGCCTGGGTCAGATCAGCCACGGCGCTACCGGGCTTCATGAACAGCAAGGGCTGCTCAGGCAGCGCATGCCCCAGCTCGCGCGCGTGCTCGGCGTAGTTACGGCCGACACAGACGATCTTGCCTGGCTGCATCAGACCTGCCCTCCACCACGATGACTCAGGCGATGCTCGAGCAGGGCCAGTCTGTCGCAACCAAAAAACAGCTCGTCGTCAAGAAACAGGCTGGGCGCACCAAAAGCCCCGCGCATGACCGCCTCGTCGGTGGTCTCTTTCAAAGCCAGCTTGATCCCGGCGCTGGCGGCACGCTCAACCAGCTCGGCCCCGAGCAGGTCTTTGAGCACCTCGACCTCGCTGATGTCGCGACCTTCGACCCAAAGCGCCTCGAACAGCGCCAGCGACGTCGTCGCCCGCACCGGTTCGGCAAGCGCATGCAGGCAACGCATGGCGCTCAGGGTGTCCAGGGGAAAGCGCTGCGGCATCTGCAGCTTGACCCCATAGTAAGCCGCCATGCGGCGCAGGTCCTGGCTCATGTACTGAGCCTTGGCCGGCACCATGAAAGGCGGCGTATTGGCACTGGCTTTCATCACGCCGGCCAGCCAGAAAGGCCGCCACTGCACCTGCGCCAGGGCCTCGATAGGGGCCATCTGTGTCGCCGCCAGGTAGCTGTAGGGACTGACCAGATCATAGAAAAAGTCGACGACAGGCATCTCAGTTCTCCCCCAGGCTTTCCGGCAGCTGATCGAAGATCTTGCCAGGATTGATGATGTTACAGGGATCAAAGACCGCCTTGATCGCCCGCAGATAGGCGATCTCGGCCGGGCTGCGGGTGTACTCGAGGTAGGGCTTTTTGGTCAGCCCCACGCCATGCTCAGCAGAAATCGAGCCGGCATAGGAGCGCACGACGTCGAACACCCGCAGATTGACGCGCTGGCAGCGCTCGACGAACTGGGCGATCGGCTGGTCGGCCGGCTTGAGTATGTTCAGGTGCAAATTACCGTCGCCGATATGACCGAACCAGACGACGCGCAGATCGGGATACTCGCGGGCGACGATGGCGTCGATGTCGGCGATAAAGGCCGGCACATGGCGGATGATCACCGAGATGTCATTCTTGTAGGGGGTGTGCGGCGCCAGCGTTTCCGAAATGTCTTCACGCAGACGCCAAAGCTGCTCAGCCTGGGTCTCGCTCTGGCTGAGCACCCCATCGACGACCCAGCCATGCTCGAGCGCGGCGCTGAACAGATCGAGGGCTGTCTCGACCGTGCTGGCATGCTCGCCTTCGAACTCGATGAGGACATAAAACGGCGCACTGCCGGCGAAGGGTCGCGGCAGGCCGGTACGCTCGACCACCAGCTGCAAGGCGAGCTCGGAAAAGAACTCAAAGGCACTCAGCTCGATCTGCTCACGAAAAGCCTGCAACAGCGGCATCACCGCCGCAAAATCCGGCACCCCGAGGACCATCACGCGCAGATCCCGCGGGGCGCGCTCCAGCGCGATCGTCGCCTCGACGACAAAACCCAGGGTACCTTCGGCGCCGATGAACAGATGCCGCAAATCGTAACCGGTGGCATTTTTGATCATGCCACCGTTGAGCTCGAGGATGTCGCCACGACCGGTGACCACCTTCAGCCCCATGACCCAGTCGCGCGTCATGCCGTAGCGTATGACCTTGATGCCGCCGGCGTTGGTACCGATATTGCCGCCCATCTGGCTGGAGCCGGCACTGGCAAAATCGACCGGATAGTAAAGGCCGCGTTCGCTGGCATACGCCTGCAACTGCTGGGTGACGACACCGGCTTCGACCTTCACCATGCGGTCCTCGGCGATAAAATCGAGGATACGGTTCATGCGATCGAAACTGACCACGATCTCGCCGCGCTCGGCCACCGCCGCACCGGAGAGCCCGGTACGCCCGCCGGAGGGAACCAGGGCCCAGCGCCTTTCCTGGGCGCGCAGCACCAGGGCCTGAACCTGCTCCGCCGAACCCGGAAAAACCACCGCCGCCGGCGCCGGACTGAACACCCGTGTCCAGTCACGTCCGTAAACCGCCAGACTGTCGGCGTCGGTGCGTACACGCTCATCACCTACGATGGACTGCAGGATGAGGATATCCTCGGGGGTCAGGTTCATCGGCAACTCCGCTTCATTCATGGATCATGTCTATGCAGGCCGCTTATGCTAACATAGCAGCCTATTTTCTTCGCGGCACCCGATGCGCCCGTTTCGGTGCCCATTGCAGGGGGTATTCCTATGAGTCAGTTCTCGCTGGACAAGTCCAAGATCCGCTTTCTTCTTCTTGAAGGCGTGCACCAGAATGCCCTGGATGTCCTCAAGCAGCACGGCTACAGCCAGATCGACTATCTCAAGACGGCACTCGACGAAGAGGCCCTGATCGAGCGTATCCGCGACGCCCACTTCGTGGGCATACGCTCGCGCACCCAGCTGACCGCGCGGGTGCTCGAGGCGGCCAACAAGCTGATCGCCATCGGCTGCTTTTGCATAGGTACCAACCAGGTCGACCTGGTCAAGGCTCGCCAACTCGGCATCCCGGTGTTCAATGCCCCCTACTCCAACACCCGTTCGGTGGCCGAGCTGGTGCTCGCCGAGCTGATCCTGATGCTGCGCGGCATTCCCGAAAAGAACGCCCTTGTCCATCGTGGCGGCTGGAGCAAGTCGGCCGAAGGCTCCTATGAAACCCGTGGCAAAACCCTGGGGATCGTCGGTTATGGCAGCATAGGCTCGCAGCTGTCGGTGCTGGCCGAGGCCCTCGGCATGCACGTGATCTATTTCGACGTCGTCACCAAGCTGCCCCTGGGCAATGCCCGTCAGGTGGGCAGCATGGAAGAGCTGCTGGCCCAGGCTGACGTGGTCTCCCTGCATGTGCCCGACCTGCCCTCGACCCGCAACATGATGCGCGCCGAGCACTTCGCCCAGATGAAAGCCGGCGGCATCTTCATCAATGCCGCACGCGGGACCTGTGTCGATATCGACGCCCTCGCCGCCGCACTGCACAGCAAGCACCTCGCCGGCGCCGCCATCGACGTCTTCCCCAAGGAACCCAAAGCCAATGGCGAAGAGTTTCTCTCGCCGCTGCGCGGTTTCGACAATGTCATCCTGACCCCGCACATCGGTGGTTCGACGCTCGAGGCACAGGCCAATATCGGTCTGGAAGTCGCCGAGAAGTTCGTGCGTTACTCAGACAACGGCACCACCCTGTCAGCGGTCAATTTCCCGGAAGTCGCCATGCCCATGCAGGCCGGCAAGCATCGCCTGCTGCACATCCATCGCAATATGCCGGGGGTGCTGTCGGCGATCAACCAGGTCTTTGCGCAAAACGGCATCAACATCAGCGCCCAGTCGCTGATGACCCAGGAAGACGTCGGCTACCTGGTCGTCGATGTCGACGCCGAGTACTCGGCCATGGCCCTGGAAAAGCTGCAGCATATCGAGGGCACCATACGTACGCGCGTGCTCTACTGAATGGAAGAAGGCTTGCATCAGCGTGCCTGGGTGCGTCTGCCCTCAGGCAAGCATCTGGACCTGCTGCATCCCTCCGCCCAGGACTGGGACCATGAAGACCTCGCCCTGGGCCTGGCGCGCACCTACCGCTGGGGCGGTCACTCCGCCTGGCAACACCCCCTATCGGTCGCACAGCACAGCCTGACGGTGATGCATTTGCGCCGCCTCGATCCGGAGCAGCCGCTGCAGGATCGCGGCGCGCTGCTGCGCGAGCTGCTCCATGACGCCGAAGAGGGCCTGCTCGGTTTTGACCCGCTGTCGGTGCTCAAGCCCTACCTCGGGCCGGCTTTCAAGGCCTTGACCGACAGGCTCACCGAAGCGGTCGCCCGACGCTATGACTTGCCGGATTGGGACGAGCTGGGTTACCGTCTGCACAAACGCGCCGACCGGCTGGCTGCCGCCAGCGAGGCGGTGCATGTCGCGGGTTGGCCTGCGCACGAGGCGCGTGATATTTTGCGCATCGCCGCAGAGGCCCTGGATGAGGATGTTCTGCAGCCCATCTATGGCGGCCCGGCATGGCAACCCTGGCCTGCCGAACTCGCCTACGAGCGGTTTCTGCAGCAACTGATGCAGCTTCTGCCGCCAGCGCCGCAGGGATAGAGGTGACTCCATGACAAGCAAACATGCTGCCCGATGGCTGGCTCTGGCCTTGACGCTGAGCGCTTACACGACAGCCGATGAGCTCGCTGTGGTGCATCTGCCCATGCCTGAACTGCAGAGCTCGATCAGCGATCGCATCGACAGCGCCGACCTGAGCGGGCCCCTGCAAGGGCTCGCCTCCTGGTACGGCAAAGGCTTCAAGGGACGCCGCACCAGCAGCGGCGAGCGCTTTCAGACCAGCATGCTGACCGCCGCCCATCGCAGCCTGCCCTTGGGCTCACTGGTCGAAGTCAGCGTGGTCGGAACCGACCGCCGTGTGGTGGTTCGTATCAACGACCGCGGGCCGCACAACCGTCATCGCATCATCGATCTGTCTTATGCCGCTGCTCAGGCCCTGGGCATCACCCACCAGGGCGTCGCCCGGGTGGAGATACGTCCCATCCAGGCGACAGAGCTGGGGCCGGTGGTCGCCACGCTCGACGGCCACAGCTGCAACGGCAGCAAGCCGCAGCTGGATCCTGATCAGGATCCGTAGCGCTGCGCCATGACCTCCAGCGAAAGCGGCTTGATCTTGCTGGCCTGACCGGCCGTCGAGAAGGCCTCGTAGCGAGCGATGGCGATGTCACGCATGGCGACGATACTGTCCTTGAGGTACTGACGCGGATCGAACTCCTGCGGACGCGTATGCAGATGCTTGCGTATGGCCCCGGTGGCCGCCAGACGCAGGTCGGTGTCGATGTTGACCTTGCGCACGCCGTGCCGTATGGCCTCGACGATCTGCTCGACGGGAACCCCATAGGTCTCCTTGATCTGGCCACCATGCTCGTTGATCACCGCCAGCCACTCCTGCGGCACCGAGCTTGAGCCGTGCATGACCAGATGGGTGTTGGGGATGCGCGCATGGATCTGCTTGACCCTCTCGATCGAGAGAATGTCGCCGGTAGGAGGCCGCGTGAATTTATAGGCACCGTGTGAAGTGCCGATGGCGATGGCGAGAGCATCGACGCCGGTATCGCGAACGAAGCGCTCAGCCTCATCGACATCGGTCAGCAATTGCGAGTGATCGAGCACCCCTTCGGCACCGACACCATCTTCCTCACCGGCCATGCCGGTCTCCAGCGAGCCCAGACAACCGATCTCGCCCTCCACCGACACCCCGCAGGCATGGGCGCTGGCGACGACGTTGCGGGTGACGCGCACATTGTAGTCGTAGTCGGTCGGGGTCTTGCCATCTTCGGCCAGCGAACCGTCCATCATCACCGAGCTGAAGCCCAGCTGCATCGAGCGCAGGCAGACCGCCGGGCTGACGCCATGATCCTGATGCATGACCACCGGGATGTGCGGAAACTCTTCGATGGCGGCGAGGATGAGATGACGGAGAAAAGGCGCCCCGGCGTAACGGCGGGCACCTGCCGAGGCCTGGACGATGACCGGCGCATCGGTTTTGTCGGCCGCCTCCATGATGGCACGCATCTGCTCGAGGTTGTTGACGTTGAAGGCGGGAACGCCGTAGCTGTTTTCAGCCGCGTGATCGAGCAGCTGACGCAAAGTGATGAGAGCCATCTATCATTCTCCTTGAGGGGTGGCGCTGGCGGCGGCCTGCAATGCGGCCACGGCAGGCAGGGTCTTGCCTTCGACAAACTCGAGAAAAGCCCCGCCGCCCGTGGAAATATAGGAAATATTACGGCCGACACCGTATTTGTCGATAGCGGCCAAGGTGTCCCCCCCTCCAGCGATGGAAAAGGCATGACTGTCAGCGATCGCCGTCGCCAGCGCCTGGGTGCCGGCCCCAAAGGCGTCGGCTTCAAAAACACCGACCGGACCATTCCACAAGATGGTGCGCGCATGGCCGAGCAGATCGGCGAACATGGAACGGGTCTGCGGACCGACGTCGAGGATCATGTCGTCGGCCGCGACCTCGCGCACCGTCTTGATGACCGGCTTGGCTTTTTGTGCCCAAGCCAGGAAGTCGTCGATCTCGCCATCGGCCTTGGCCACCACAACGTCGATCGGCAAAGGCACCGCCACCCGGGTGGCGAGACGGCGCGCCGTCTCGATGAGTTCGTGATCGCACAGCGAACGGCCGATAGGAAAACCGGCGGCGGCAAGAAAGGTGTTGGCTATACCGCCGCCGACGATGAGCTGGTCACAGACCGTCGACAGCGCGTTGAGCACGTCGAGCTTGGTCGACACTTTCGAGCCGGCAACGATGGCCACCATGGGGCGCGCCGGCTGGTGCATGGCCCGACCGAGCGCGTCGAGTTCAGCCGCCAGCAGCGGCCCGGCACAAGCCACCTTGGCAAAGCGGGCGACGCCATGCGTGGAGGCCTCGGCACGATGTGCCGTCCCGAAGGCGTCCATGACGTAGACATCACAGAGGCTGGCGTAGGCGCGCGCGAGTTCCTCGGCATCTTTCTTTTCACCACGGTTGAAGCGCACATTTTCGAGCAGCACCAGCTGCCCTTCATCGACCTGCGGGGGCTGCTGCAGGTAGTCACGGATGAGCGGGACCGGCTGTTCGAGCGCAGCGCTCAGGTAGTCAGCGACCGCCTGCAAGGAGTTCTCCTCACTGACCTCGCCTTCAACCGGCCGCCCCAAATGGGAGCAGACCATGACCCTGGCGCCCTGGTCCAGGGCCATGCGCAAGGTCGGCAGGGCAGCCACCAGACGGGCATCGCTGGTGATCACGCCTTGACGGACCGGCACGTTGAGGTCTTCACGGATCAGCACCCGCTGACCACGCAAATCGAGTTCACTCATCTTGATGACTTGCATGCATCCATCTCCCTGAACTGGCTTCATCATTGGGTGGCGGCCATCCCCAGCACCAGCTCGAGCAGGCGACAGGCATAGCCCCATTCA
Source organism: Pseudomonadota bacterium (assembly GCA_021804565.1). Taxonomy (GTDB): domain Bacteria; phylum Pseudomonadota; class Gammaproteobacteria; order Pseudomonadales; family Moraxellaceae; genus JAJZHK01. The sequence continues at coordinate 3,489 of JAJZHK010000013.1, read as the reverse complement.
TTGTCGTACCACGCAAGCACGCGTGTCTGTTCTCCCACCTGCCGGGTCTGGGTGGCATCGAAGATGCAGGACTCCGGTCGATGGATAAAGTCGGAGGACACCAGCTCGTCTTCGGTGTAAGCGAGTATGCCGGCGTAGCGGCCCAGGCTGGCCTCGCGAAAGAGCGCGTTGATCTGCGCCACCGGCCACCGGCGCCGGCTGCAGAGGTTGAGCTCGACCGCCGCCACCACCAGGGTCGGCACGCGCAGGGAGTGGCCATCGATGAGCAGGCCGGGCATGAGCTGGCGCACCGCCGCCAGGGCGCTGGTGGTGGTCGGAATGATGTTGTGACCGCTGGCGCGGGCACGACGCAGATCGCGATGCACATGATCCAGGGTCGGCTGGTCGGAGGTCTGCGCATGCACCTCGGTCAAGAGCACCGACTGTAGACCGAGAGCTTCGTCGAGCAGCAAGAGCAGGGGCATCAGGGCATGGGTGGTGCAAGACACCGACGAGATGACCTGATGCTCGGGACGCAAGTCCTGCTCATTGATCCCCTGGACGATGAGGGCATCGACCGGGTCGAAAGGAGCCGCCCCGATGATCACCCGCGCCGCGCCAGCGCGTAGATGCTCGGCCGCCGCCGCCCGGCTGCGGAACAGACCGGTGCACTCGAGCACGACATCGACAGCCAGTTCAGCCCAGGGCAGCTTCCCAGGCTCGGCCTCGGCCAGCACGCGGATACGCTGGCCGTCGATATGGAGATACTCGCCATCGACGCCGACACTGGCAGCGAAACGGCCATGGGTGCTGTCGTAGCGGGTCAGATGCGCCAGGGTCAGGGCGTCAGCCACATCATTGATGGCGACGATATGGACGCGATCGCGCGCCCCCCGCTCATGCCAGGCACGCAGCACATGACGCCCTATGCGGCCATAGCCATTGATGGCGACACGCAGAGGTCGCTTCATAGGGCGGTCGCAGCCTCAAGCACAGCGTCGACGGTGAAGCCAAAGTGCTGGAACAAGGCGGCCGCAGGTCCCGACTCGCCAAAACTCTCCATACCGATGACCCGACCATCGAGTCCGACAAAACGGAACCAGGGTTGCGGATGCGCCGCCTCGACCGCCAGGCGCTTGCGTACGGCGCTTGGCAAGACCGCCTCACGGTAGCTGGCGTCCTGGGCCAGAAAGACTTCCATACAGGGCATGGAGACCACCCGCACCCGCCGCCCTGACTGGGTCAGCCGCTGGGCGGCCGCCTGCACCAGAGCGAGCTCAGAACCGGTCGCCATGAGGATGAGCTCGGGGCTGCCGGCACAATCTTGCAGCACATAAGCACCGCGGGCTACCGCAGCGATCTGCTCAGGATCCCGCGCCTGCGCCGGCAGGTTCTGCCGCGAGAGTATCAGCGCGCTGGGCCCGCGATAGAGCACCGACTGTTGCCAGGCCACCGCCGTCTCGAGGGCGTCAGCCGGTCGCCACGTGTGCAGACCCGGGGTGCTGCGCAAAGCGGCCAGCTGCTCCACCGGCTGATGGGTCGGACCATCCTCGCCCAGACCGATAGAGTCGTGGGTCAAAACCAGGATGACGCGCAGGCGCATGAGCGCCGCCATACGCACGGCGTTGCGCGCATACTCCATAAAAATCAGGAAGGTGCCGGCAAAAGGCAGAAAACCGCCGTGCAGGGCCAGGCCGTTCATGATGGCCGCCATACCGAACTCACGCACACCGTAGTGAATATAGTTGCCATCGGCGTGCTCCTGCACACCACGGGCACCTTGCCAGAGGGTCAGGTTGGAACCCGCCAGGTCGGCGGAACCGCCGAGCAGCTCCGGCAACCAGGCGGACAAGGCCTGTATGGACTGCTGCGAAGCCTTGCGCGAGGCGATGCTCTCCGCCGCCGCCGCAACCTGACGGATCCAGGCGGTGCTGCTGGCGAGAAAGTCGGCCGGCAGCTCGCCGGCCAGGCGCCGCTGCAGCTCAACGGCCAGCTCCGGATAAGCCTGCTGGTAAGACTGCCAGCGGGCCTGCCACTGGCGCTGCTGCTCGGCCCCACGCGCCCGCGCATCCCAGGCACAGCGCACATCCTCAGGGATCTCAAAAGGTGGCAGATCCCAGGCCAGGGCGGCGCGTGCCGCGGCGATCTCGGCCGCCCCGAGGGGGGCGCCATGGCAGATTTCCTTGCCCTGCTTGGAAGGGGCGCCGGCGCCGATCACCGTCTTGCAGATGATCAGGCTGGGTCGCTGCGTCTCGGCATGCGCAGCCACGGTGGCGGCGATCAGGGCCTCACGGTCATGGCCATCGAGCGGACCAAGCACCTGCCAGCCATAGGCACGAAAACGCGCCGCGGTGTCGTCGCTGAACCAGCCTTCGACCTCGCCGTCTATCGATATCCCGTTGTCGTCGTAGTAACAGGTGAGCTTGCCGAGGCCGAGGGTAGCCGCCAGCGAGCAGACCTCGTGCGAGATCCCCTCCATCAGGCAGCCGTCGCCGACAAACACGTAGGTGCGGTGATCAACGACGGTGTGACCCGGACGATTGAACTGGGCGGCCAGGGTCTTCTCGGCGATGGCCATGCCGACGGCATTGGCCAGACCCTGACCCAGCGGACCGGTGGTGGTCTCCACCCCTGGCGTGTAGCCGTACTCAGGGTGGCCTGGGGTGCGCGAGTGCAGCTGGCGAAAACTCTCCAGGTCCTGACGGCTCAGATCGTAACCGCTCAGATGCAGCAGACCGTAGAGCAGCATGGAACCATGACCATTGGAGAGCACGAAACGATCACGATCCTGCCAGCCTGGCTGCGCCGGGTCGTGCTTGAGAAACTCGCGCCAGAGCACCTCGGCGATGTCCGCCATCCCCATCGGGGCCCCTGGATGTCCCGACTGCGCTTTTTCGACGGCATCCATGGCCAGGATACGCAAGGCGTTGGCCAGTCGACGTTCAGGCAAGGGTCTTGCGGTCATGAAACTCTCCGGGGGGACTAGGCCGTAAAGGCGCTATTGTCTACCAAAGCGAGCAAGCTGTGAACCATGGCGAGTGGTCAAATGCAGGGGAAATCACCGACTCTGGCATGAGCGCAGTCAGGCCAGAGCCGGCAGACTCAGGCGAGGCCCGCCGCAGCGCGCAGGGCTTCGGCGCGGTCGGTACGCTCCCAGGTGAAGGTGTCAAAGCTCTGCCCATAGCGGGTGACCCGCTGGCTTTGCCGGCCAAAATGGCCGTAGGACGCCGTATCCTGGTACATCGGATGGAGCAGGTCGAGCTGACGGATCAGACCGTAGGGACGCAGCTGGAAATGCTCACGGATGAGCTCCACCAGACGCGACTCCTCGATCTTGCCGGTCCCGAAGGTGTTGACCGAAATCGAGGTCGGCTCGGCAACGCCGATGGCGTAGGAGACCTGGATCTCGCAGCGATCCGCCAGGCCGGCCGCCACGATGTTTTTGGCGACGTAACGACCGGCGTAAGCCGCTGAGCGATCGACCTTGGACGGGTCCTTGCCGGAGAAAGC